>CAXTWC010000108.1:0-18500 GCA_964247805.1 uncultured Acetobacteraceae bacterium | reverse complement strand
CGGTGGAGTAGTCCAGCAGCTCGCGCACCACGGTGGAGCGGCTGGTGCGCCAGATCGTAACGTCCATCTCGGCCGCGGCGGCGGTCAGCGCGCTGCGGAGGATTTCGAGTTCGACCGCGCCTAAAAAGCCCCCTCCCCCTGTGGGAGGGGGTTGGGGGAGGGGTGCAGCAGATACGGTTGATGACGCGTGTCCCCCCTCTCCCCGACCCTCTCCCGCAAGGGGAGAGGGAGAAGTTTTCGTCGCTACCAGCGTCCCATCCGCCCCCGGGCCACACGACCAGCCCGGCGGGACCAGCACCGTGGTGTAGTCCTCCTCCACGATCACGGGCCCCGACATCTCGTCGATCACGCTTGCCCGATGCAGCACTGGCACATCTGCCCAAGCCCCCCCGGCGAATACCGGCCGCAGATGCCGGGGCCGCGCGCCCTCCCCCGCTTCATGGGCCGCATTCGGCACCGTCGGCAGCAGTCCGGACGCGGTCAACCGCACCGTCACGATCTCCACCGGGTCGGCCGGGTTGGCATACGAGAAACGCTGGGCGTGCAGTGTGTGAAACGCCTCCAGCAACGGCTCGAGCGGGCCGTCCGGATCGTGCCACGGCACCAGCAATTCGAACGCCTGGCCGCGGTAGCGCATGTCGGCGGTGAACGCGTGGCGCCGCCGATCCGCCGGGGTGCCGTCCGCCTCGGCCAAATCAGCGGCTTGCGAGGCCAAGGCAGCACACATTTCGCGCAGCGCCGGCAGGCTCGCGTCGGTGGCCGGCAACACCCGGCTGCGCGCCAGGTCGTGCACGATGTCCGACCCCAAGATACCACCGGCGGAGAACGTGCTGGCACCGGACGGGAACACCACGCGGTCCATGCCCAGTTCCTCCGCCACCTCGATGGCATGCAGCCCCCCGGCGCCCCCGAACGACAGCAGGGCGAAGCGGCGGGGATCCAGCCCACGCTCGAACAGGCTGAGGCGGATCGCGGCGGCCAGGCTGGTATTGGTCAGCGCCAGCACACCCGCGGCGGCGCGATCTTCCGGCAGGCCGAGCGTGTCGCCCAGCCCAGCCAACACCGCCGCGGCCGCCGGGGCGTCGAGCCGCATGGCGCCCCCCAGGAAGAACGCCGGGTCGAGCCGGCCCAACCGGAGATTGGCGTCGGTGACGGTGGGCTGCAGGCCGCCGTGCCCGTAACACGCCGGACCGGGCCGCGCCCCTGCGCTACGTGGGCCCACGGTGAACCGCCCCGCCACATCCACCGAGGCGATGGACCCGCCGCCAGCGCCGATGGTGCGGATCTCCACCATCGGCAGCCGCACCGGCAGGCCGTCCACCTCACCTTGGGTGCGCTGGGTGATGGCGCCGTCGGCCACCACGCACACGTCGAAGCTGGTGCCGCCCATATCGACGCCCACCAGGTCCGGCATGCCGAGCCGCCCGGCCAGCCGCTGAGCCGCAAGGGCGCCGCCGCTCGGGCCCGACAGCAGCAGCCGAACCGGCTGCTCGGACGCGGTTTGCGGGCTGCAAACGCCGCCATTGGACTGCACCAACAGGAGCCGGGCGGTGATGCCGTGCTCCGTGAGCCGGGTCCGCAGCCGGTCGATGTAGGAGCGCACGATCGGCACCAACAGCGCGTTCAGCACCGTGGTCGAGGTGCGTTCGTATTCGCGGATCTCCGGGCTGACCTCGGACGAGATCGACACCGGGAGTCCCGGGTGTGCGGCGGCCAGGTGGTCGCGCATCTGCCGCTCGTGCGCCGGGTTGGCGTTGGCGTTCAGCAGGGTGATGGCGACGGTCTCCGCACCATGGGCCGCCACCGCCTCGGCCGCCTCGCGCATGGTCGCATCGGTGAGAGCGATCTCCACCGATCCATCCGCCCGCACGCGCTCGGAAATGCCCACCCGCCGCTCCCGTGGGATCAGCGGCGGCTCCTTGCGGGGGCGCAGACCGTAGACGTCGGTGCGCGCATGCCGCCCGATCTCCAGCACGTCGCGGAACCCGGCGGTGGTGATCAGCACGCCGCGCGCCAGCTTGCGCTCCAGCACGGCGTTGGTGGCGATGGTGGTTCCGTGCAGCAACAGGCTGATGTCGGACAAGGCGAACCCGTAGCGCTCGGCCGCCTGGGTCAGCCCGTCGAGCAGCCCGATCGACGGATCCGCCGGCGTGGTGGGAGTCTTGACGCTGCCGCCCGCTCCCGTGCGCTCGTCGAGCACCTGCAGATCGGTGAACGTGCCGCCGATATCGATCCCAACCCGAACGCTCACACCGGCACTCCCAACCCGTTACAGACGCTCGATCGCCAACGCGATGCTCTGCCCGCCGCCGATGCGCATCGTGACCAGACCGAACCGCCTTCCGGTTCTTTGCAATTCATAGGCCGCTTTTACAACCAGGACCGCTCCTGCAGGCCCAGGGAGGTGGCCGGGACAGGAGGCTTGGCGTCAAGCCGTGGAGGACAGTGCCAGGGCGTCTCGTCCACGCTGTTCGAGATCGCTACGGACCCGCGCGAGAACACTGGCCCAATCGCCAGGGCTGGGCTGCCGGTAGATGCGCATGGTCGGATACCATGGGCTGTCGTCACGCTCGCGCAGCCAGCGCCAACAACCGACGAAGCGTGACAACAGCCACACCTCCTTGCCCATGGCGGCCGCGAGATGCGCCACGGCCGAATCTACGGCAATGACGAGATCGAGCCCGGCGATCAGCACGGCGGTGTCTGCGAAATCAGCAACACCGGCCATGTGGTCCACGATCGGCAGACCGTCGCCCTGCCCGGCCGGAACCTGCAGGCTATGCAGCGCGACGGAGGCGACGTCGGCCAGCAGCTTGATCGTGTGCAACCCGATCGAACGGGCGCGATCATGGATGAAAATCGGGCTTCCGGCCCAAACCAGGCCAACGTGCAAGCGCCCGGTGGGCGGAGGCAACGCTGCGACCTTGTCCGCATCGACGGCGATCGGCACCACGGGCGGAATGGTATCCAGGGTCGTGCCAAACACGCCTGGAAGACTTAGCAGTGGGCAGAACAAATCATGTGGCGGCAAGGCGCCGTCCGCCCGCACCACTTCGTCGATACCGGGCATACCCTGAAGCAACCGGTACAGAGCCGGCTGCACGGCCAGCACCACACGGGCGCCACGTGCCTTCACGAGTGGGGCATAACGGGCGAACTGAAGCGTATCGCCGAACCCCTGCTCGGCGTGCAGCAATACGGTCTTGCCGGCGACATCCTCACCGGCCCAGCGCGGTCGCTCGCCCAGCAAACGAGCCGCCGGCGTCAGCTGCAAGCGCGATTCGTACAGCGTCCAGCTCTCACTGGTCAGGACGCCGGACCGGAGCAGCATGCAGGCCAGGTTGTGGCGTGCCTCCGCGTTGCCTGGCGGCGCAAGGGCCACCGCCTGCCGTCCAGCTATCTCAGCCCCAGCCAACTCGCCCAATGCCTCCAGGGCAACCGCTTCATTGGCCTTGGCTTGATACAACTCCGGGGACAGCCGGGCGGCACGGCGGGACTCCGCGGCGGCGTCCGCGTACCGGTCCAGCATGTAGTAGACCGCACCGAGCGTCGCTGCGGCTCCGCCATCCTCCGGCGCAAGGCGGACTGCGGCAAGCGCTGGGGCCAGCGCATCGCCGCTCCGCCCGATGCAATGCAGGGCACGCGCCAGGTTGGCCTGGGCGAGCGGGCTATCCGGCGCCAACGCCACCGCGGCCAAGCCGGCCTCGACGGCTGCCTCTATCTGGCCGACATCCACCAGCAATCCCGCCAGATTGGCCACCAGTACGGGGTTGGCCGCATCCAGCCGGACGGACTGCAGCATCACCGGCACCGCATCCGTTTTCCGTCCAGCAGCAATGAGGGCCAGGCCGAGAAACTGATGGTGCTTGGCAAGGCCAGGCGCCAAGTGCGCGGCCTTTTGCAGCGGGGCTACCGCCGCTTCGTGATCACCCGCCGCAAGCAGCACGCAACCGAGGTTGAACTGCGCCCCGGCATCCTCCGGCCGTAATTGCACGACCACAGCATAGCACCGGGATGCCTCCGTAAAGCGTCCGAGAGCCGCGAGGCAGCAGCCCAAATTCTGCGCCGCGTCGGCGAAATCCGGCGCCTCCCCCAGGGCCGCCGCGAAACACACGACCGCTTGTTCATGTCGGCCAGCCCGCAACAGGGCACAGCCTTCCCCATACACGGCTTTCAGATAGCTCAGCCTGGTCCCGACATGGAGTGCGCTCGGCGACCGAGCACCGGTTTGGGCGTGCAGCGCAGCCTCCTACAGGGAGTGTGACGCCATCCTGCGTGGAGCTGGTTGATAAAGTGTGAACAACGGACGCGCCAATGCGCCGACCCACCCCTGTGTGCCAGCCGTTATCGGCGTAATATCGCGGCCACCAGATCACAGAACCGGGTAGCAGCATGGACTTCGCGTACAAAGGCCGCCGGGAAGACCAGCGGCTCACCACAGGCGATGGGCGCTACACCGCGGATTGGAACCGCCCGGGACAGCTATATGCAGTGTTCGTCCGTTCGGATCGTGCGCACGCCAGCATCACAGGCATCGAGGCCGGAGCCGCCCTGGCCGCGCCCGGCGTGCTTGCCGTGTTGACGGCGCCCGACATGCTGCAGGCCGGCTACACCCGCGGCAAGGCGATGGTCCCCTACAAGGGCCGGGGCGAGCCCCTGCTCTCCCCGGTTTCGCCGGCCTTGGCGCACGGCCGGGTGCGCTATGTCGGCGAGCCCGTAGCCCTGGTCGTTGCGGAAACGGCGCACCAGGCACAGGACGCTGCGGAACTGCTGGCCATCGATTACGAGCAGCTTCCCGCGGTGGCCGATCCGCACGCGGCCTTGGCGCCGGGCGCGCCGCAGTTGCATGACAGCATACCGGGCAATCTGTGCTTCGACTTCGATTTCGGCGACCAGGCCGCCGTAGAGGCCGCTTTCGCCCGCGCGGCCCACGTGGTCCGGCTGGACATGGAAAGCCCCCGTGTCGTCGGCAATCCCATGGAACCGAAGGCCGCCCTCGCCTCCTGGGACGGCGACGTGCTGGAACTGTGGACGGCGAGCCAAGGCATGACCTCCCTCCGGGATGCCCTGGCGGGGTTGACCGGCCTGCCACCGGCCAAAATCCGCCTGTACGCGCAGGATGTTGGCGGCGCATTCGGTATCCGAGGCGGTGCCTATCCCGAGCATGCCGCGCTGGCTTTGGCGGCGAAGCGGGTAGGCCGCCCGGTGAAGTGGGTGGCCAGCCGGTCGGAGACTTTCCTCAGCGACTATCACGGCCGCGCTGTGCAAATGACGGCGCACCTGGCGATGGATGCCGACGGCACGTTCCTCGCCATCCGGCATGATTGGGTGTGCGATATCGGCGCGCATCCCTCCGCCGCCGGGCCCGGCACCAACACACTGAACGCGTCGCTGATGGCAGCCGGCGCCTACCGCATTCCCGCCGTCTACGGCCGCACCCGGCTGGCGGTGACCAACACCGTGCCGATCACCGCCTATCGTGGCGCCGGCCGACCCGATATGGCCTATGCGGTGGAACGCGTGGTGGACGAGGCCGCTCGGCAGACCGGCCTCGATAGGCTGGCCCTACGTCGCCGCAATTTCATCCCCCGTGGGGACTTTCCTTACCAGATCGTGACGGCGCCAATGCCGAGTGCGTATGACAGCGCCGACTTCACCGCCCTGCTGGACAAGGCTCTCGACGAGGCGGATTGGGCCGGCTTCCAAGCCCGCCGGGCGGAGGCGGTCGGGCGTGGCAAGCTGCGCGGCATTGGTTGCGCCGTGTTCATCGAGCCAGCCGGCGGCGTGTCGCAAACCGACGAGGCAGCGATCACCTTCGAGCCCGACGGCACGCTGCTGTTGCACGAAGTCGCCATCTCCTCCGGCCAAGGGCACGAGACGGTGCTGCCCGAGATCACGGCTCAAGTGCTGCAGATCGACCCGGCGTTGATCACCCTTCGCGCCGGCCGCGCCGACAGCCCGGCGTTGAAGGGCGGCGGCGCTTTCGGCTCCCGCAGCATGATGGCCCAAGGCTCCGTCTCGGCGGAGGTCGCAGGCGTGGTCATTAGGAAAGGCCTATCGCTCGCGAGCGACGCCCTGGAGGCCGCGGAGGCGGACATCACCTATGCCGATGGCGCCTACCGCATCACCGGCACGGACCGGATAGTGGGGCTCGTGGACCTGGCCCGCCAGCATCCCGGCGCGCTGGACAGCAAGGCCGAGCTCCCATCACCGCGGGCGTTTCCCTCGGGCGCCCACGTGGCCGAGGTGGAGGTGGATCCCGATACCGGCATGACGGAACTGGTGCGTTACGTCTCGATCGACGATTGCGGCGCAGTGGTGAACCGCACCCTGCTGGAGGGGCAGATCTGGGGCGGCCTGCTGCAGGGTCTCGGGCAGGTGTTCGGCGAGATCTGCCTGTATGACGCGGACGGACAGATGCTGAGCGGCAGCTTCATGGACTACGCCATGCCCCACGCGGACCTGGCGCGCCGGGTCACGATCGACTTGATGCTTATCCCATCCCCCAGCAACCAGTTGGGCGTGAAGGGCGTGGGCGAGGCGGGCACGGTCGGCTCGCTCCCGACGACGATGAACGCCATCCTGGACGCGCTCAGCCCGGCGGGTGTGGCGCATCTGGACATGCCGGCTTCGGCCCAGCGGGTATGGCAGGCCCTGCAACGCGGAGCGGCTGCGCCGGCTTAGGAACGCCCGAACTCGAGGATCTAGCGGCGCAGGCGCTCGGTTGGGAGAGGGCTTATCTAGCCGAGAGCGCCTTGCGGCCGAAGTAGACCACTGTTCCTCACAGCCGGCGCAGCCCACCCGATAGGGTGCCGCTGTAGGCACGGCCAGGAACCCCAATGATGACATCGCTGCAGCACAGGGCGCGGTTAAGTCCTCAGTAACTACCTTGCTGCATGATGCAAGCGACACTGTTTCAGAGGTCGCTAGGTGTGCCGCCATTGGAGTCGACCAACACGATGGCTCACCGTCATCACGTTTCTGCTCATGGCGGCCATGTTGCCTCGAGCGGGATTGGCGACCTCCTTGACCGGCAAGGATGCCCTGATCATCGGGAAAATCCTGGGCTTCCTCGATCCACCGCGCTCCGGCGGGACGGTGGCCGTGGTCTATGCAGTCGATAATCCTGCCTCCCAGGCGGATGCCGCCGCAATCGTGGACCTGTTCCAGGCCGGGTCGAACGGCGGCTCCAACACCGTAACGGCCGAAGCCCTACCCGCCACGTCGCTGGGACAGGGGAAGCGCTACGCCGCGGTGATCGTCGCCGCCGGCACCCCGATCGAGATGGTTGCAGCAGTGATCCAGACCGGAGGCGCACTATGCATCACCGGTGATATCGCGCTCGTGCAAGCCGGCGCCTGCACGCTGGCAGTCCAATCAGAGCCGCATGTCGAGATCACGTTGAACCGCAAGGCGGCCGCTGCGGCTGGCATCGATTTCGCGACCGCCTTCCGGATGCTGATCCATGAGATTTAAGGTGCTGGCCATGCTGCGATCCGGGGCGGGCATCGTCCTGCTGGCCGGCCTCGTCGGAGTTACGGCGGCGCGGGCGCAAGCGGTCGACTATGGCGCGCTCGAGCAGGTGTTCGGTGAGCCCATCACCACGTCCGTCACGGGCAAGCCGCAGAAGGCATCCGACGTGCCGGCCGATCTCGTCATCCTGACGCAGGACGATATCCGGCGATCCGGGGCCGACAACATCCCGGACATCCTGCGCTTCGTCACAGGACTTGACGTCCGCACGTACGGTTTCGCTGATGCCGAAGTGGCCATCCGGGGCTACAACCAGCCACTCAACCCGCGGCTGTTGGTGCTGGTAAACGGTCGCCAGGTCTACCTCGACGACTACGGCTACGTCGCCTGGAACACGATACCGGTTCAGTTGGACGAAATTCGCCAGATCGAGGTGGTCAAGGGACCCAACTCCGCGCTGTACGGCTTCAACGCCGCGAGTGGGGTGATCAACATCATCACCGTCGACCCACTGAAGGACAACACGAACGCCGTAACCGTCCGCACCGGCACGCAGAACCTGGCCGAGGCGTCGGTGGTGGGGACGGCTCACATAAACGATGATGTCGCGGTCCGACTCTCCGCCGGGGGCCTCACGGCACGGGAGTTTTCCTCATCCGGGCTCAACGCGTTCGACCGTGCGGACCGCTTGCAGCCACGCGACGGCAGCTTCAACGCGGAGGGAAGCTGGCAGGCATTTCCGAATGTTCGGGTCACCGCAGAGGGAGGCGTCGTCGACAGTCAAACGGGGCTGGCCGAATTCGAAGGGTCGTACTTGGCGGCGCGCTACCGGATCGACACGATGCGTTTCGGTGTCACTGCCGATACCTCGATCGGTTTGCTGGCGTTCGACTTCTATCGCAATCAAGCGCGTAACAGCTACACGACCCCCAGCACGGCCGCCGACCTGACCAACACCGTCTACGTCGCCAAGATTAGTGACCTGCTCAAGGTCGACACGGAAAATACCATCCGTCTCGGTCTCGAGTACAGGCACAATTCTGCCACGGGCCAAGTTCTCGGCGGGAGGATCGGCTATGCGGTTTATGCCGCCGACGCGATGTGGACATGGCAGGTGATGCCAACAGTCTCGATCACCCATGCAGTGCGTATCGATCATCTGGAACTTGGCTTGAGCGGCTCCGAGCCAGCTGACACGCCCTTGACGCCGGGGCAGTACAGCCGCGTCACTCTGACCCAGCCCAGCTTCAATTCGGGTTTGGTCTGGAATGTAACGCCGAACGACACGTTACGACTGACCGCGGCCCGAGGCGTGCAGGTTCCGAGCCTGACGGACTATGCGTTCCAGCTCACGCTGCCTGGCGAAGGGACAATCTACTACGGCAATCCCACTCTCTCGCCGACGGCGGTATGGAATTTCGAGCTAGCCTATGATCGCTCGATCGCACCGCTCCATAGCGTGATCCGAACGGCGGCGTTCTATCAACGTAACGACAACCTGCTGGCAGGTTCGCCCTCGGTCCCCTTCGGTCTGCAGCCCAGCCGGTATCTGACGAGCCAGTCCTCCAACATCGGCTCCAGCCAGGAGGTTGGCTTCGAACTCGGCATCAAGGGTAAGACTGAATCTGGTTGGCGGTGGAACGCGAGCTACAGCTTCGCATCCATCACCGACGACCTCGCACCCGGCTTCAGCAGCAGCCCAAACTTCGACTATCGTCATGGCACGCCACAACACACCATCATCCTCGGCGGCGGCTACAGCGTCGACAGATGGGAACTCGACGTCCAAGGGCGTTGGCAGTCGAGCTTCCAGGATTTCAAGGCCGCCGTGGTTACAGGCTCCTTCGCGACCGTCAACGTGCCCAATTACGTCGCTCTGAATGCGCGCGTGGGTTACCAGCTGACCGACCACGTCACGCTGTCCGGTACAGCCGAGCAATTCAACCTCTCGCGGCTGGCCGAAACCGCCGGGCCACCCGTTGAACGTCGCTTCATCGCAGCGGCAACGGCCCGGTTTTGAGCGCGGGTTTCCGAGCCATGAGCCGTGCATTGCTGGCGCCGCGGCATTGGCCATTCGCCGTCAAACTAACGCTTGGACCGGCAGCCGCACTCTGCGTGATCGTGCTCATCGCTTGGGTCGGATCTGCCAGCCTCTCGCGAACCATGCAGTCCATTGACGGATTGCTGAAAAGCGGCGAGTCCAGGCGTGAGCTCGCTCGTGCCACGACCGGGGTGCAAGGCATCAACGGTACACTCTACCGGGTATTGGCGCTGCAAGCGGCCCACTCGGCCACCCTCGATGCCCCGGCGGAGCTCGATCGCTTGCTCACGGACATCGACGCCCTCGCGGCGAAGCTGATCCATTGGCGCGATACCTATGCGACGCCCAGCCAGCGGCCCAGGGTGGACGCCCTCGTGAACTCGGTGCGGGATTACAGGACCGCTGTGGACTGGGTTCGCCAAATGCTGGACGTCGACTTCGCGTCCGCTGTCTCCTTCCTGCAGCCTTTCGACAAGATCTATCAGACTTTGAACCTCGAGCTTAGCGTGATGGTGCAGGAGGTCGTGAGCACGCAGGAGATGAGTGCAGCCGGCGCTCACGAGGTGGCGAATACCGCGCGACGTGACTTCGAGGTTCTCGCCGGGTCCGCTCTGGTCTTGGTATTGGCCGGCACCGCGGCGCTTGCCTTTGTCACCGTCCGCTCAATCCGCGGCATCGCCAGCGCCACCCTCGATCTCGCAGGGGGCAACCTATCCATCGACTTGCATGCCTTGCAGCGCAGGGACGAATTGGGCGCGATCGTGCGCTCGCTCGGCGTATTCCGTGATGGGCTTGCGCATATCGCCGGAATGGAAGCGGAAAGAGCTCTGCAGAAGCAGGTTGCCGAGACCGCTCGCAAAGCCGAATTGATGGACCTCGCCCGAGGGTTCGAGGCCACCGTCGCAGCCATTTCCGGTGTGGTTGCCGAAGCGGCCAACAACATGCAGGTGACAGCCCGTTCGATGTCAGGATCGGCGACGCTGGCGAATGACCGGGCGTCCGGCTCGGCCGCTGCGGCCAGGGTCGCAACGGATGGAGTGCATGCCGTCGCAACGGCCGCCAAACAGCTTTACGGTTCAATAGGCGAAATCAGCCGGCAGGTCAGCCAATCGGCGATCAACGCCGAGCAAGCGGCGGCCAATGCGCGTCTGACGGACGACATCGTCCGCGCCTTGGCTGAAGCCTCGCAACGGATTGGCGCCGTCGTGAAGCTGATCAGCAGAATCGCCGGTCAAACGAAGCTGCTGGCGCTCAATGCAACGATCGAGGCCGCCCGGGCTGGGCCAGCCGGCGCAGGCTTCGCAGTCGTGGCAGCAGAAGTAAAAACATTGGCGGTGCAGACCGCGCAGGCGACCGAGGAGATTGCCGACCAGATCGGGCAAATCCAGGATGCGACGACGCGGGCGGTCGGTGTGATCGGCGGAGTTGCAGCAACCGTCGAGCAGATGAGCTCGATCGCGGCGCTTATTGCCTCCGCGGTCGAGGAGCAAGATGCGGCGACGTCGGAGATCGCCCGCAACGTCCAACAACTTGTCGCCAGCACGAACGAACTCATGGCCAACACCGCGTATGTCAGCCACGCCGCCGGCGAAACCGGGATCGCTGCCGGCCAAGTGCTCGGGTCCGCCGAACAACTCGCCGGTCAGGCCGAGTTGTTGGAGAGCCAGGTCATCGCATTTCTCGCCAACGTACGGGCGGCCTGACTGGAGACGTTTCTGCCACCGAAATAGACAGCTTTAAGCCCTCACTGCCGCTGTATGTGGCAAGCCAGTCTGAAACGAACTCAACCTGCTACCGCAGTGGTATCGCGTGCTTGACTTCATAGCGGCGGTTGCGATCCAGTGCCCAGGTCACGACATCGGCAAGGAGCATTCCGCCGCATGCCGAACGGGATGGAACGCCGGGGCTTAGCAGCCACCTGTGTGTGAGGTTCGTGCCATGTCTTTGACGTTCCACCCGGCCTGATCGTGCTCGACGATCTCCGTGCCGGGGCCACACAGCTCCATCATCTAGGCCTGCTCGAGGCCGCAGCGCTGATCGAGCGACGCCAGGTTTCGCCAGTCGAGCTGACACAGGCGTTGCTGGATCGGGCCGACACGCTGAACCCCCAACTCAACGCCTATCTCCTGCTGACCGGCGAGCACGCATTGACCCAGGCGCGGTCTGCCGAGGCGGAGATCGCGTCCGGTCATTACCGCGGCAAACTGCATGGCTTGCCGTTTGCGCTGAAGGACATCTTTTCCACGGCGGGGATCCGCACCACCGGACAGTCTCGTGTCTGTGCCTATAGTGTGCCCACACGGGATGCAGCGGCAGTCACCCGGCTGTACGAGGCGGGCGGCGTGCTGCTGGGCAAGTTGGCGACGCATGAATTCGCGCATGGCGGGCCCTCGTTCGACCTGGCCTGGCCGCCCGCGCGCAATCCGTGGAACACCGGGCATTTCACCGGCGGCTCGTCCAGCGGATCGGGCGCGGCGGTGGCCGCCGGGCTGACCCCGGCGGCGCTTGGCACCGACACGGGCGGCTCCATCCGGCTGCCCGCGGCGTTGTGCGGGATCGCGGGGCTGAAGCCGACTTACGGGCTGGTCAGCCGCCGCGGCATCTACCCCAACTCCTTCACCTTCGATCATGCCGGCCCGATGGCTTGGACCGTGGCCGACGCCGCACTGCTGCTGCAGGCGATCGCCGGACACGATGCGGAGGACCCGGCCAGCGCCGACCGCCCCGTGCCCGACTATCTGGCTGGACTCCGTGACAGCCTCGCGGGAATGCGCATCGGTGTCGTGCGCCATTTCCACGAGACGGACATCGACACCGATCCGGAGGTGGTGGCGGCGTTCGAGGAAGCGCTGGCCGTACTACGCTCGCTGGGGGCGATCATCGAGGACGTGAAGCTACGCCCCGCCAAGCAATACAGCGACGTTAAGATCACCATCGCAGAGAGCGAACTGTTCAATATCCACGCCGCGACCCTGCGGAGCCGTCCCGGCGATTTCGGTGAGGACTTCTTGGGCCGCGTGCTGGGCGCGGTGCTGATCAGCGGTGCCGACTACATGGAGGCGCAACGCGAACGGCGGACAATGCTGGCGGAGTTGCGGCCGGTCTGGCAGCACTATCACGCGCTGGTGACGCCCACCGCACCGGCGCCGGCCCCCGCATTCGGGGCGTGGCGGACGGTGAACTTCTGGCAGAAGGCCTCCTTCACCACGCCGTGGAATGTCTCGGGCGGCCCGGCGCTGTCGCAATGCATGGGATTCAGCCGCACCGGCCTGCCGCTCGCGTTGCAGATTGCCGGGCGGCCGTTCGACGATGCCACAATCCTCGGCATAGGGCACGCCTACGAGCGCGCGACCAGCTGGCGCGACCGGCGGCCTCACCTCGTGCCCGGCGAAACCCCGCCTCCGCTGCCTTCTGTCCCGGATCCCACCAGTGATCTGGGTCCCAAGGAACGGGATGCCGTCGCGCAAGCCTGCCGCCGCGCCGGGCTGTCCCTGACCGACCGCCAGTTCGAAATGGTCTGCGCCGCGTCCCCCCATGTCGAAGCGATGACCTCCCGCTTGCGCCGTGCGCGGCCGTTCGGTGACGAGCCGGCCAATATCTTCCAAGCCCCGTCGTTACCAGACCCAGTCTAAGGATCGTTAGTATGCAACTCGGCGTCTTCCTCCCGATCGGCAACAATGGCTGGCTGATCTCCACGACCTCGCCGCAATACATGCCGTCTTTCGACCTGAACCGGACGGTGGTGCAACAGGCGGAGCGGTTCGGCTTCGATTTCGCACTCTCGATGATAAAGCTGCGCGGCTTCGGCGGACCTACCCAATACTGGGACCACAACCTCGAATCCTTCACGCTGATGGCTGGGCTCGCGGCCGTTACCAGCCGCATTCAACTATTTGCCACCATCGGCGTGCTGACCATGCCGGCGCCGATCGTTGCCCGCATGGCGGTGACCATCGACAGCATCTCCAAGGGGCGGTTCGGGGTGAACGTCATCTCCGGCTGGCAAGAGGCGGAGTATTCGCAGATGGGCATCTGGCCCGGCGACGCGCACTACCAGCGCCGCTACGAATACTGCGAGGAATACGTGACGATCATGAAGCAGCTGTGGTCCACCGGCCACTCCGACTTCAAGGGTGAGTTCTTCACCATGGACGATTGCCGCTGCAGCCCGCTGCCATCGCGCCAGATCCCGATCGTCTGCGCCGGTCAGAGCGACCGCGGCACGAAATTCGCAGCGGGCTTCGCCGACTATAATTTCTGCGCCACCACGGGGCTCAACGAACCGACCAAGATCGCCGGCCCGGTCGCCCGCCTCGTCGAGGCTACGGCGGCGAGTGGGCGAGATTGCGGTGCACTGGTGCTGACCATGGTGATCGCAGACGAAACGGACGAGGCGGCGATGGCGAAGTGGGAGCATTACAAGGCCGGTACCGATTACGAGGCGCTGGCCTGGCGTGACGGACAGGCGGCCAACGACAAGAAGGCGGACAAGGACGCCACGGTCGGTCGCTTCGCCCTGACCACGAAGCAGAAATTGCCGACCAGCATGGGTGTGCTGATCGGGTCCTATGCGCGCGTTGCCGCCATGCTGGACGAGATGGCGGCGGTGCCCGGTGTGCAGGGCGCCATGCTGACCTTCGACGATTTCGTCATCGGCATGGAGCAGTTCGGCACCCGCATCCAGCCGCTGATGCAAAGCCGCCGTGACCTGAAGATCGCTGCCTAATTCCCGAGGGAGACCCACCATGACGGACGACACGACGCCTGGAGTTTCGCGCCGCCGCCTGCTCACCGCTGCGGCGGCTACGGCGGGTGTAGCCGCCGGGTCGGGCGCCATACGCGGCTTCCCGACCATTTGGGCGCAGACGATCAAGGACATCGAACTGAAGCACGCTGGGCAACCGGTGACGGCAATCCAGGCAATCGGTGATCAGGCGCAAAAGGACCTCGGCTTCAAGGTCACCATGCAGGCGGCCGAGAGTTCGGACCTGCTGAACCGCTTTCTCACGCAGTCCGCCAACATCGACATTGCCGACGTCAGTCTGCCCTATCTGAAATACCTTGTCGGCCGCAACGTGTTGCAGACGATCCCGGTGTCCAAGTTCAAGAACTGGGACGCCACGTATTCTGTATTCACCAAGAGTGTCTATCCCGACGGCCGCAAGGCATCGACCCAGGGCATAGCGCCATACACGGTGATGTACACGACCGACGCCTCGGGTGCAAAGTTCGCCACCGAGCCCACCGAGTTCCTGACCAGCGTGCCCACCATCACCAACGCCGACACGCTGGGCATCCGTCCCGACCTGGTGGGCCGCCCGGTGGAGAGCTGGGCCGACCTGATCAATCCGGCCTTCAAGGGCAAGTCGGCACTACAGGACAATCCTACGGTGGGCGTGATCGACGTCGCCATGGCGCTCGAGGCTCGCGGCGACATCAAATACGCGAACAAGGGCAACATGACGAAGGCTGAGATCGACAAGACGATCCAGCTCATGACCGAGATCAAGCAATCCGGCCAATTCCGCTCGTTCTGGGGCAGCTTCGACCAGTCGGTGAACCTGATGGCGTCGGGCGAGGTGGTGATCCAGTCCATGTGGTCCCCCGCCGTGACCGCGGTGCGCACGCGCGGAATCCCGTGCACGTTCCAGCCGCTGAAGGAAGGCTATCGTGGCTGGGGCTATCAGTTCGGCATGATGAAGCATCTGACGGGGATGAAGCTGGATGCCGCCTACGAATACCTGAACTGGTACACCTCGGGCTTCGCCGGTGCGTTCGTGGCGCGCGAAGGCTACTACTCGGCGCAACCGCAGAACGCGAAGAAGTTCTTGTCCGCGGACGAGTGGGATTACTGGTATGGCGGCAAGCCCGCGGCGGAAGACATCCACGACCCGTTCGGCAAATTGATGGAAAAGGCCGGCCGCGCTCGCGACGGCGGCTCGTTCGATCAGCGCATGGGCAACATCGCCGTGTGGAACTCGGTCATGGACGAGGATCGCTACCTGACCCGGCGTTGGAACGAGTTCATCACCTCCTGACCTAAGGCGTATCCTAATGAAGCTCGGCGTATTCATCCCGATCGGCAACAATGGCTGGCTGATCTCAACCACCTCGCCCCAGTACATGCCCTCGTTCGACCTGAACCGCACGATCGTGGAGAAGGCGGAGCGGTTCGGCTTCGACTTCGCGCTCTCCATGATCAAGCTGCATGGCTTCGGTGGGCCATCGGAGTTCTGGGACCACAATCTGGAGTCGTTCACATTGATGGCCGGGCTCGCCGCGGTCACCAAGCGGATCGAGCTGTTCGCGACCTGTGCCGTCCTGACCATGCCGCCGGCGATCGCCGCGCGCATGGCGGTGACGATCGACAGCATCGCGCCGGGTCGGTTCGGGGTGAACATCATCTCCGGCTGGCAGCGGGCGGAATACGCGCAAATGGGCATTTGGCCAGGTGCCGACCACTATCGCCGGCGCTACGAATACTGTGCCGAATACGTCAGCATCATGAAGGAGCTTTGGTCCACCGGGCACTCCGATTTCAAGGGCGACTTCTTCCAAATGGATGATTGCCGCCTCAGCCCCCTGCCGTCCCGCCCGCTCCCGATCATCTGCGCCGCCCAGAGCGATGCCGGCACGCGCTATGCCGCGACCTACGCCGACTATAACTTCTGCGTCAGCTTCGGCGTGAACCAGCCAACTGCGCTCGCCCCGAGTGTGGCCCGGCTGGTGGCGGCAACGGCCGAGACCGGGCGGCATTGCGGCGCGCTCATCCTGATCATGATCATCGCCGACGAGACGGATGAAGCAGCCTTTGCCAAGTGGGAGCATTACAAGGCCGGCACCGACTATGAAGCGCTCGCCTGGCGCGACGAGCAATCCAACGACGACCCGGCCACCGGCACGTTCTCCCGGGCCAACCGTATCAAGCTGGTGGGCGAGAAGCTGCCGACCAACCAGGGACTGCTGATCGGCAGCTACGCCCACGTCGCCGCCATGTTGGACGAATTGTCGACCGTGCCCGGCGTCGAGGGTGTGATGATGACGTTCGACGATTTCGTCATCGGCATGGAGCAGTTCGGCACACGCATCCAGCCCCTGATGCGTTGCCGCGAGACGCAGGTGCTGGCGGCCTGATGGCGTCAGACACCACAGCCGGGGACACCACAGCCGGCCGGATCACAACCGGACGGTCACGTTGGGCCCGGCCGCGCCTGGCCCCCTGGGCGATATCGTGGCTGCAGGTCTCACCACTTGCGATCATCCTGCTCGTGCTGTTCGCGCTGCCGACGCTGCTATTCTTCGTCGTCAGTTTCTTCGACTACGACCGGGTCGGCATCTACCCGGCCTTCATCCTGGACAATTACCGCGACCTGCTGACCACCCCGGCTACGCTGCGCATCTACGCCAGCTCGCTCGAGTTCGCGTTGATCGTCTGGGCGGTGACGCTCTTTCTGGGCTTCAACCTGGCCCATTTCCTGGTGTTCCACATCCGCAGCGGAACCGCACGCATGGTGCTGTTCCTGTTGTGCGCCGTCCCGTTCTGGACGTCCGGGATCATTCGCACTATCGCTTGGATTCCGTTCCTTGGCCGCAACGGCGTTTTCAATACCATGCTGATGGACATGCACGTCACCAGCCGGCCGCTGGACTTTCTGCTGTTCTCCAACTTCTCGGTCATCATCACCTACGTGCACTTGTACACCCTGCTCATGATGGGGCCGATTGCGAATTCCCTCAGCAAGATCGACCGGGCGTTGCTGGAGGCCGCGATCGACGCCGGGGCCAGCCGGTGGCAGGTGATGCGCCACGTGATCATCCCACTCTCGCGTACCGGGGTGACGCTCGGTTCGATCCTGGTGTTTACCCAAGTCATGGGCGACTACTTCGTGGTCAAGCGCATGAGTGGCGGGCAGAGCGCATCGATCGTCTCGGCGCTGTCGACCGAGATCCAGGCGATGCAATACCCACCGGCGTCCGCCAGTGCCGTGGTGCTGGTGCTATTCGTGGCGCTGCTGGTCGCGGGGATGATGCGCATGGTGGATGTTCGGCGCGAGCTGGTGAGCTGAATGGCGCGCGCCCGCGAACCCCGGCCGTATACCTTCTATCTGCTTGCCGGGCTGATGGGATTGTTCCTGCTATTCCTGTACGGCCCGATGCTGGTGATCTACGTGCTGTCCTTCCAAGGGCCGAACGGCGGCGTCACCTTTCCGATGGTGGGCGTTTCGACCAAGTGGTTCGCCGACATTCTCAAGCCGGGACAGATGGCGAATATACCCGCCTCGTTCACCCGATCGATCGTATTGGCGGCTGTGGTCAGCTTGCTTACGGTGGCGATCTCGGTCGCGGCTGGCCTCGGCTTCCGCCGGCGGTTCCCAGGTGCGGCGCTGCTGTTCTACATCGCGATCGCCAGCCTGGTCATGCCGAGTCTGCTGGTCGGCTTCGGCATTGGGCTCGGCTTCCAGTTGCTGGACCTGCCGCAGGGCCTGTTCACCTCCGCTCTCGGCGCGCAATTGACCTGGACGCTACCATTCGGGCTGTTGACCATGTTCGCCGTCGTGGCGCGTTTCAACCGTTCGTATGAGGAGGCCGCGACCGATCTTGGCGCCTCGCCATGGCAACGGCTGCGCTACGTGACACTACCGCTGCTGCTGCCCGGCATCATCGGGGTTGCCGTGGGCGCCTTCACTTTGTCCTACGACGAGTATGCTCGCACGACCCTCACCATCGGGAGCTACAACACGCTTCCGCTGGAGATCTACGCGCTAATCTCGAGTGATAGCACGCCCACGCTGTTCGCGATCGGTACCGTCACGACGGCCGTATCGTTCGTTCTGATCGGCATAACGCTTACGTTCATCCTACGCCTGCAGCGCCGCCGCCGCGCCATCGCATGACACCCCTCCGGCCTGATCGTCCCTCGCGCTTGCGGGGGATTGGGACCGTGCGAAGCATGGTGGAGGGGGCGCCTAGGCACGGACCATGCGCC
>CAXTWC010000107.1:0-18542 GCA_964247805.1 uncultured Acetobacteraceae bacterium | reverse complement strand
CCTGCGCCTCGTCCACCGCGTTGTCGATGATCTCGAACGCCATGTGGTGCAGGCCCGAACCATCATCCGTGTCGCCGATATACATGCCCGGGCGCTTACGCACGGCATCCAACCCCCGCAGGACGGAGATCGAATCAGCGTCGTAAGCGTCCTTTGGGGCGCCGTCGTTCGGGGATGATTCAGGGATCGGCGCGGCGGGATCGGACATGCCGTCGAGGGACTCCGGGGGAGAAAGGATTAAGCCCGGAATATAGGCCGAAACGCCCCCGTTAGACACCCCTAAGTGACGGAAACGTCGGGTCTTTGCGCAGGCCATTGCCTCCGGTGCGCCAGCCCTCGGCAACCCCCTGCAACGGGGCGAAAATGTCGGGGTCGGTACCCGTCAGCAACACTGTCCCAGCCGCCGCGGCCAGGGCGTCCAACAGGTCGCGGCGGCGCTCCGAGTCCAGGTGAACGGCGGGCTCGTCCAGCAGCAGCACCGGCGAGGTACCGCGGGCGGCGGTGATCAGCGCGGCGTGGCCCAGGATCACCCCCAGCAGCAGCGCCTTCTGCTGCCCCGTGCTGGCGAGTGCCGCCGGCAACCCGGTGGTGGCATCGGCCAGCCCCATATCCGCCCGGTGCGCCCCTAAACTCGCCGACCCGGCGGCCGCGTCCGCAGTGCGGGCATCCCGCAACGCCGCCCGCAGCCAGTCCTCCGTCTCCAGCGCGGGGCCCGCATCCAGCCGTTCCGCCACCCGGTCGAGCAGCGTCATGCGAGCAACCGGAAAGCGGCCGGCAGCCCCAGCCTCCAGCGCCGCGTTCAGCCGTGCCACCAGCGCACGCCGGGCGGCCGCAGCGGCAACGGCGTGGCGCACCATGCTGTCCTCCAACCCCGCCAGCCACGCCGGATCGGCCCCACCTTGGGCCAGCAGACGGTTGCGGCCGGCCATGGCGGTATCGTGCGCGGCCACTTCCCGCGCATGGCCGGGCTCCAATGCCCAGACCAGCCGGTCCAGGAAGCGGCGGCGGCCGGAGGCACTCTCGCCAAATAGCCGGTCCATCTGCGGGGTGAGCCAAACAGCGGCCAAGCGGGCGGCGATGGCGGCTTGGGAGCGGGGCGTCTCACCATCGAGCCGGAACACGCGACGGTCGGCCGGGCCGTCAGGCGGGGCACCGGTGCCGATCGCCAGCCCGTCGGCGAACTGCGCCGCAACCCCCCACCGGTTGGAACCACCCTGACGCGGCAGGTCGCCGAGTTTGGCGTTGCGCAGGCCCCGGCCCGGCACCAGCAAGGACACCGCCTCCAGCAGATTGGTCTTGCCGCTGCCATTCGGCCCGGTGATGACGTGCAGCCGCGCCTCCGGCCGCCAGGTGAGCGCCTGGTAGTTGCGGAATTCGGTCAGGCTCAGGCGGGACAAAATCACAGGCGGAACAGGAAGGCGGCGCTACACCACGCTCGTCAGCCCGCCATCCACGTACAGCACATGCCCATTCACGAAGTCCGAGGCCGCGGCGCTCAAGAACACGATCGCCCCGCCCAGCTCGTCCACCTGCCCCCAGCGCCCGGCCGGCGTGCGGGCGCAGAGCCACGAGGAAAACGCCGGGTCGTCCACCAGCGGCTTGGTCAGCTCGGTCACGAAATAGCCCGGGCCGAGGCCGTTCACCTGCAGGCCGAACTTGGCCCAATCCGCGCACATGCCCTTGGTCAGCATCTTGACCGCGCCCTTGCTGGACGCATACGCCGCGGTGCCAGGGCGGCCCAGTTCGCTCTGCACGGAGCAGACGTTGACGATCTTGCCGCGGCCACGCTCGATCATGCGGCGCGCCACCGCCTGGGCCACGTAGAACACCGCGTCCAGGTTGGTGCGCATCACCAGGTGCCAGGTCTCCTCCGGCAGGTCCTGCAGCGGCACGCGCCGGGTCAGGCCGGCATTGTTGACCAGGATGTCGATCGGCCCGGTCTCGTGCTCGATCCGGGCGACGCCCGCCGTGACCGCGGCCTGGTCGGTGACGTCGAACACCGCCAGGCTGACCGTGGCACCGGTCTCCCGCAACACGGCGGCGGCACGGGCCAGCTTGGCCTCGTCGCGGCCGTTCAGCACCACCTCGGCGCCAGCTCCGGCCAGCGCACGGGCCAAGGCAAGGCCGATCCCCTGCCCCGACCCGGTGATCAGCGCCCGGCGGCCCGTCAGATCGAATGGCGACATCGCTCTCTCCTTGTCCCTACAACGTCCCCGGCGCGCCGAGTGCTCGCAACGGGCTGGCCCGGCGCGCCGGCTTGTCCCATATCGGGGCCACGATACAGGAGCAGAGGCGATGAAGGCAGCCATCATCCACGCGGCCCGTGACCTGCGGGTCGAGGAGGCGCCCACGCCGGTCACCGGCCCCGGCGAGGTCATGGTGCGCATCCGGGCCGGCGGGATTTGCGGGTCGGACCTGCACTACTACCAGGATGGCGGCTTCGGCGCGGTCCGCATCCGCGAGCCGATGATCCTCGGCCACGAGATCGCCGGCGAAGTGGTGGAAGTAGGCGAAGGCGTCACCCGGGTCCGCCCCGGCGACCGCGTGGCGGTGGACCCAAGCCGTCCCTGCGGCCACTGCCGCTACTGCCTGGAGGGCAAGCCGCGCCACTGCCTCGACATGCGGTTCTTCGGCAGCGCCATGCGCTTCCCCCACGTACAAGGCGGCTTCCGCGAGCTGCTGGTATGCACCGAGGCGCAGGCCGTCCCCGTGCCCGCGGACATGAAGCTGGAACACGCCGCCTTCGCCGAACCGCTCGCGGTATGCCTGCACGCAATCAACCAGGCTGGGCCGGTGATGGGCCGCACCGTGCTGGTGACCGGAACCGGGCCGATCGGGGCGCTGTCCATCCTCGCCGCCCGCCACGCCGGCGCGCGGGAGGTCGTGGCCACCGACCTGGCCGACGCACCCCTCGCCATCGCCCGGCGGATCGGGGCGGACCTGGCGGTGAACGTGCGCAACGAGCCCACCGGGCTGGACCGCTTCGCCGCCGACAAAGGCTATTTCGACATCGTGATCGAGGCGTCCGGCAGCGCCGCCGCGCTCAGCTCCGCGCTGAGCGTGACCCGACCCGGCGGCGTGATCGTTCAGTTGGGCATCGGCGGGGACATGGCGCTGCCGATCAACGTGGTCACCGCGAAGGAGATCGAGCTCCGCGGCAGCTTCCGCTTCGACGTGGAGTTCGCCTGGGCTGTCGGCTACCTGGCGTCGGGCGCGATCGACGTGGCCCCACTGCTGAGCGAGATCGTGCCGCTGGACGAGGCGGTGCGCGGGTTCGAACTGGCCGCCGACCGTTCGAAGGCGATGAAGGTGCAGTTGGCGCTTTGATACCAACAGCCTGAGCGCTGACCCTAGCCTCACCCCGTAGGGTGCGATGCGCTTTGGCATCGCACCAGATGCGCTGTAAACCGCCGCCGCGCCCGCCGGCATCGTATTTCATTGAAACTGTCGGTCGTCTTGTGGCCTTCTGCCCGGCCATGAATACTAAGGTTGCTCCTAACCCAGATCTCGACGCCACACTGAGCGAACTCGCCGCCCTCGGGATGCGGGCGGCGCGCGTCGTTGCGCGGTTGATGGAGATTGAGCAGGCGGCGGCCGAGGCAGCGGCACGATGGTTGCCGGCGACGGCGGCCGATGCGACGTCGTTGAGCGAGGCGGTTGCGGCTGGCCAGGGTATCGATGCGGCCGCCGCGGCGCTGGCCGAGGCCGTGCCGCGGGTCGAGGCATTGGCGCGGGCGTTCGATCGGGTGTCACGCTCGGTGCGGCGCAGTGTCGCACTGCTGCGGCGGATGCAGGCCGGGTGGCCCGGGACCGCTGCAGCCGATGACCGTCACGCCATGCTGCGGCGTCAGGTGGCGCAGGGCGTCGCAGAGGTGATCCGGCGCGACACCGATGGCGAAGCAGCCGAACGCCTGTTCGACGACTTGGCCGAGCGGCTGGACGATCCTGTCCTGGAAACCGAAATCGGCGCTCTACCGGTCGAAGAGGTCGTCCGCCGTATCTGCCGCGATCTAGGCCTCGGGCAAGTCGGTTCCGAACCATCGAGGGAAGCAACCGTCCGTTCGCCGGGGCAGCGTCCCAAGCGGCCACTGCCCGATACGTGTTGACCCGCTTACCCCACCGAGACCGCGGCCATATCGTCCAGTATCCGGCGCGCCGCATCCCGCGGCGATGCGGCCCGCACGATCGGTCGCCCCACCACCAGATAGTCCGCACCGCGCCGGATCGCCTCGCTGGGCGTGGCAGTGCGGCTTTGATCGCCGGCATCGTCGCCCGGCATGCGGATGCCCGGCGTTATGACCAGCAAGTCAGCCCGGCCGCACGTTTCGCGCAGTGCGTCCGGATCATCCAATGCGGAGGCGATGATGCCGGCGCATCCTGCCTCGGCCGCGTCGCGGGCACGGCGGGTGACGAGCTCGCGGACGCTCAAGTCATAGCCCATGCTTCTCACGGCGCCGTCGTCGAGGCTGGTCAGCACGGTGACCGCCAGCACGCCGAGCTTCGACCCGGCGGCGCCGGCGACCGCGGACCGCAGGATTTGCGGCTCGCCATGCACGGTGACGAAACGCCCACCGAGCTGCGCAATGGAGCTGACGCCGTGCTGAACGGTCTCGCCGATGTCGTACAGCTTGTAGTCGAGGAACACGCCGCGGCCGGCTTGCACGAGCTCGGCAACCAAACCGTGGGCGCCGGGCTGAAACAGCAGCCACATGCCGAGTTTGTAGAAGCTCACCGTATCGCCCAGCGCGTCCACCAGGCGGTGGGCATCCCCTACGCCCGGCACGTCGAGGGCGACGATCAGACGGTCCTGCAGCGGGATTGTGACTCGGCCGGCAGTCTCAGGTATTGGCCTGCTCCTCATCCGGCGGCGTGTCGTTCGGGCCGTAGTACAGCGCGGCACACTCGTCGCCGAGCACACCGCCTTGCACCGGCATGTCCTCGCGGTAGGCGTCGCGAACGAAATCCATCGTGCTGAGATGGCGGTCCTCGAAATACATCGAATGCACCTGCGCCCGCTCCGCACCGTACACGATGCGGCCGACACGGGCCCAGATGCTGGCCATGCTGCACATCCCACACGGCTGCAACGTGGAATACAAAGTGGTGCCGCGCAGCTCCTGCTCGCCGACCGCGGCACAGGCCCGGCGGATGGCCGTGATCTCGGCATGCGCGGTTGGGTCGTGGTTCGGATCGACCTCGTTGTGGCCCTCGGCCAGCACCTTGCCATCCCGCACGAGCACGCAACCGATCGGGGAACCGGGGTTCTGCCGGCCGATCTCGATCGCCCGGCGCATCCAATCCTCGTCGGTCAATGCCCGGCGTTCTCACCGGTGAAGTCGGGGGCTGCCAGGCCGGACGCCGCAAGCTGCGCCGACAGCGCCGCCTTCAGCCGATCGAGCCCGGCCTCGCTGGTCGCCTCGCACCGGGCCACCAGCACGGCCTGGGTGTTGGACGCACGCAGCAGCCACCAACCATCCTCGGTCGCGACCCGCACGCCGTCGATGTCGGCGACCGTCGCACCTTCCTGCTTCAGCCGCGCGGCCACCTCCTCGATCACGCCGAACTTGCGGGTATCCGGGCAATCGAACCGCAACTCGGGGGTGTTGATCACCTGCGGCATGGCCAGGCGCACGGCCGAGAGCTTGCCATCCATCCGCGCCACGATTCCCAGCAGCCGGACGGCCGCATACAGCGCGTCGTCGAAGCCATACCAGCGGTCGGCGAAGAACACGTGGCCGCTCATCTCGCCAGCCAGCGGGGAGCCGGTCTCGGCCATCTTCGCCTTGATCAGGGAGTGCCCCGTCTTCCACATCATCGGCGTGCCGCCAGCGCGCGCCACTTCGTCGAACAACACCTGGCTCGCCTTCACGTCGGCGATGATGGTGCCCTTGGGGTGCGTCTTCAGCACGTCGCGCGCCAGGATCACCAGCAACTGGTCGCCGAACAGCATGGCGCCGCCATCGTCCACGACACCGATGCGGTCGGCGTCGCCATCGAACGCGATGCCCAGATCCGCGCCCTGTTCCTTCACGGCAGCGATCAGTTGCTCGAGGTTCTTCGGCACTGTCGGGTCGGGGTGGTGGTTCGGGAACTTGCCGTCGATGTCGCCGAACAGCACCGTGTGCTTGCCGGGCAACGAGCGCACCAGGCGCTGCAGCACCTCGCCGGCGGCCCCGTTGCCGTTGTCCCACACCACGTTGAGGATGCGGTCACCACCGTCCCAGTCGCTGATCAGCCGGGTGATGTATTCGGCGGCCACGTCCACGTCGCGCACCGAACCCGGCGCCTCCGCCACCACGTCGCCGGCGGCGCCCATGGTGCCGATCTGGGCGATCTGCGGACCGAAGAACGGCTTGCGGCCCAGCATCATCTTAAAGCCGTTATAGTCCGGTGGGTTGTGGCTGCCCGTTACCATCACCGCCCCCGCCGTCTCCTGCGTGGTGGCGGTGTAGTACAGCATCGGCGTCGGACACAGCCCGACCCGCAGAACCTCCAACCCACACGCCATGAGCCCCCGCACCAGCTCCGGCTCCAGTGACGGCGAGGACAAGCGGCCGTCATATCCGACCGCCACCGTCTTGCCGCCGCCGCGGGCCACGATGGAGCCGAAACACCGGCCGATCGCAAATGCGTCCGCTGGGTGGAGGGTGCGGCCTACGACGCCGCGGATGTCGTATTCGCGAAGCGAGGTGGGGTCGAAGTCGTGGCGGAAGGGCATGACGGTCTCAGTCTCGATATTTTTTCAGGAACGTGCGAACGGCGGCGCTCAGATCGGGGCGTTGCAGGGCGAAAGCGATCTGCGCCTCCAGGAACCCGGCCTTGTCGCCGCAGTCGAAGCGCTCGCCCTCGTAACGCAGGCCGTGGAACGGGATGTGGCCGATCATCTTCGCCATTGCGTCGGTGAGTTGCACCTCGTTGCCGGCGCCGCGCTCCATCTTGTTCAGATAGGTCAGCACCTCCGGCATCAACACGTAGCGGCCGATGATCGACAGGTTGGAGGGTGCCACCGCCGGGTCGGGCTTCTCCACCAGGCCCTTGACGTCCACCAGGCGGCCGTCGTCGCTACCGATTTCCAGGATGCCGTAGCGATTGGTCTGCTCCCGCGGCACCTCGGTTACCGCGACGACGTTGCCGCCGGTCTCGAGGTAGGCATCGGCCAACTGCTTCAGGCAAGGCGTTTTGCTCAGCACCAGATCGTCCGGCAGCAAAATGGCGAACGGGTCGTCACCGATGAACGAGCGGGCGCACCAGATCGCGTGGCCAAGGCCGAGCGGGACCTGTTGGCGAACGGTGGCGATAGAGCCGGGCTGCACCGCCATGTCGCGAAGCATTGCCATGATCTCGGTCTTGCCGCGTTCCTTGAGCGTGGCCTCGAGCTCGAAGGCGATGTCGAAATGCTCGACCAGCCCCGTCTTGCCGCGGCCGGTGACCATGCAGAATTGCTCGATGCCGGCGGCCCGCGCTTCCTCGACGGCGTATTGGATCAGCGGCTTGTCGACGACGGGGAGCATCTCCTTCGCGGTCGCCTTGGTTGCTGGCAAGAACCGGGTGCCGAGCCCTGCCACGGGAAGAACGGCCTTACGCAACGGCTTCATGGAAGATCCTGATGTGATGGCTCATTTTGGCCCGCGGAACGTTCCGCGAGCGTCCGATTGGTGGCACGGCCCCAGCACGCCAGCAAGAACCATTCAGGGCTACCCTACGCAGGCTTCTTACGCAGAACTCAGCGCTTCCGTTGCAGCGATCGCGCTCAGGTTTACGATACCCCGCGCCGTCACACTCGGCACCAGCACGTGGATTGGCCGACTCATACCGAGCAGGATCGGCCCGACCGGCAGCCCGTCGCCACTGGCTTTCAGCATGTTGAACGCGATGTTCGCCGCATCCAGCCCTGGCATCACCAGGAGGTTGGCCGTGCCGGAAAGCTGGCTGTCCGGCACCGCCCGATCCCGGATGGCCTCGCTGAGGGCGGCGTCAGCGTGCATCTCGCCGTCCACTTCCAGCTCGGGCGCCTGGTCCCGGATCAGGCCCAGAGCGCGCCGCATCTTGCGGGCCGGGGCCGAGTTGCCCGCGCCGAAGGACGAATGGGACAGCAGGGCCGCCTTCGGGGTGATACCGAAGCTTTTGACCACCTCGGCGGCCAGCAGCGTCATCTCCGCCACTTCCTCCGCCGTTGGATCGATCGTCACGTGAGTATCGCAGAAGAACAGCGCGCCGTTGTTCAGGATCAGTGCCGACAGGGCATAGACCCGCGAGACGGTGGATCGCTTCGGAATGATCGGCAGCGCGTAAGTCAGATGGCGCTGCCAGTCCCCTGCCCCGCCGACGATCGCGGCATCCGCCTGCCCGGCGTACAGCAGCATCGAGGCGACCACGGTCGCTCGGTTGCGCATGCGGCGAGCGGCGGCGTCGGCCGGCACGCCGCGACGGCCAACCAGCCGTTGATATTGTGCGATCAGTGGGTCGAACACGTCCCGATCCACCGCCGGGTCGAGCACCCGGACACTGTTCTGCAAATCGAGCCGCAGCCCCATCTCGGCGACGCGGGAGGCGATCACGCCGCGACGACCGATCAGCGTGGGTTGCGCGATCCCCTCGTCCACGATGGTCTGAACGGCGCGCAACACCCGCTCGTCCTCGCCGTCGGCATACACGATGCGGCGGGGCGACTTGCGGGCCGCCTCGAACACCGGGCGCATCAGCTGGCCCGAGCGGTAGACGAACACTTCGAGCTCGCGGCGGTAGGCGGAGAAATCCTCGATCGGGCGAGTCGCGACGCCGGTACGCATCGCCGCCTGCGCCACGGCGGGCGCGATCTGCAGGATCAGGCGGGGGTCGAAGGGCTTGGGAATGATGTAGTCGGGGCCGAACACCGGGGCCGCGCCGCCATAGGCCGCTGCAACCACCTCGCTGGCCTCCACCCGCGCGAGCACGGCGATGGCTTCGACGCAGGCGACCTTCATTTCCTCGTTGATCGTGGTGGCGCCCACATCCAGCGCCCCGCGGAAGATGAAGGGGAAACACAGGACGTTGTTAACCTGGTTCGGATAATCACTGCGTCCGGTCGCTACGATCGCGTCCGGCCGGGCGGCGCGAACGGCCTCGGGCAGGATCTCCGGCTCCGGATTGGCCAGCGCCAGGATCAGCGGCTTGTCGGCGAGCGACGGCAGCCACTCCGCCTTCAGCACGCGTGGGGCAGACAGGCCGAGGAAGATGTCGGCGCCGGGCAACGCTTCCTCCAGCGTGCGGGCGTTGGTCTCATTGGCATAGCGCGCCATGTTCGGCAGCATATCCGGGTCGCGCCCAGCGTAGATCACGCCCTTGATGTCGGTCAGGGTCACGTTGGCGGGCTTGAGGCCCATTTCGACCAGAAGGGCCACGCAGGCCAGCGCAGCCGCCCCGGCGCCGGAGGTGACCAGGCGCACGTCGCTCAGGCGCTTTCCCTGCAACTCCAGACCATTGCGGACCGCGGCGGCCACGATGATGGCAGTGCCGTGCTGGTCGTCGTGGAAGACAGGGATCGACATGCGCTCGCGCAGCCGGCGCTCGATCTCGAAGCACTCGGGCGCCTTGATGTCCTCGAGGTTGATGGCTCCGAAGGTCGGCTCCAGGGCTGCCACGACGTCGATGAAACGCTCGGGATCGGCTGCGTCCACCTCGATATCGAAGCAATCGATGCCTGCGAACTTTTTGAAGAGGACAGCCTTGCCCTCCATCACGGGCTTGCCGGCCAACGCGCCTATATTACCCAGCCCGAGCACGGCGGTGCCGTTCGACACCACGCCCACCAGGTTGCCACGAGCGGTATAATCGTAGGCGGTCAGCGGGTTGGCCTTGATCTCCTCACAGGCCGCCGCAACACCCGGGGAGTAGGCGAGCGCCAAATCCCGCTGTGTGGCCATGCGCTTGGTCGGCACCACCTCCAGCTTTCCCGCATGCGGGAGTCGGTGGTAGTCGAGCGCAGCCTTCCGGAAGTCCTCATCCATCGCCATGTTGCTCCCTCTGCCGTCAGTTACCGGCGGGGACGGCGAAGATGCAACCTAGCCCCGATACTGGATCCAGTTGAATGCGGTCGAGAAGACTCGAACTTCCACAGGGTTTCCCCCACAAGCACCTCAAGCTTGCGCGTCTACCATTTCGCCACGACCGCATCGTAGAGGGCGGGCTATAGCGGATGGACACGCTCGTATCAACCGGGCCCGCGGTGAACTGGCGCGTGTCGGACACGCTGGTCGATTATCCCAGCGCTCTCGCCGCCATGCAGGCGCGAGCGGCCGCCATCCGGGCAGGCGAGGCGGACGAGACGGTCTGGCTGCTGCAGCACCCTCCGCTGTACACCTCGGGGACCAGTGCACAACCATGCGACCTGCTGAATTCGCAGGGCTTTCCCACGTTTGCCGCCGGTCGCGGTGGCCAGTGGACCTATCACGGCCCGGGTCAACGAACGGCGTACGTGATGCTGGACCTGACCCGGCGCCATGGCCAGGTCGCCGCACGCGACGTCCGCGCCTATGTCTGGGGGCTGGAGGAATGGGTCATCCAAGCCCTCGACCGCTTCAATATCCGCGGGGAACGCCGGACCGGCCGAGTCGGCATTTGGGTCGACGGCCCAGGTGGCGAGAGCAAGATCGCCGCGATTGGCGTGCGAGTGACGCGGTGGGTCAGTTGGCACGGCATCGCCATCAACGTGTCACCCGATCTGACGCACTTTGGCGGGATCGTCCCCTGCGGCATCCGGGAGCATGGAGTGACCAGCCTGGAAGCGCTCGGGCATACGGCCACGCTGGAAGACGCCGACTTGGCATTGAAGGACGCTTGGTCCGGTGTGTTCGGCTGAGGCGAGCCCCGTGGAAGGCTGGCCGCACAAGGACGGCCAGCTCCACGCGGGCTCAGTAAGGGTAGTAGAACGGTCGTGCGAAATATGGCCTGGGTACCACGACGACTGCTGGCGCCGGGTAATACCCGTAGGGATATGCGGGCACCGCGTAAGCAGGCGGGGCGTAGGCTACTGGTGGGTAGGGTGGCGCGTAACCAGGGGCGACAGCCGGCCGGGGCGGCACCCCACCCGCAGTCGGACGTGCCTGAGTACGGCCGTAGTAAGCTGGCGGGCCAGACTGACCAAGTTGAGCTTGGTTCAACTGTTCGACCTGCGCGTCGCCTGTATTGTTCCCGGCATCGACGCGTCGATCGACATTCGAGTAGGGATTATTGGCATTGGCAGCGAGAGCGGCCTTCGGGAGCCCAACCGGGGCGGCCAGAGCCAACGCTGCAACGATCGCGGCAGACTTCATCACTTACCTCCTCCTGCGCGCCTGGTTCGAGCGCGTTCCGAGCGCCGATATAGCTTGCGTCAAACCGGCGGGTAGCATTCCGAACAGCACCTTGCGTGCGAAACCGGTGCATATTTGCGTGTGCGGAAGTCAGCTTACAAAAGCTTCACTTCCACTGCTAACGTTCTGTAAACTGCTGGCGTTCAGAATGCCGCTCAAGCGTTTGAAGGGGAGATATGCAGATGAAGAGTTTCACCATTGCCACCCTTTGCGTCGGACTGGTTGTCGCGCCCCTCGTTGCCAAGGCAGCGGATCTGGTGCTGTTCGACGGCCTCGGTCGCCCGGTTGCTGTGATCATGCCGCAGGCCGAGCCGCTCGCGATGCCTGCCATTCCCGCGGATCTCTTCGACCAGCAGGACGCAAGCCTTGGCCGAATGATGCAGGCCATGCGCACGATGGAGGCCGCCTTTTCCTCCAACCCGATGTCGTTAGACCCGGCGGCGTTCGGCCCTTTGCAGCCTGGTGCAGCCGAGATCACGACCAGCTTCAGTGACGGCCATAGCTTCTGCAGCCGAACGGTGACTTACCAACAGCAGAACGGTGGCGAGCCGATCATCCAGGTGCGACAGACGGGTGACTCATGCACCGCACTTCCAGCCGCGTCACGGCGTGGAACAGTCCCGGCCGTGCTGCCCGAGGACGCCGCCCCGCAGCAAGCCGTTCCGCAAGACAATCCAAACAGCCCCAAGCTGATCCGGGTGGAATACCGGCACCGGGTTCACCAGGCGCAGCCTAGCCGCGGCTGAACCAGTCAGGCCCGCCGGATGAAGCCTGGTTCCTCCGGCGGTTCCGCCCAGTCCTCCTCGATGCGGCTGACGACAGCGAGCCGTGGGCCACGGCGGCACGATCGGAGCAGTTCCTCCACCGCATCTACTTCGCCGTAGACGAGCGCTTCCACGGCGCCGTCCGAGCGATTCCGCACCCAGCCATGCACGCCAACTGCCTGCGCTTGTGCTACCATCCAGTCGCGGTAGCCCACGCCCTGGACCCGACCTTGGATCACAACGCGTTTTGCCCTCATCGCACCAGCCTTATGAAGCGTGTCGCGTCCTTGAGGTCGGTCAGAATCCGGGCGCGGCGTTCGGCGGCTTGCGCATCCACGCCCCACATCTCGGCCTGATAATCCTCATCCACGCACGACAATCGCTGCGCTTGTTCCGCATCCAGCTCGCCACGGGCAAGGGCCAAGCCCAACACCAGGCTTCCGAGCGCCGGGACCACGATGCCGAGCCCCCCGAATACCCAGCTATCCTCCGCCTCCACGGCCCGGCGCAGGGCTGCAACCGCCGCCGGGTGCTGCTTGACGTGCATGATGCTGGTCGTTGTCATCAAGGCCGCCCCAAGCTCGAGCCGAGCCCATTCCAGCCAGGGCCGCCACGCCTCCTCCTGGCGCAGCACGAGTTCGGGCGGACGGTCTGCGCGGTAGCAAAGCAGGTCGGTCTCGCCGTAGGCCGCGATCGCCGCTGCCGTCGGCGCCGGGTCCGGCACGATGCGCAGCTGTGCGGTTCCGGCAAGACGGGTCAGCGGCACGTCGGTGTAATCCATCTCCCCCGACTCGGCGCCTGCTGCATGCCACTCGGCGGCCACGGCACCCGCCAGATCAGGCTGCGGGACCCGCAAAGGTGGGCCAGACGGCAGCCGCAGTGGCTTCTCGTCCAGCAGCACGCCCCAACAATCGTCTTCCTCAACCACGCGGGCCGATGTCCAGACGCGCTTCACCGCCGCCCCCTCACCGCAGAAAACTCCGTAACAGGTCAGTCGCCTTGGGCAACTTGGTAGACGCCACCTCGGCCGGCAAACGACCGCTATGTCCATCACGCGCCGCCGTCAGCTCGGGCGTGCAGCTATCCAACGGGCCGGCAAGCCCGCCGATCACCACACTCGCGCGGCCGGTGCCTGGTGCCTGATCCAGGGCCACGGCTGGATGGCGCAGAGGGCCGTCCACGCGCAAGGGAGCCGCAACGCCGGCTCCTCCCAAGCGGAGCAGAGGGCGCAGCCGCAGCGCCATCGTTTCGTCCGCGAGGTTGATCGTGCCGCTGCCATCCAGCTCCAACCGCTGCGTGTCCAGCTTCAACGCGGCCAGCGTGACCTGACCGTCGGCCGCATTCGCGCGGACAGCCAGGCAGCGGACATGGCTGCGGCCGTTGGGGTCGAACCCGGCGCCGGGCTGCTTAAGCACATCGCCCAGTGCGGCGGCGAGCGCGGCGTTAGAGACGTCGCCATCGACCATCGCAACCCCCACATGACCACCCAGCGTCGAGGCCAAAGCATGCAGCGAGTCCCCGTCGGCATGCAGGACGGCATCGACCTCCGCCGTCGCGTCCGAGCCGCCTGGCAGGCCAGCCGCTTGGAAGATAGCGTCCAACGACATCGCAGCCGAACGGACGACGAGGGCGACCGCTTTCGTGTCTCCCCGCGCATCGGCACTGGCGGACAAGTCGACCCGTCCCTCCGGCGACTGCACCGAGGCCGGGTTCAACTGCGCAAGACCGTCTTGCACCGCGAGGTGCCCAGTCGCATTCCGGTAATCCGCCCCCCCCAGATGCAGCGTCCCAATCGTGACCTGGAGGTCGGCATCCGCCGCCCGTAACGATCCCCATGGCAGTGGCGCAGTTGAAAACAACGGGTGCGCTGCGGCAGGGATGGGCTGCACTGGGGTCGCAGTCCCAGCAGGCGTGAATGGTGCTGAAGAATGCGGAGGCGATTGCATGGCCGCCCGAATTGCGTCGCCATCCACTCGGTTAGCCACCACCGTGCCCCGCAGCGACGGTCGCGGCTGGGCGACTGCGGCGAGATCGCCGGCTGCGTCCCCGAACGGTGAGGAGAAGGCGAGGCCGCGGAAAGCCACACCCTGCCCCGCCGGCAACAGCCCGGTGGCGATATGCCAGGGGCCGCTATTGACGGTTCCATCAGCCTCCAAGCGGGCCGGTTGCCCCGACGGCCAGGTCAACGACAGCTGCGACAACGTAGCACCGGGAACGATGGAGCCGAGATCGGACGCCCCGACCTGTAGCGAGATATCCTGCGGCAGCCCGCCGGAGGGGAGCAGCGAGCCGGCAAAGTGGACATCGTGCAGCGGGGGCCAATGCGGCCGCCCCAACAGCGTGCCGAGCCAGGCAAGGTCGGGCGCCGCCACTTGGACCCGCCCGGAAACGCGCCGTGTTGACGGATCGGCCGTACCGTCCAGAGCGACTGTGGCATTCCCGGCCGACGCCGCGAGCTTCACCGGCCATGGAGCCGGCGCAACTGCCGTCAACTGTGCCCAAGTGCCGAGCGTCGCATCCAACTTCACATCCGTGCCCGCGGCTTGAGCCTGCGCCAGGATGTGCGCTGGACCGTCGCCCAGATCGAGTGCCGCGTTCGGCACGTCCGCGGCGACCGTCTGCCCTGTTACGCCGTTGTGCCAGGTCACCCGGCCCGACTCGACGCGCAGACTGTCCAGCTGCGTTGTCATCCGCGGACCTGGGCTGGACGTGGTGGCAGGGCCGGGCACAACGGCAGGGCGGTCGAACTGCCAATTACCCCGGCCATTCGAATCCGTCTCGAGCAGGATGTCGGGGCGCACGAGGGTCACGCTCGCAATCTCCACCCGGCCGGACAGCAGGGGCAGGAGCTCCATACGCGCTTCCACCCGAGCCACGACGGCCATTTGCGGGCGGGTGCCGCCTGGCATGTTGGCGAGCGACACGTCTTCCGCCTCCAACACCGGCGCGAGCCCCCAACCAACACGGATTGGGCCGGCCAGTGTCAGCTCACGGCCCGTGGAGCGGCGAACTGCTTGCACGATCCGGTCCTTTTGACTCGCCGGGTCGAACGTGAACGCCACCGCCACCCCTGCCCCGGCGATTACGACCAGCAGCGCGCCCCCTGCGATCAGCCAGCGTCTTGCCATGCCCACCCCGTTCGTGATCCGCCCTATCTAGGGAGGCGGTCCAGCCGAGTCACCGCCGCGGCGGGCGGGGCTTGGAAACCAAGAGTATCGAATGTGTCGCGCATGTGCGGCGGCAGGTCGGCCGTCACCTGCAGCGTGCCGCCAGCTGGATGGGGCAGCAGCAGCGACCGGGCATGCAAGTGCAGGCGGTCGGCGAGCCCCTCCACGTAACTGCCCCCGGTCCCATTGTCGCGCGGCTCGGCGTATTTCTCGTCGCCGACGATCGGGGTGCCTAGGCTGACGCAGTGGACGCGCAACTGGTGGGTGCGGCCCGTCAGCGGCTGCATCTCCAGCCACGCCAGCTTCTGCCCGGCGGCATCCAACAGGCGATAGTTGGTGTAGGCGCGCTGGCCCTCCTTGTCCTTGCGGTCGGTCGCCACTGTCCGCTCGCCGAATGCGCTGGAACCGCGCTTGAGCGGCTGGTCGATCTGTCCCTCCTCGGGAACGGGATGGCCCACCACTACGGCCCAGTAGGTCTTTTCCACATCCCGACTACGGAACGAGGCCGCCAGCTTCGCCGCGATGCCGGGCGTTCTGGCGAGCACGATAACGCCGGAGGTATCGCGATCCAATCGGTGCACCAGGCGCGGCCGGTCGCCCCCGTCCCGCAAAGCATCGAGCATGCCGTCCAGATGCCGGGTAATGCCGGGGCCGCCCTGGGTCGCCAGGCCGGACGGCTTGTTCAGCACGATCAGCTGGTCGTCACGATGGAGCACCATGCGCTCCATTTCCTTTATATCGGCGGCTGTGACGGTAGGGGCCCGCTTCTCCGGCGAGGCCGGCATTGGCGGGATCCGCACGGCCTGACCCGTCGCCAACCGCACGGATGCATCCACACGATGGCCGTCCACACGGATCTGGCCCGTGCGGCAGAGCTTTTGCAGCGCGCCCTGGGTCAAGGCCGGGTAGTGACGGCGGAGAAACCGGTCGAGACGGATGTCTGCTTCGTCCACGGTGACGGTCTGAATGGAAACTGTCACCGCGCTTGTTCTCCCTCTCCCCTTGCGGGACAGGGCCAGGGAGAGGGGTCGCCCCACGTAAGTCTATCGCCCGTGCCCTCCCTCCTCGCAGCCTCCTGCCTCGACGTGAGGAGGGCCGTCAGCGCTTTCATGTTTGACGCTCCGCTCTCAAGTCCGCCCAATGCGCCATTCGCCGCGTGATCTCCCGCTCGAAGCCACGGTCCACGGGCTGATAGAAGTCCGGACGCGCCATCCCGTCTGGGAAATAGTTCTGGCCGGAGAACGCCTCCTCCGCTTTGTGATCATAGGCATAACCCGCGCCGTAACCGAGATCCTTCATCAGCCGAGTCGGTGCATTCAGGATGTGGGAGGGCGGAGCCAAGCTCCCCGTCTCCTTTGCCGCCCGCATCGCGGCCCCGAACGCGGCATACACGGCATTCGATTTCGGCGCGGTGCCTAGATATACCACGGCCTGGGCCAACGCGAGTTCACCCTCTGGGCTGCCCAGCCGCTCATAAGTCTCCCAAGCCGTCGCTGTCAGGACCAAGGCTTGCGGGTCGGCCATCCCCACATCCTCCGCGGCAAACCGCAGCAGGCGGCGGGCGATGTAGCGGGGATCCTCACCACCCGTCAGCATACGGGCGAACCAGTATAGCGCCGCATCCGGGTCCGAGCCCCGCATCGACTTATGCAGGGCGGAGATGAGATTGTAATGCTCCTCCCGATCCTTGTCGTAGAGGGCCGCGCGCTTGGCCAGGAGCGCGGACAACTCCGCCGGATCCAGCGCCTGCGCCCCCGCTGGTAGCGCCTGCAATTGCTCAGCCATGTTCAGCAGATAACGGCCGTCGCCGTCCGCCATGGCCCGCAGCGTGGCGCGCGCTTCCGGCGTGAGCGGCAGCTTCTCGTCAGCCTCCGCACGGCTAAGCAACAGGTCGAGCGCCGGGTCGTCTAGGCGGCGCAACACCAGCACCTGGCAGCGGGATAGCAACGCGCCATTCAGGGCAAAGGACGGGTTTTCCGTCGTCGCGCCGACAAGAACCACGGTGCCATCCTCTACAACCGGGAGAAAGCCGTCTTGCTGCGCGCGGTTGAAGCGGTGGATTTCGTCCACAAACAGCAGGGTGGACTGTCCGGCTGCCCGGCGCCGCTTGGCCTCCTCGAACACTCGTTTCAGGTCGGCTACACCGGAGAAGACCGCCGAAAGCTGCGTAAAATGAAGGCCAGCCGCCGTCGCCAGCAAGCGCGCTATCGTCGTCTTACCGACGCCCGGCGGTCCCCAGAAGATGAGCGAGGCAAGCGACCCACGCTCCAGCATGCGGGTGATCGTGCCTTCAACTCCGAGTAGATGGTCCTGCCCCACAACCTCGGACAGTCTTTGCGGGCGGAGCCGGTCGGCTAGCGGCCCGAGTGAGGTCTTGCCGACCTGCGCGACCTGGTCTGCGAACAGATCCCCAGCGGTCACGACACAGCAGCATTGCAGGCAGGAGCGTTGTTCACGGTCGAGTCCCCGCGCCCACTCTCCTCCTGTAGTGTGAACAACACGTCACCGAGAGTGATCGCTGCCCACGTGCCATCTTGATAGCCAGTAATCACCCCACCATTGTCGATCGAATGGGTGGAGACGCTACCGCCCTGCTCGTGTCGAAGCAGTTTACCACACAGGGCGAACGGCAGCTTTGACATCGCCGGGACTGTCGCCGCAAAACTGTCGTCAGGGTGCTCCGCATCGACGTGTAAGGTGCCAACCAGCACACCAGCGAGATACACCGCAATCGTCTCTTCTTGCTGGCCCACGCTTAGATGGTCGACTAGGATGAGCGAAGCCCTGTCTGCTTGCTGGGCACTCGCAACCCCGGCCAGGAGAAAACCAGCCGCGGCGACGAGCGCTACGCGGCCGGCTCTCGTCATCGGATCAGGCCGCCAACTCCGCGACCGCCTCAGGCCGCGGCCCGCTATCGAGACCCTTCGCCGCCGGGTCGCGCTCAACAAGCTCGATTACCGCCATGTCCGCTGCGTCGCCATAGCGCATGCCCGCCTTCAGCACGCGAGTATAACCACCTTCACGCGTCTTATAACGCGTGGCCAACGTGTCAAACAATTTGGCGACGATTTTCTCATCGCGGAGCTGAGCGTAGGCTTGGCGCCGCGCATGTAGTCCGCCGCGCTTACCGAGCGTGATCAACTTCTCTGCCACTGGCCGGAGCTCCTTGGCCTTGGGCAAGGTCGTGGTGATCTGCTCGTGCTTAATAAGGGCTACCGCCATGTTCCGGAACATGGCGAAGCGGTGGCTTGTGGTGACGCCGAGCTTTCGGCCGGCCACTC
>CAXTWC010000106.1:0-19064 GCA_964247805.1 uncultured Acetobacteraceae bacterium | reverse complement strand
CCTGCTCCACCGGGTGGGCGGCGCCGTTGGACATCATGCGGATCTTCATGCCGCGTTTCAGCCGGCCGTCGCGCACGCGCACCAGGATCACCACGCCGAGGTATTGGTCGTACCAGCTGTCCACCAGCAGAGCGGTCAGCGGCTTGGACGCGTCGCCGGTGGGGGGCGGCAGCCGGGTCACCAGCGCCTCGAGCACGCCCTCGATATTGATGCCGGTCTTGGCGCTGATCATCACCGCGTCGTCGGCGGGGATGCCGATCACGTCCTCGATCTGCTGCTTCACCCGCTCCGGCTCGGCCGCCGGCAGGTCGATCTTGTTCAGCACGGGGACGATCTCGTGGTTCGCGTCCATCGCCTGGTAGACGTTGGCCAGCGTCTGCGCCTCGACCCCTTGCGAGGCATCCACCACCAGCAGCGAGCCCTCACAGGCCGCAAGAGAACGGCTGACTTCGTATGCGAAGTCCACGTGACCCGGCGTGTCCATCAGGTTCAGCTCGTAGGTCAGCCCATCCTTCGCCTTGTAGGCCAGGCGGACGGTCTGCGCCTTGATGGTGATGCCGCGTTCCTTCTCCAGGTCCATGTTGTCGAGGACTTGCGCGGTCATCTCGCGCGCGGTGAGGCCGCCGCAAACCTGGATCAGCCGGTCGGCCAACGTGGATTTGCCGTGGTCGATGTGGGCGATGATGGAGAAGTTGCGGATCAGGGCGAGCGGCGTGTCGGTCATGGATAAAGAGATAGTCCGATTCCGCTCCGAAGTCAGGGCCCTCTGCCTTCTCGCTCCCTCTCCCGGGGGGAGAGGGCTTTTGCTCAGGCCGCCGGGGACGCGGCGATCAGCAGTTCGATCGGGTCCCACGCATACGCCACCTGTGGCACCGCAACCCCCGCCACCCGGGTGTCGCTCTCCGCAACCGGCCGGCCGCCGAGGCGCTGGTAGAACCAACGGCTGGGATTGCTCCGCAGCACCCATAGGTAAGCGGCCCGGCTGCCCGCGGCGGCCAAATGGGCAGCGCCGGTGCGGATCAGCCGGCGGCCGACGCCACGCTCACGCCAGTCGTCCAGCACATAGAGGGTTTCGATCTCGCCATCCGCCTGCGAGTCACCAGGCAAACGAGCGCCGTTGCGGCCGACCGTGGTGTAGCCGACCAGCCGAGGCCCCGTTCCGCTGGGCACGTCCTGGCCAGACGCGATCGCCACGTAGACGCCGCCGCCGCCGCGGATCTGCCGGTCGTAATACGCGGCCTGGCGCGTGACCGAGAGCCCGGCGAGATACGTTTCGGGCAAGATCCCCGGATAAGCGCTACGCCAGGCGGCTACATGCACCGCCCCGATCAGCGGCGCGTCGGACGGCCGGGCCCGGCGGACGGCGATCACGGCGCACGACGCTCCAGCACGGCTCCAAAGAACCCGTCCGTGCCATGCCGCCGCGGGGTCAGCGACAAATAGGGGCCCACGCACGGCGGCTCGCCGTCGGTCCAGGCCTGGGCCAACGGCACCACTGCGAAATCCGGATGGCGGCCAAGGAATGCGTCCACCTGCGCCTCGTTCTCTTCCAGTAGGAGCGAGCATGTCGCGAACACCAATCGTCCGCCAGCCCGCACCAGCCTGCAGGCATCGTCTAGGATCGCGGCCTGTTTGGGAAGCAGCTCTTGCAGGTCGAGCTCGCGAAGCCGGGCGCGGGCATCCGGGTTGCGGCGCCACGTGCCGGTGCCGGTGCAAGGGGCGTCCACCAGCACGCGGTCGAACGTCCCGGCCCGGCGCTTGGCCCACTTGTCCCCGACCACGATCAGGTGGCGCTCCACGTTGTGCACACCGGCGCGGCGCAGGCGGCGGACCGCACCCTCCAGCCGCTTGTCGTGCACGTCGCAGGCGACGATGTGACCCTGGTTGCCCATCGCCATCGCGATCGCCAGCGTCTTGCCCCCTGCCCCGGCGCACCAATCCGCCACGCGCATATGCGGGCCGGCGCCCACCAAGGCAGCCACGAGCTGGCTGCCTTCGTCCTGGATCTCCACCAGCCCCGACAGGAACGCCTTGCCGGACGTGACCAGCCGGCGCCCGGCGATCCGCAGGCCCCACGGCGAGATCGGCGTCGGCTCCGTGGGGATACCCTCAGCCGCGAGCGCCGCCACCGCCTCGTCCCGGCTACCACGGAGCGTGTTGACCCGTAGATCGAGCGGCGCCTCGTTTTCCATCGCCAGCATCTCGGGACCCAGGGCCTCGCCGAAGCGGGTCTCCAGATGCGGCAGCAGCCAGTCGGGCAATTCGAGCCGAATGGCGGGCGGCATTGCCGGGTGATCGAGCGTATGGCCGGCGAGTTGCTCGGCGGCGGCAACCTCCTGGGCCAGCAGCGGCGCCGGGCCGTATTGGCCGCCGGAATAGCTCTGCTTCAATCCGGACACGGTCCAGCCCTCGAGCAGCAGCGACGCACCCACCAGCATCCGCGGCGTCGGGGCGGTGCCGGCGCGATCCAGCCACCAGCTCAACCGCCGCCGGGTGCGGAGCACGTGCCAGGCGCGCTCGGACACGGCACGGCGGTCACCCGAGCCGATGAAGCGCCGGGCACGGAAGAAGTCGTTGGCGACGGCGTCAGCAGGGCGGCGGGGAAAGGTGTCGACCTCCGTCAGCAGCTCGATTGCGGCAGCCAGCCGTGCGGCTGGTGTCACTCAGCCTTCCTGCCGGTAATTTGGCGCTTCCCGGGTGATCGCGACGTCGTGCACGTGGCTCTCGCGCAGCCCGGCGCCGGTGATGCGGCGGAAGCGGGTGTTGGACTGTAGTTCTGCGATCGTGCTGCTGCCGGTGTAGCCCATGCCGGCCCGCAGCCCGCCGACCAGCTGGTGCACGACGGCCGACACCGGGCCCTTGTAACCGACCCGGCCCTCGATCCCCTCCGGGACGAGTTTCAACGTGTCCTTGATCTCCTGCTGGAAGTATCGGTCAGCCGAGCCACGCGCCATCGCGCCGATGCTGCCCATCCCGCGGTACGACTTATAGCTACGACCCTGGTACAGGAACACTTCGCCCGGCGCCTCGTCGGTGCCCGCGAGCAGGCTGCCCACCATCACCGCATCCGCCCCGGCGCCAATCGCCTTCACGATGTCGCCGCTGGTGCGCACCCCGCCGTCGGCGATCGCGGGAACGTTGTGCTCACGACAAGCCGCCGCGGTCTCCATCACGGCGGTGAACTGCGGCACGCCGACGCCGGCAACCACCCGGGTGGTGCAGATGCTGCCCGGCCCGATGCCGATCTTCACCGCGTCCGCCCCGGCATTGATCAGCGCCAACGCGCCCTCCGGAGTGGCCACGTTTCCCGCCACCACCTGCACGCCGTTCGACATCTGCTTGACCTTCGCCACCGCCGCCAGCACCCCGGCGGAGTGGCCATGCGCAGTGTCGATCACCAGAACGTCCACCTCGGCATCGATCAGCGCGCGGGCCCGAATCGCGCCATCCTCGCCCACCCCGATCGCAGCCGCCACGCGCAACCGGCCCAACTCGTCCTTGTTGGCGAGCGGATGGGCCTGCGCCTTCTCCATATCCTTGACGGTGATCAGCCCGACGCAGCGATAGGAGTCGTCCACCACCAGCAGCTTCTCCAGCCGGTTCTTATGCAGCAGACGCTTGGCTTCCTCCGCCGGCACGCCGTTCGTGACGGTGATCAGGTTCTCCCGCGTCATCAGTTCGTAAACCTTGACGCCCGGGTCGGTCGCGAACCGCACGTCCCGGTTGGTCAGGATGCCCACCAGGCGGCCGCTGCCCCGCTCCACAACGGGAACGCCACTGATGCGGTTCGCAGACATCAGCGTCCGTGCCTCCGCCAGCGTCTGGTCCGGATTGATGGTGAGCGGATTGACCACCATGCCCGATTCGAACTTCTTCACCTGGCGCACCTGCAAAGCCTGCAGCACCGGGTCGAGGTTCTTGTGGATCACGCCGATGCCGCCGAGCTGGGCCATCGCGATCGCCATCGGACCCTCCGTCACCGTGTCCATCGCGGAGGACACCAGCGGCACGTTCAGCCGGATCGTGCGGGTGAACCGCGTGGTCGTGTTGGCGGCTCCGGGCAACACTTCGGAGTAGCCCGGCACCACGAGCACGTCATCGAAGGTGAATGCCTCCAGGATCGGTGCTTCCAGCCGAAGCGAAGCGGACGCGATCGAGGTATTGTCGGGTGCCATGGCGAAATGTCTCCAGCGGGGGCTTCCCGCGCCTTGGCGATCCGACATAGGGCGAGGAGCGGTCCGGCGCAAGTTACGGAGCGGTTGCGGACCGCACGCGGAACCCTTTCGCGACCACATACATCTCGCTGGAATCTTTGCGGCTGGCGGGTGGCTTGGCATGGCGGACACTGCTGAACGCCAGCTTCATCGGCTCCAGCAATTGCCGTTCCGAGCCGCCCTGCAGGACTTTGGCCACGAAAGCACCACCCGGGGCCAGGATATGCAGAGCAAAGTCGAGCGCCAACTCGGCAAGTGCGATGATCCTGATGTGGTCGGTCGCGGTATGCCCCGTCGTATTGGGAGCCATGTCGGACATGACCAGGTCCGCCGGACCGCCCAGTTCGGCCCGCAGCCGGCCCGGCATGTCCGGATCGTTGAAGTCGCCTTCGAGGAAGCGCGCGCCTTGCACCGGGTCGACGGGCAGCAGGTCCACGCCGACGATCGGTCCGGCCCCCCGCTTTGCTGCGACCTGACTCCAGCCACCGGGGGCGGCCCCGAGGTCGATCACCCGCGCGCCCTTCTGGATCAGGCTATACCGGTCATCCAGTTCGATGAGCTTGAAGGCGGCGCGCGACCGCCAGCCTTGGGCCTTGGCCGCGCTGACATACGGATCGTTCAACTGCCGCCGAAGCCACATCTGCTGAGCGGTGGTGCGCCCCTTGGCGGTTTTCAGCGATACGTCCAGCCCGCGCGGGGCGCCAGGCCCCTTCTTGACCGTCAAGCCCGCTCCATACCGAACCGCTCGCTCCCACCGCGCCGTGCATGGCGAATGAGGCGCAACAACATGCCCTCGCGCAGGCCGCGGTCGGCAACAGTCACTTGGGGAACGGGCCACATGGTATGGATGGCGGTATAGATCGCGCAGCCCGGCAACACAAAGTCCGCCCGGTCGGCGCCGACGCACGGGTGAGCCGCCAGCCTTGCCCGGCCCATCGCCCGCAGCGCCAACACCGCCCCGCCGGCCGCCGCCCGGGAGAGCACCTGCCCGTCCACCAGGATCCGGCGGTACCGCTCCAAGGCCAGGAACTCCCCTGCCAGGGTGGTGACCGTGCCGCTCGTTCCCAGCAACTGCACCCCGCCCCGGCGCAACTCCTCCCCGATGCGGTGCACCTGCTCGAATGCGGCCAGGCGATCGGTCACGTCGGCGACCATGGCCGCGAACCCGTCATCGGTGAATGCCCTCGCGCCGAAGCGCTCCGACAGGCCCACTACGCCGACGGGCATGGAAAGGGTGCCGATCAACTCCGGCCGCTGGTTGGGCGCCAGGCGCACCCAGACGAGTTCGGTCGACCCGCCGCCAATGTCGAACAGCAAGGCCCGGTGCGCCTCGCCAGCCAGCAGCGGCGCGCACCCTTCCAGGGCCAGTGTCGCTTCCTCCCGGGTGGAGATCACATCCAACTGCAGCCCGGTCTGCCGGGCGACGCGCTCGACGAATTCCTCCGTATTGGAGGCCCGTCGGCAGGCTTCCGTGGCGATTGCGCGCAGCCCATACGTCGGCCGGCGAGCGAGACGGTCGGCACAAGCCTGCAGCGCCTCCAGCGCCCGATCCATCGCTTGTGGGCTGAGCCGGCCTGATTGCTGCAGGCCCTCACCGAGGCGTACGACTTTGCTGTAGCTGTCCAGCACTCGAAAGCCATCGGGCGTAGGCGATCCCACCAGCAACCTGCAGTTGTTGGTTCCAAGATCGACCGCCGCGAATGCAGCGCCGCCGAAGCGCCGGGCGGGTTGAAGTGGCACGGGTTGCATTGTCAGGGAGTGTCAACCCGTCTGACGCGAATAGGAAGCCTTTTACGTACGTAGTTGGTAGATAGTTTACTCGATCTTAAGCCTTGGCGTGTGATGAGGATATTGTCTGGTGCATTGCGCCCGGGGTCTGCGGGTGTTATCAGCCCCGCCGCTGCCGGATGGGGGATCGTCTAACGGTAGGACAGCAGACTCTGACTCTGCTTATCGTGGTTCGAATCCACGTCCCCCAACCAGCCCTCCCATCGCTCGTCCCCCTGAACGATCGCCCGCGTGCGGGGAGCGGTCGCGGACTGAAGTGTCACAAGATTGCGCTAGCCACCCTCCGACGCTGTCGGCCACGATTTGTGGTGTGACATGCTTGGGAGGGACGACATGACCGCATACGAAAACGGACCCAACATCGAGATCAGCCGGCGTAAGCTGCTTACGGCGGCCGGCGTCGGGTCTGGCGCGCTCGTCGTGCCGGCCTTTGTCGCAGGCGCGCAGGCGGCCCCCGCTGCAGTCGGATCAGCCAGCGCCGCAGGTACGCCGTCGGTGGCCGGGCTACACCTGCAGTTTGGGGCAGACGCGTCGTCCGAAGTCACCGTGTCATGGCACACGCTCAAGCCGGTGACCAACCCGCGGGTCGTGCTCGGACGGTTCGACGGCAAGCTCGAGCAAACGGCCGATGCCAAGCCGACCAGCTACAAAGACGGCAAATCGGGCCAAATGGTCTACGCGTACCACGCCAAGCTCACCCAACTACAGGCGGACTCGAATTATATGTATGGCGCCATGCACGATGGGGCCACGCCGGAGTTCGGCACCTTTCGCACGTCACCGCGTGGCCGGGCCGCCATGATCTTCACCAGCTTCGGCGACCAGGGCACACCGACAGTCGGCAAGCAGTATGTGCCGCCGGCCGGGGTGACATTGCCGGGCCCGGTGTTCGTGAACGACAATCTCGGCTCACCGGCGGCTGGCGACACCACGCTCGGCGTCGAACAGTTGCGGCCGCTGTTCCATCTGTTCAACGGGGACCTGTGCTACGCCAACCTCGCCGAGGATCGGGTGCGGACCTGGTGGGACTTCTGGGACAACAACACGCGCAGCGCCCGCAACCGCCCATGGATGCCATCCCCCGGCAACCACGAGAACGAACTCGGCAACGGGCCGATCGGCTACCAGGCCTACCAGACCTATTTCTCGGTGCCGGACGCGACAGGGCAGACCGACGTCACGCGCGGACTGTGGTATGCGTTCACTGCCGGGTCCGTGCGGGTGATCAGCATCGCCAACGACGACGTGACGTATCAGGACGCCGGCAATTCCTATGTGCGGGGCTACTCGCAGGGCGCGCAGAAAGCCTGGCTGGAACAGGAGCTGAAGGCCACGCGGGACAACCACGACATCGACTGGATCGTGGTCTGCATGCACCAGGTCGCGATTTCGACAGCCGACAAGTTCAACGGCGCCGACCTGGGCATCCGGGAGGAATGGGTGCCGCTGTTCGACCAATACAACGTGGACCTCGTTGTCTGCGGGCACGAGCACCATTACGAGCGCTCCCACCCGATCCGAGGCCACGAGGCGAACCAGACGTTAACGCCCGTGCCGGCCGCGACCGCCACCGATGTGATCGACACCACGAAAGGCACCGTTCACATGGTGATCGGCGGCGGCGGCACGTCGGTTCCGTCGAACGAACTGTTCTTCCATCCCCCAGCGTGCCGGGTGGTCGTCTCGGTCGGTGCACCCGACCCGGCGACCGGGAAGCGACCGCCGGTGTACGTGCGGGAAGACGCGCCGTGGTCGGCAGTGCGAAATGCCGCCCACGCTTACGGTTTCGCGGCCTTCACCGTCGATCCGGGATCCCAGCCTGGTGGGCTCACCACGATGAAGGTCGTGTATTACGACGTCGTGGGGCCGGACGGTCAGCTGGCGCCGTTCGAAAACTTCACGCTGCAGCGCCCCCGTCGCGACTAGGGGTTTCGCGCATGAGGTCGGGCCTACGCATCTAGGAGACAACGATCGTGCCGCACCGTTACTTAACCGTGGACGTCTTCACCGACCAGCCTTACGGCGGCAACCCGCTGGCGGTGGTGCTGGATGCAGAGGGCCTAAATACCGTGGCCATGCAGGCCATCGCCCTCGAATTCGGCTACTCCGAAACGAGCTTCGTCCTACCGCCAAAAGACCCGGCCAATACAGCCCACGTGCGCATCTTCACGCCGCTGGAAGAACTGCCGTTCGCCGGCCATCCTAATGTAGGCACAGCCTATGTTCTCGCGAGCGAAGGCAACGATGCGACGCGGCTGATCTTCGAGGAAGCAGCCGGGCTCGTGCCCGTCGAGATCCTGCACGAAAAGGGACGGGTCGTCGGAGCCGAGCTGACCGCTCCGCAATCGCTCGAACGCCTGGCCCCGATGCAAGTGGATGCCGTTGCAAGCTGCCTGTCCCTGACGGCTGCCGAGATCGCGACCGGGAACCACGAGCCTCTGGTCGCCAGTGCCGGCCTGCGGTTCGTGCTGGCCGAGATCACCACGCGCGATGCCCTGCGCCGGGCGAAGTTGAACACGGTGACCTGGTCCAACCACATGCCGTTCCATGGCGCGGACAGCATCTATTTCTACACGCGTGACGGCGGCGGGGGCTTCGACCTGCACGCCCGCATGTTTTGGCCCGGCATGGGCGAGGATCCGGCGACCGGCAGCGCCACGGTGACCCTTGCCGCCTTGCTGGCCGAAACTGGACCGGACGGTGAAACGGCGCTGCGGATCGAACAAGGGCGTGACATGGGGAGGCCAAGCACGTTGCTGACGCGGACGGTCAAACGGGACGGCATCGTCCGCACTGCGCATGTCGGGGGACGGTGCGTGATGATGATGCGTGGGACGCTGCTCTGACCACACCGCAGGTTACGCGGCTTTCATGTTCGCCAGATACTGCTGCATCTTTCGCGTGATATGCTCCGACCGGTCGAACAAATCGGCCGCCGCCTGCAACACGTGATGGGCGGCGTTGCCGGTCGCGACCGCGTCCTCCCGCAGGCCGTCGGTGTTCCGCGCGACGTGCCCGGTATCCTGCGCCACCTGCCGCGCGCTGCCAGCGATCTCCATCATCGACCGCCCCTGTTCCTGCACCGAGTGCGAGACTTCGGCGGCGATGTTGCCGACGGAGGTGATGGTGCCGTGGATTTCGGTGATGGCGCCGATCGCAAGATCGATGGAACACTGGATGGCCGAAACCTGCATGCCGATTTCGTCGGTCGCACGTGCCGTCTGGGCGGCGAGCGATTTCACTTCGCTCGCCACCACGGCAAAGCCGCGCCCTGCTTCACCGGCCCGGGCGGCCTCGATCGTGGCGTTCAGGGCAAGGAGGTTGGTCTTGCCGGCAATGCCCTGGATCAAGGTGACGACATCGCCGATCCGCCTGGCCCCGGCCGTCAGACCGCGGACCACCTCGTCGGTGCGGCTGGCTTGCAAGACCGCCGCGTGGGTGATGGCGGTGGACTGCACCACGCGGGCTCCGACCTCCGTGATCGACTGCGAGAGCTGGCCCGCGGCGCAGGCTATCATTTCGACACCCTGGCCAGCATCCTGTGCTGCCTTGGCAACCACGGTCGAGCGCTCGTTCGCCAAGCCAGCCGCTTCGCTCATACGCTGCGCCGTCAGCCGCATTTCGCTCGCGGCGTTGGATAGAACGTCCACCAACTCCGCCATGTCGCCGCTGAATATCCGGCCAAGGTCCTCGATCCGGGCCGAGCGGGCCGCCGCCGCCAGCTGGTCCGCTTCTCGTTCGGACGAGAGCCGGGCGGAGTGGATCATCGTGTCGCGGAAGACCAGCACTGCCTCCGCCATGGCACCGATTTCGTCGCGGCGGCCGGCGCCTGGCACATGGGCGTCCGCCTTGCCACTGGCGAGCAACGTCATGGCGCGGGTCATGGCCGCGATCGGCCGCCCCACCATCCGCGCCAGGGCTCCTGTCAGCAGCAAGGAACTGACCAAAGCGACCGCGACCAGGACGAGGAACACTGTCCGTAGCTTCAGTTCAGCCGCCAACGATTTGGCCAGTGCTGCTTGGGTCGAACGAGCATGCTCGCCCTGGCGCGTCGCCAAAGCGCCTTCGAGCACTTCGAATTTCCGGTCGGCTTGCATCATGGTGATGAAGGCCGTCACAGGTTCAGCGACCGCCATGCGAAGCACATTCTCCGCCACCAACCGATATTCCTTCACGGCGTCCTGAATGGCGGCCGGCGTACCCCGGCTGTCACTGCCCTGCCCTGGATCGCCGTCAAGCGCTGCCGCGAGAGAGCCAAGCTGCTGCAGTTCCCGGACGACTCGATCACTGTAGTCCGTAACCTTTTCGGTTTCCGCACTGTAGTTCGCCCAATTCACGGCGCGAAATAGATCGACATGCACTTGGGTCGAGAGCTGCAAGGCCGCATCGGTCTGCGACATTTCCGGCAACAGGACCGTGTTGACGACCTGCAGCTCGCGGCTGCGTTCGAGCGTGCCATGGTCGGCTACGACCGCAAACAACGCCATGCAGACGATCGCAAACGCCGGGAGCAGCAGCACCTTCGTCCCGGTGCTCGCATTGACGAACCAGCCGTCGCGACGCCCCGGGGTCTTCGCCCGCACACTGATACTCAAGGCACGAAAACACCGGCACCGATGATCAAGCCATCTACCAGGCGGACATAGACGTCCTTGTGCCCCATCTTACGGGTGAGGGGGTTTAGCCACATGAAGTCCAGCCACCCGGCTGTCTGAGCCCGCACCAGAGCGGCCATGTCCTGCTGGAAGAACCTCCCTTCCGCGTCGACGGCGTCCCGTTGCGGAACGCCGATCAGGCCATGGAAGGCGCCGTTGGCCACCACGGTCAGCTCCGGGTTCAGGCAATCGATCACGAAGACGTACAACTCACCGTCCCGGAATGGGCCGTGCTCGTCGTCCACGGCGGCAAACGTGGCGTCCCAGCCGCGTTCCTGCAGCATCGCCGCGGCGCGATCGACCATCGACACCGCGTCCGCCCGCGTATGGTCCGGCGTGACTTGGGCCCAAGCGGCATGAACGATCAGAACCACCAGCGCGATCGCCAGCCCGAGAAGCCTCATGTGTCACTCGCCATTACGGTCGCACCATAATGGAGGCTGATGGTTAACCGGTCGTTGAAGCAGACCCGAACAAAGTCGCGCTCAGCCGCTCGAAACTGGCCCGATCGGGCGCGCAGATCAGGCCGCCTCTGGTGTCCGTCGGGGCCAAGGGCGAGCCGTCGAATTTGGCAGAGAAACCACCGGCCTCCGCGTGCAGCAGCCAACCCGGCAGGTGATCCCACGGCATCAGCCGATTGAACACCAGGTAGTCGCAGTGTCCGGCAGCCAGCATGCGGTATTCATGCGCGGCGCAGCGGTAGTCACACACGCCAGCAAGCCCGACCATGTTGGCAATCACGGTGCTGCGCAGCGGTTCCGCCATGTAGCGCCACGAGATGCAACCGGCCATCTTCGCGGGGTCGGTGTTCGCCGATACCGTCAGCCGGGTGCGCTCGCCCGACGGCGTCAGCATCCAGGCTCCGCCGCCGCGCAAAGCGATCGCCGTGTCGTCGCAGATCGGATCGTGGATGGCAGAGGCAACGACCTCGCCCCCGGCAACCGCTGCCGCCATGACGCCGAACAGCGGCAACCCGGCGCAGTAGTTGGCGGTGCCATCGATCGGATCCACCACGAAGGCCAGGTCCGCATCGGCGAGTCGCCCGAGCAACGCCGGGTCGGCGGCGCAGGCTTCCTCGCCGACAACCAGGCAGCCGGGGAACATCCGGTGCAGCCCGCGGGTGATCATGACCTCCGCCGCTTCGTCCGCCTCGGTGACGAAATCGGTCGGGCCAGATTTGGTGCGAATCATACCTGGCTGCAGGTTGCGGAAACGCGGCATGATCTCGCTTCGGGCCGCGGCCCGCAGGAGCTGCACCACCTCGTCGAGTGCGGCCGCGTCGATCATCGGTGCTCGAACCGCGCGCGGTCGGCGGGCAATAGGCGGACGCGCAGATGGATCGCGTCGTCCGCATCATCGCGCTGCAACACCTCGCCGTGCTGATACAGCCAGGCGAGCCGGGCGCCATCCTCGGGCGGGATCGCGTACTCCAACTGCTCCATCCCCGCGGCGATCCGGTGATCGATCGCGCCCAGCAATGCTGGGATGCCCTCGCCGGTGACCGCGGAGATCGGCACCGCCTCCCCGCGTGGCGGCACGTTGGCGACACCACCCAGCAGGTCGGCCTTGTTCAACACCTCGATCGTGCGCTCGCGCCACCGTTCGTCGATCGTGCCATCCTTCTCCATGCCTTCGAGCACGCCGATCACGTCGGCACGTTGGGCGGCACTGTCCGGATGCGCCACATCGCGGACGTGGAGGATCACGTCGGCCTCCGCCACCTCCTCGAGCGTGGCTCGGAACGCTGCGACCAACTCGGTGGGCAATTCGCTGATGAACCCCACCGTGTCGGACAGGATCGCCCGCCGCCCGGACGGCAGGCGCAGGCCACGCATCGTCGGATCGAGTGTCGCGAACAACTGGTCCTGCGCGTGCACCTGCGCTCCCGTCAGTTCGTTGAACAGGGTCGACTTGCCTGCGTTGGTGTAGCCGACCAGTGCGATCACCGGGAATGGCACGCGGGTGCGGGCACTCCGGTGCAGTCCGCGCGTGCGCCGCACCTGCTCCAGTTCGCGCTTGAGACGGACGATGCGGTCGGTGATCAGCCGGCGGTCCGCCTCGATCTGTGTCTCACCCGGGCCGCCCAGGAAGCCGAAGCCGCCGCGCTGGCGTTCCAAGTGGGTCCAGGACCGCACGAGGCGGCTGCGCTGATAGTCCAGGTGCGCGAGCTCGACCTGCAGCGAGCCTTCCTTGGTACGGGCACGCTCGCCGAATATGTCCAGGATGAGCCCGGTGCGATCGATGACCTTGCAGCCCCATTCCCGCTCGAGGTTGCGCTGCTGTACTGGGGAAAGCGTTGCGTCCACGACAACAACGGCGACCTCCTGCTCGTGCAGTGCCTCCCCCTGCATCGCGATCTGGCCCTCGCCCAACAAACTGGACGAACGCCTTGCGCGCAGGGGCAAGATGGCGCTGTGCACCACGACCAAGCCAATGGATGCCGCAAGCCCGACCGCTTCGGCCAACCGGGCCTCGGCGGCGCGCGACGTGTCGCCGCGTTCCGGCCGTTCCCAAGGTAGAATGACAGCCGCCCGAGTGGGGGCGGCCGCCGTCTCAGAGACCTGCGTCGTCAGTCACCATCTCCCGCGCCGGCATCGACAGCGGCGCTGTGGACTCGGCCTTGGTCGCGTCGAACAACTGGATCGGGGCGCCCGGCATCACCGTGCTGATCGCGTGCTTGTAGACCAGCTGCGTGTGGCCATCGCGGCGCAGCAGCACGGAGAAATTGTCGAACCAGGTGATGATGCCCTGCAGCTTCACACCATTGACCAGGAAGACCGTCACCGGCGCCTTGGTCTTGCGGACGTGGTTCAGGAAAACATCCTGCACGTTCTGCGTCTTCTCGTTGGCCATACCACCAACTCCTTTATTTATGTTGATTTACAGCCAAGCCATTTGTTTTGACACCAAGACGGGCACTCAGGTCCCGTCCGCGCACCTCCGAATGTAGCTGACGCCGGGGTCGACGCAAGCGCCATGCCGCACTGCAGCGTAAACGTGACATCAATTCCCTAATGCTTCGTGTTCAAGCCTGCTGCTGCATGCCGCGCGAACAGGGCAAAAAGCTGGCGTGTCACCGGCCCGACCGCGCCGTCGCCGACCGGAGCGCCATCCAGCTTGGTCAGCGGCTTCACGAACGAGGTGGCGCTGGTGATGAAGATCTCCCGCGCCAACCGAAGTTCCGACTCGCTGACCGGGCGCTCCTCTGCCGACAGGTTGGATTCGGCCATTTGCTGCAGCAGGGCTGCGCGGGTGCAACCAGGCAGGATCGAATGGCTGAGATGGCGGGTGCGGAGCACACCCTGGGCATCGACCACCCACACGGTGGTGGAGGATCCCTCGGTCACCATGCCGTCATGGTCGATCAGGATCGCCTCCGTGGCCCCCATCTTGCGCGCGGCCTGCTTGGCCAGCACGTTGGGCAGCAGCCCGGTGGACTTGATGTCGCACCGCTCCCAACGCTGGTCCGGCGCGGTGATGGCGGACCCAGCCCACGCATCCACGTCGGTCGGGAATGGCGGGGTGCGGCGACAGGTCACCACCAACGCGGGGGGGATCGCATTGGCGGGAAAAGCATGGTCCCGCCGGGCGACGCCGCGGGTGACCTGCATGTAGAGCAGCCCATCGCGCAGCCGGTTGCGCCGCGTCACCTCCAGCAACACCTGGCGCAACGCCGCCCGGCCCATCGGCGGCGTGATGCTGATCTCGTTCAGCGAGCGCTCGAGCCGGGCCATGTGCAGGTCCTCGTCGAGGAAACGGCCGCCTGCCATGTACAGCACCTCGTACACACCGTCGGCAAACTGGTAGCCGCGATCCTCCACGTTCACACTTGCCTCCGATTGAGGCAGGTACTGTCCGTTGACGTAGGCGATGCGGCTCATTCGGTGCTGCCTTCCAATCGATGTGGCGCGAGCCTAATGCGGGCTTCGGCGTCAGACCACCTCCCCTGCCTCCATGGCGCCAAGGAAAGCCGCGGCGCGCGCCCGGATCTGTGCCACCCGGCCCGCATCCATCCGCTCCAGCGTACGCAGCGGCATCTGCATGCGGTGGTTGCCGGCGAAGCGGTCCTTGTGCCGGGCCATGAAGTCCCAATACAGCGCGTTGAACGGGCAACCTCGCTCGCCGACCGCGTCCTTCACGTCGTAGTGGCAGCCGCGGCAGTAGTCGCTCATCCGGTTAATGTAGGCGCCGGACGCGGCATAGGGCTTGGAGCCGACCACGCCGCCGTCGCCGAACAGCGCCATGCCGCGGGTGTTGGGCATCTCCACCCACTCGTAGGCGTCGGCGTAGACGATCAAGTACCACTCATCGACCTCCGCCGGATCCAGCCCGGCGAGCAGCGCGAAATTGCCGGTGACCATCAGGCGCTGGATGTGGTGGGCGTAGGCATGCGCCCGGGTGTCGGCGACGGCGTGGTGCACGCAGTTCATCCGCGTGTTCGCGTCCCAGTAGAACCAGGGCAGCTTACGCGTCGCCGCCAAGGCGTTTTGCTGGGCGTATTCCGGCATCTTGAGCCAGTAGATCCCGCGCACGAACTCCCGCCATCCGAGCACCTGGCGGATGAACCCCTCCGCCGCGTTCAGCTGCACCAACCCGGCGCGGAACCCGCCTTCCGCCGCCGTGATGACCTCGAGCGGCTCCAGCAGCCCCGTGTTGAGCGAGGTGGAGATCAAGGCGTGGAACAGCGTCGGCGACCCGGCGCGCATGGCGTCCTGCCAGTCGCCAAATTGCGGCAGCCGGTTCAGCACGAAATCGCCCAAGGCGGCGCGGGCGTCGGCGGCGGTTACGGGCAGGTTAAAGCCTTCGATTGCGCCAAAATGCTCACCGAAGCGGTCACGCACGAGGGCGATGACGTCCTGGGTGATCTCGTCCGGCGGGAATTGCGGCGGGGGCGGCGCCTCGACGGAGGCCGGCAGGCGCTTGCGGTTCTCGGCGTCGAAGTTCCAGCGGCCTTCCACGGGGGTGCCGTCGTCCATCAGCACGGCGTAACGGCGGCGCATCTCGCGGTAGAAGAACTCCATCCGCAGCGTGGTCTTGCCGCGCGCCCAGGTGCGGAAATCGCGGATACTGCACAGGAATCGGGTGTCGGGACGGATATCCACGTCGCAGCCAGCTGCCTCGTGCCAGCCCTGCATGTCGCGGTCGAGCCGCCATTCGCCGCACTCGGTGACCACGACCTGGTCCGGGCGCAGCCTTGCCGCCGCGCGCGCCACTTCGCCGCGGAGGGTTTGGGTGTTCGCCGGGTCGTCGAGGGTGATGTAGTCGACGGTCACCCCCCTCGCCCGCAGCGCCCGGCAGAAATGGCGCATGGCGGAGAGCACGAGCACGATCTTTTTCTGGTGGTGGCGGACGTAGGTGCATTCGCTGGCGACCTCGGCCATCAGCACCGTGTCGGCTGCCGGGTCGAGGTCCGTCAGCGACGACAGCTTCGCGCTGCACTGGTCTCCGAGCACGACGCGCAATTTGCCCACAACTTGGCCCCCATTTCCCCGTCCAGGCTCGCAGGTGGCGACAAGGCGGGCAGCGACAAGGCGGGCCGCGCGTGCCATCATGGCAGTACCTATGCGCCAGCTCCTCCTCCTCCGGCACGCCAAGTCCTCGTGGGACGAACCCCATCTGTCCGACCACGCCCGCGCCCTGAACATGCGCGGGCGGCACGCGGCGGCTGCCATGGCGCACGAGATGCGGCGGCTCGGCCTGCTGCCCGACTTGGTGCTGGTGTCCTCCGCCCGGCGCACGCTGCAGACCTTGGCCGCGCTTGAACCATGGGACGAGCCGCCGCGCATCGAGCCGATGGATGCACTGTATCTAGCACCAGCCTCCGACCTGCTGGAGGTGCTGCGCAGCGCCTCGCCCACGTCGCGCTGCGTGCTGCTGGTGGGGCACAATCCCGGATTGCACGATCTGGCCTTGTTGCTCGCCGGGGCGAACGCCGCAACGACGGACAAGCAAGTGCAGCGGCTGGCGGGCGGGTATCCCTCCGGCACGCTGAGCGAGTTCTCGGTGGCCGTGCCATGGAGCGCCTTGGGAGACGCCGCGAGCGACAGCGGCGCCCGGCTGACGCGGTTGCTGCTGCCGAGCGATCTTTCGGAGGTTAGTGCATAAGAATGGCCGCGCTCGAGTTCATCCTGCCGCCCGATGACTTGCCCCGGCTATTCCGCCAGCCCGCTTTGCAACGCCGCACCGGCCGGCCCGCAGCCGCCGAGCTGATCTGGTACGACACCGCCGAAGGTGACCTCGCCAACGACCATCTCAGCCTGTGCGATGCCAAGGGGCTGTGGCGACTGGAACGGGCGCGGCCGCGGCGCGGCGAGATCTGGCCGCCCGGCACGCCCGCGGCGGTGATGGCGGAGGCAGCGGACCGGTCCGCACTCGGCCCGCTGCCCGATCCGCTGATGCCGATCGCCGGGTTCCGCGGCCAGCGCCGGACGGTGCGGCTGAGCGATGGGCGGGATGGCAGCCTGATGGTGCTGGAGGGCACCCTGCGCGGCATGGCGCAGGAAAAGCCGTCCTGCCGCATCATACTGAACGGGCCGGCGCCGGTGTTGGCCGAACTCAGCCGGCAACTCGGGGACGCCGTGGCGTTGGAAGTGCCGCGCTGGTCCCACGCCACCGAGGCGGCCGGCTTCGCCCGCGGCTGGCCGATACCGGACCGCCACAGTGGGGCCCCCGAAGTGCCGCCGGGCATGGCGGTGGGCGACGCGATCGCCCTGGTGGTCGGCCACCTGACGGACGTGATCTTGGCCGGGGTGCCAGCCGCTGCGGCCGGGGAAACGGCGGAACCGGTCCATGTCATGCGGGTCGCGGTCCGGCGCTTGCGCTCGGCGCTGTCGGTGTTCCGCAAGGTGGCGGATGGCGAGGCGTTCCAGGCGTTGAAGCCACAGTTGCACGAGCTGGGGGCAGCCCTGGGCCGTGCCCGCGACTGGGACGTCTTCCTAGGCGGCACCGGGCAGGAGGTGGCGGCAGCTTTGCCGGAGGATCGACGGCTCGTCACCATGCTCGCCATGGCGGCGAAGAAGCGCGAGGCCGCCTATGCCGGGCTGCGGCACACCTTCGCCTCCCCCGCGTTCAGGCATCTGACGATCGGCCTGGTGCAGTTCGCGGCCCTGCGGCCCTGGCAGTTGGACGCCGACGAGGCGCGCGCGGCGGCCTTGGCGGACGATGCCAGCCATTACGCCTCCAAGCTGCTGGCCAAGCGGCACGAGCACATGCTGGAGCCGGGGCCGGACATCAGCGACCTCCCAGCCCCGGACCTTCACGACCTGCGGAAACAGGGCAAGCGGTTGCGCTATGCGGCCGAGTTCTTCGCCCCTTGTTACGGACGCCGCAGCACGAAGCGCTTCGTCCGTGGCGTGTCCCGGCTGCAGGAGGCGCTCGGCCACCTGAATGACGGCGCTGCGGCAGCCGAGTTGATGGGTATGTTGCGCGGCGGTCCTGATGCGCATTTTGCAGACGGCGCGGTGCAGGGCTTTGCGGCGGCCCGGAGCACCCATGCGCGGGAGGCAATCGCGAAAAGCTGGACAAAATTCCGCCGCGCCGAGCCGTTCTGGGAGTGAGCGGCGGCTTGCACGTCGCTAGGCCGCCGCGCTAGGCATCGACGCCGCCAGACTGTTTGTGGAGGCTTTCCTGTCCATCGACCGCCCTCGCCGCATCTTCCGCTCCAGCAGCCGCGCTTCCGCCCCGCGTGGGCTGGCGCGCACGGCCGTCGTGGCATTGGCCGGGGTCGCGGCGGGCGCGGCGCTGGTCACGATCGGACTGTCCGGCCAGCTGTTCGGGCAGATGACGGCGGATCCCCGCATCATCTCGGCTGCACCAGGCGAGGTGGCGGTGATCGACGGCGACACACTCAGGTTGGACGGGATCGTCGTGCGGCTGAGTGACGTGGCGGGTTTGCCCCGGGGCGAGTCGTGTGCGGCGGGACCGGATTGCGGCGGCCAGGCTACGGCGATGCTGGCTAGTCTGGTGCGCGATCAGCGCGTCGAATGCCGGGTCAACGGCCACGACAAGCTTGGCCGGCCAGCCGGGCGATGTGCCGCCGGGGGGCAGGACGTGAACGTGGCGCTGGTCGCGACCGGCTGGGCCCGCGCCAGCAGCCCGGCGCTGGATGCCGCCGAGTTGGACGCCAAGGCCCACCGCCGAGGCATCTGGCTCGGCAACTAGTAAGTCGACAGCTTGCAGGGCCCGGATCCGTGGGGTGGCTGCACTCCGCAGCCGACCGGCGCAGGCAGACAGCCGCAACTAAGCGTATGCTGCGGGCGCGAAGGTTGCCTTAACGCTTGCTTCGCCCTTAATTGGACATAATCACCGGATGCCGGTGGGCGGCTGAAGACCAGCTTGAGATGACCAAGGGCCGCGATCCCCGCCGGCCCGTTTTCGACAGGAACAGAGCATGAGCGGCACCGCCAAC
>CAXTWC010000105.1:0-19107 GCA_964247805.1 uncultured Acetobacteraceae bacterium | reverse complement strand
TAGATCGAGATCAGCACCACCTGCGGCGGGAAGATGATGGAGGAGAACAGGATGCCGTAGATCAGGCGGTTGCCACGGAAGCGGTAGCGCGCCAGGCAATGCGCCGCGGCCGCCCCGGCGATGGTCAGCACCGCCACGCTCACCGCGGTCACCAGCACGCTGTTGGTGAAATAGGTGCTGAAGTTGGAGTCGACCCAGGCTTCGCGGAACTGCTCCCAGTGGAACGGGTTAGGCCAGGCGTAATGGTCGGCGCTGATCTCCGTAGTGGTGCGCACCGACATGGTGGTGACCCACAGAAATGGCGCCGTGGCATAGACGGTGTAGGCGACCAGGATCGCCATGAACCCGCCGCTGGACAGCAAGCGTTGCAGCCGTGCACCTGTCACAGGCTAGAACTCCAGCTTGTCACGCGAGCGCAGGGCGTAGTTCAGCCCCAGCACCAGGGCCAGTACCGCGACGAACCAAACCGTCGCGATCGTCGAGGGATATCCCAGGTCGAACGTGTTCCAATTGAAAGCCCGTTTATACACGTAGGTGGACACGGTCTCGGTCGACCAGAGCGGACCGCCTTGCGTCATGATCCAGACCAGGTCGAACACCTTCATCTTGCCGATGAACGCCAGGATGTACAGGTTCAGCAGCGTCGGCCCCAGCAGCGGGACGATCACGTGGCGCAGCTTGCCGCCCCAACCGCAATTGTCCAGTTCGGCGGCCTCCAGCACTTCGGCGGGCAACGAGTGGATCGCGGCCAGGCACACCACCATGTTGAAACCCGCCCACTTCCACACGTCGGTGAAGATCAGCGCGGCCAAGGCCAGATGCGGGTTGCCCAGCCATGCGCTCGCCAGGCTGCCGAGGCCCACCGCGCGCAGTAGCAGGTTCACCGCACCCCAATCGTAGTTGTAGATCCATAACCAGAGGATCGCGACCACCACGTAGGACAGCAGCACCGGGGTGAACCACGCGATGCGCAGGAAGCGTGCGAACGGCACCTTGGCATACAGGCACAGCGCCAGCAGCAGGCCAACGGTCACGTCCAGCACCGGAGCTGCCACCGACCAGATCAGCGTGTTGAGCACGGCGCGCCAGAATGTGGCGTCACTCCACAGAACTGCGTAGTTGGCGAGGCCGACGAACTCGGGCGCAGTCGGGTCGTCGAGGGTGAAGAAGCTGTTGTAGATCGTGCGCAGCGCCGGGTAGGCGGTCATGCCGACATAGATCAGCAGCGCCGGACCGAGAAACACCAGCAGCACCGGCCAGGATGGCGTGCGTGTATCGGTGCCCCGGCGAGCAGCAGGCCGGCGGGCAACGGCCCCGCCGGCAGTTGGAACGGCGACGCTGCTCACTTGTGGCATGCTTCGTCCATCTGGGTAGTGGCATCGGCCACCGAGATCAGCCCGGCCGGCAGGGCCGTGTTCATCACCTGCGCGAAGGTCTCGGCGCACTTGCCCCGCATGTGCAGCAGCGGCGTGCCGAGGAAGAATTGCGCGTGTTCGTCCCGCTCGTTCAACTCGTTGAAATATGGCGCGTGACTGCTTTTGATCTTGCTGGTGTCCGAGCGAATGCCGCTCTGCAGCGATACCTGCTCCACCCACTTGGTGCCGTTCTCCACCGTCGCCATCGACTTGAGCAAGGCGCCGGCGCACTGCTTGTTCGGGCTGCGGCTATACATCACGAAGGAGCCACCTACGGAGAGCGTCTTGCACGTGGGGCAGGTGCCATCCGTCATCGCAGGCGCCTGCATGATTCCGAGCGCGAACCCGGCCGGTTGGCCACCCTTGTCAGGCGCGGCGAACGCACGGCCGGTGTACCAGCTGGCGTCCGGGAAGGTCAGGGCGCCCGGGTTGGCGTAGAAATAATAGTGCGACTCGCCGAGCTTCAGGGTCGAGATGCTTTTGGGAAACGCGCCCGCGTCCACGATGCCTTTGAACCAGGTGAGCGCCGAGATCACCCGGGGATCCTTGTAGGACAGGGTGCCGTCCAACAGCTTACCGTAGTCGTCCGCGCCGAGCTTGTGCAGCAGCAATTCGTAGCTGAAGAACGCGCCGGGAAACGGCCGGTCGGCGGTCCCGGCGGCAATCGGGGTGATCCCGGCGGCGACCGACTTCTTCACCATGTCGGCGAACTGATCCTGGGTGAACTGCGCGTTCTCCGGCAGCTCCATGCCGATCTTCTTCAGCAGGTCGCGGTTGTAGAATACCTCCACCGTGTAGGCTTCGGGCGGCACGGCATACAGATGGCCCTTGTAGGTCCAGGCCTGCTTCGCCCAGTCGTTCAGGTTCGCGGTGTCGATCACGTCGTCCAACGGTGCCAGGTAACCGCCCGTCAGGAACTCGGGCGAGTCTGGCTCCATGTAGAAGATGTCGGGCGCCTGCCCGGTGCGCACGGCGGATTTGGCCTGCGTGTATTCATCGGCTTTAGGAATGAAGCTCAGCTTCACCGGGCATTGCGGATTGGCTTTCTCGAACTCGTCGACCCGGTCGGTCACCCATTGCTTCTTGGCCGGTTCGTCGGGCCAGTTACTCCACATGGTGATCCCCGCCGCGGAGGCGGGCGTGCTTGTCGCAGCCAGCGCCGTAAGGCACGCAACACTCAGAACGAACTGTCGCATGGTCGCCCACCCCCTTTTATCGTTGGGCGGAAGCAAGCGTGGGTCATGCCTGGTTGTCAATAATTTTTTGGCTTGCTAGACTTAATGTTCACGAACAGGCCTGAAGTGAGCTTGTTCATCGATAATCAGCGGGGGTTCGGTCCATGGCAACAGGAATGCGCAAAGGGCTGACCAGCTACGGCGATGACGGGTTCAGCCTGTTCCTGCGGCGGGCCTTCATCAAGGCGATGGGGTATTCGGACGACGCGTTGAGCCGCCCGATCGTCGGCATCGTGGACACGTCCAGCGCCTACAACGCCTGCCATGGCAACGTGCCCCACCTGGTCGAGGCGGCCAAGCGCGGCATCATGCTGGCCGGGGGGCTGCCGATGCCGTTCCCGACCGTCTCCATCCACGAGAGCTTTTCCCACCCTACCAGCATGTTCCTGCGCAACCTCGCCGCGATCGACACGGAGGAGATGTGCCGCGCCCAGCCGATGGATTCGGTGCTGATGATCGGTGGTTGCGACAAGACCGTGCCGGCCCAGCTGATGGCCGCGGCCAGCTTGGACATGCCCGTCGTGCAACTCGTCACCGGGCCGATGCTGGTGGGCCACTACAAGGGCGAGGTGCTCGGCGCCTGCACCGATTGCCGCCGGTTCTGGGCCCGGCACCGCGCCGGTGAGTTCACCGAGGCCGAGATGGACGAGATCAACGGCCGCCTCGCTCCCACCCCCGGCACCTGCATGGTGATGGGCACCGCAAGCACGATGGCCTGCATCGCCGAAGCCCTCGGCATGGCGCTACCCGGCAGCGCCGCCATCCCTGCCACTCACGCCGACCGCATCCGCTGCGCCGAGCAATCCGGTGCCGCCGCCGTCGCCGCGATCGGTCAACCTGGCCGCCTGCCCGCCGATATCCTGACGCCCGCCGCCTTCCGCAACGCGCAGGTGGTGCTGCAGGCGATCGGCGGCTCCACCAACGGCTTGGTGCATCTGGCCGCCATTGCCGGCCGCCGCGGCATCAAGCTCGACCTGGAGGCATTCGACCGCCTCGGCCAGGACGTCCCGGTGTTGATCGACCTCAAGCCCACCGGTGACCACTACATGGAGCACTTCCACTGGGCCGGTGGATTGCCCAAGCTGATGCGCGAACTCGGCGGCCTGATCGACGTCACCGCCCGTTGTGTCACGGGCGGCACCCTGGCCGATGCGGTCGCGGGCGCCGAGGACGTGCCTGGCCAAACCGTGATCCGCACCCGCGAGACCGCCGTGTTTCCCACCGGCGGCATGGCCGTGCTGCGGGGCAACCTCGCGCCGGGCAGCGCCGTGATCAAATTCGGCGCCGCCACGCCCGCTTTGCTGCAGCACACCGGCCGCGCGATGGTGTTCGACGGCGTCGACGACATGGCGGCCCGCATCGATGACCCGGCGCTCGACGTGACCGCCGACAGCGTGCTGGTGCTGCGCTACGCCGGCCCGAAGGGTGCGCCGGGCATGCCGGAAGCGGGCTACCTGCCGATCCCGAAGAAGCTGGCCCGCGCCGGCGTAAAGGACATGGTGCGGATTTCCGATGCCCGCATGAGCGGCACTGCGTTCGGCACGATCGTGCTGCACATGGTGCCGGAGGCGCAGGCGGGGGGCCCGCTGGCCCTGGTGCGCACCGGCGACGAGATCCGGCTGGACGTGGCCGGGCGGCGGATCGACGTGCTGGTAGACGACGCGGAGTTGGAGCGGCGCCGAGCTGCCTGGAAGGCCCCTGCCGGGCCGACTGGCGGGGATCGTGGCTACCTCAAGCTGTATCTCGATAGCGTGACGCAGGCCGACGAGGGGTGCGATTTCAACTTCCTCATCCCGACTGCCGCCGGCTAGCAGCTTAGCGAGACTGTCGAGCTAGCCGCTAGCCTGCTGCAATTCTGGCCGGCTGGAATGCAAAGTCTCATCGGCTGTCACCGTCTCCCTCTCCCATTCTTCACGGGAGAGGGAGACGATGTGCGGCGACTCATGCGATCTACTCCAATCAGTGATCCACCGCAGCAACCGTTCTCTGCGGCGTCTTCGCGACCGGGCGGCTGCGCCCGAAGCGTTTCTGCTGGACGAGGGTGTAGAAGGCCGGCGTGAACAGCAATCCGAACACGGTCACGCCTAGCATCCCCGCGAACACCGCCGTTCCCAGCGACTGGCGCATCTCCGCCCCGGCGCCCGTCGCTACCACCAGCGGCGCCACGCCCAGGATGAAGGCGAACGACGTCATCAGGATCGGCCTAAGGCGCCGCCTTGCCGCCTCGACTGCTGCCTCGGCCGGGGTAGCACCACTGTCCTGCGCCTGGCGGGCGAACTCCACGATCAGAATGGCGTTTTTCGCCGCCAAGCCGACCAGCACCACGAAACCGATCTGCGCCAGGATGTCGATCGGCATGCCGCGGATCATCAGGCCCGAAACCGAGGCGAGCAGGCACATCGGCACGATCAGCACCACAGCCAGTGGCGAGCGCAGGCTCTCGTAGTTGGCGGCCAGCACCAGGAACACGAACAAGGCGGCGGCGCCAAACACCAGCATGGTGGGCGTGCCTTTTTGCTCCTGCTGGAAGGCGATCTCGGTCCACTCGTAACCGATGCCCTGCGGCAAGACTTCGGTGGCGAGCTGTTCCATCCGCTTCAAGGCCTCACCCGTGGACACACCCGGCGCCGCCACGCCCTGTACTTCCGCCGCCGGATACAGGTTGTAGCGAGGCACGCGGTAGGGGATGGTTTGGTCGCGCAACTGCGCCACGGTGCCGATGGGGACCATCTCGCCGGCGGTGTTACGTGCCTTCAACCCCATCAGATCCGACTGGTCGCGCCGGAACTGGCCGTCTGCCTGGGCGATCACCTGGTAGGTGCGCCCTAAGAAGTTGAAGTCGTTGACGTATTGCGATCCAAGATAGACCTGCAGTGTGTTGAATACATCGGTGGGCGTCAGCCCAACCTTCTCCGCCTTGAGCCGGTCGACATCGGCGTAGATCGACGGCGACCCGGTGTTCAGCAGCGTGAACACGCCGGCGAAGCTCGGGTCTTTGTTCGCCGCCGCCACCATGGCATGCGCCGCATCAACCAGCGCTTGGGTGCCGAGCCCTGCCCGGTCCTCCAGCATCATCTTGAAGCCGCCGGAGTTGCCGATGCCTTGCACCGGCGGCGGCGGGATGGTCAGAACGTAGGCGCCCTGAATGACCGAGAGCCGCTTGCGCAGATCCGCCAAGACCGAGTTCGCGGTCACGCCCGGCAACTCGTGATTGTACAAGGATGGCAGACCGGAGAAGATGGTGCCCGAGTTGGAGGAAACCGTGAACGTGGTCGCGTCCAGCCCGGCGAACGGTGCCACATGCTCGACCCCGCGCGTGTGCAGGATGATGTCGATCGCCTGCTTCACCACCGCCTCGGTACGCGTCAGGCTGGATCCCGGCGGCAATTGCAGCACGGTGATCAGGTAGCCCTGGTCCTGCTCGGGGATGAACCCGGTCGGGATGCGGGAGAACTCGAACCCGGCCGCTGCGATCAGCCCGACATACACCACGACGACCAAAGCGAGCCCTCGCACCAGACGCGCGGTCAGTTGGCCATACGCCTCGGACAGCCACTCGAATACGCGGTTGAAGGCGCCGAAGCCGGCACCGAGGATGCGGCCGATCAGATTGGGCCGGGCGGGATGCGAGTCATGCGCCCGCAGCAACAGCGCGCACAACGCCGGGCTGAGGGTGAGCGAGACGAAGCAACTGATCACCGTGGAGGCTGCGATCGTGACGGCGAATTGCCGGAAGAACTGCCCGGAAATGCCGCTCAGGAACGCGGAGGGTACGAACACTGCACACAGCGTCAGCGCGATCGACACCAGCGCGCCGCCGACCTCGTCCATCGTGCGGTGCGCAGCTTCCTTCGGCTTCATGCCAGCGGCGATGTTCCGCTCGACGTTCTCCACCACCACGATCGCGTCGTCGACCACGATGCCGACGGCCAACACGAGGCCGAACAGCGACAGGTTGTTCAGCGATATGCCGCACGCGTACAGGATGGTGAACGTGCCCACTAGCGAGACGGGGATCGCGATGACCGGGATGATGGAGGCGCGCCAAGTCTGCAAGAAGACGAACACCACGCCGACGACGAGCAGAATGGCCACGAAGATCGTCGTGATGACCTCGTTCACCGACTTGGCGACGAAGATCGTGGGGTCGTAGACGATGATCGAGTCGAGGCCCGCCGGGAACGACTTCTTCAGCTCCGCAACCGTGTCCAGGACGCTTTTCTCCACCGCCAAGGAGTTCGCACCAGGCTGCGCGAAGATCAGCAGCGGCACCCCCTCCTTGTCGTCCATGAAGGCGGTCGAGCCATAATCCGCCGCACCGATCTCCACCCGGCCGACGTCACGGATGCGGGTCGCACGCCCCTGTGCGTCCGTCTTCAGGATGATGTCGGCGAACTCCCCCGGCGTCGCCAGCCGGCCGAGCGTCTGCACGTTGAGCTGGTAGGCCGCGCTGCCCTTCACCGGCGGCTGGTTCAGCAGACCTGCGGAAACCTGGATGTTCTGTGCCCGCAGCGCCGCCAGCACCTCGCCGGCATTGAGGCCATAGGCCGCGACCTTGTCCGGGTCGAGCCAGACCCGCATGGCATAGTCGCGCGACCCGAACAGCTGCACGTCGCCCACGCCGGGCAACCTAGCCAGCGCATCCTTCACATGCAGCGTTGCGTAATTCGATAGATACAAGTTGTCCCGCGCGCCATCGGGCGAATAGAGGTGCACGGCCAACAGGATATTAGGCGTGGCCTTGCGCACCTGCACGCCAAGCCGTTGCACATCGTCCGGTAGGCGGGGCAATGCGTCCTGCACGCGGTTCTGCGTCAGCATCTGCGCGACGTTCAAATCCGTGCCGATCGCAAAGGTGACGGTGATGGTGAGCTTGCCGTCGCCGGTGGACTGGCTGCTCATGTAGATCATGTTCTCGACGCCGTTGATCTCCTGCTCGAGCGGAGTCGCAACGGTCTGGCTGACCACTTCGGCGGAGGCGCCGGGGTAGCTCGTGGTCACCTGCACGGTCGGCGGCACGATCTCCGGATACTGCGCGATCGGCAGGATCACCAGGGCGCCCAGGCCTACCAGGGTGACGAAGACGCTGAGCACGGTCGCCAGAATTGGGCGATCGATGAATGTGTGCGTGAAGCGCATGGCGCCCTCCTAGAGTACCGGACAATCGTCCGTCGGCACGTCGAACGAAGACTACTCGGCGTTCGGATCCGGCTTGATCTCGCCCGCGACCGGGTTGGCCTTGGCGCCGGGGCGAACCCGCACCACGCCGTCGATCACGACGCGGTCCGTGGGCGCCAGGCCGCTGCGGATCACGCGCAATCCTTGTTCGAGGTCGCCGACCTCCACCGGCTTCGGCACCACGGTGCCGTCCGCGGCAACGGTCATCACGAGCTGGCGCGATTGATCGGGCACCACGGCGGCGGCTGGCACCAGCATCGCCGATTCCGGGGAGCCGAGGTTCAGCCGCAGCCGGGCGAACTGGCCTGGTGTGATGGCCAAATCCGGGTTCGGCACTGTCGCCCGGGCGCGGATCGTGCCACTGCTGCGGTTGACCGCGTTGTCGATGAAGTCGAGCTTACCGTGCCGGTCGAAATGACCATCGCCGTACAGGCTGATCGCCACATCTGCCGGCGCGTCGCCGGTGTGGTGCGCCTTCTGGTAGGCCGCGTAATCGGCCTCGCTCATGTCGAAGGTCAGATAGATCGGGTCCAGCGAGACGATCGTCGCCAGCAGCGTCGACTGCCCGGTGCCGCCCCGGCTGCCGCTGACCAGGCTCCCCAGCGAAACGAGACGCGCGCCCATGCGTCCGGCAAATGGCGCGGTGATCTTGGCGAACTCGAGGTCGAGGCGCGCATCATCGATCGCCGACTTTGCTGTTTGGATGGCGGCCAGGGCGCTACGGTCGTCGGCGGCGCGGCCGTCGACCGTTTCCGCCGAGCCGTAGTCGGTCCGCTTCAACTGCTGCGCGCGCCAGAGTTCGGCGGCGGTCAGCACCTGTTTCGCCTGGGCGTTCTGCAACTGGGCAACCGCCATGTCGAGCCGGATCTGGAACGGTCGCGGGTCGATGGCGAACAGTGGGTCGCCCGCCCGTACCGTCTGCCCGTCCTTGAAATCGATCGTCGCGAGCGTGCCGCCGACTTGGGCCCGCAACTCCACGCTGTTCACCGCTGCGAATTGCCCAAGCAACCGGCTGGTGGCCTGCACCGTCTTTTGCAACGGTTGGCTTACCGTGACTTGCGGCGGCTGCGGCGGCGCGGGGGGCGCTGCGGGCGCGGGCCAGTTACGTTCGGCGACCAAGCCCGCCGCAGCAAGCAGTGCGACCACGAACACGACACCGAGCCAACGCCCGGCCCGCGACCTGTGCTGCTGCACGTCACCCGCGGCTGTCGCTTGCCCGGCGGGTTCAACCTGCACGCGCGTAAGCTCCGTCATGGAAAAACCTCTCGAGATGCCGGCGATGTCAGTGGCAGCGGCCGACAAGGTTGCACGCACCACCTTGTGTCCATATCCAACAGTCGCACTTACGAAACCGCAACTTAAATAGAGCTCTCTATGAATGGATCAAGAGCCAGAGGGAGCACCGCAACATGAAGGTTTCTGGGAAGAAGGTCGCGGAGAACCGGGCCGCCTTGGTAGACACGGCAAAGCGGCTCCTGCAGGAGCGCGGGTTCGACGGTGCGGGGGTGATCGATATCAGCCGGGCGGCGGGACTGACCCAAGGCGCGCTATACGGGCAGTTCGGTTCCAAGGACGGGCTCGCCGCGGAGGCTGTTCGCAAGGCGTTCGCCGATGGCATCGTCGCGTGGCGCCGGCTGCACGAGAATGCTCCGGATCCTCTGGCCGCCTATCTCGACGCGTATCTCTCGGAGGTCCACCTGACGGATGTGGGGTCGGGGTGCATCCTCGCCGCATGCCTTACGGAGGTCCGTCGGCAGGACTCCGCGATCGGCGCTGCCTTCACCGACGGTCTTTCGGCGATGGCAGAGCTTCTGCAGCAAGCCATACCGAGTGCGACGGCTCCAGACGAAGCCCGTCGCCGTTCCCTCGCCGTGCTGTCAGGCCTTGTAGGAAGCGTGGCTCTCGCCCGGGCTGTCGCATCGACCGACCCGGTGCTTGCGCGGGAAATCTTAGCGGCGGCCCGTGCTGAGCTGGAGCAACTGGCAGGCCGTCAGTAAGTCGGCAACTCCGTGTCGCCGCGGCCTGAAGCTGGCTCGGGCGTACCTTTATCATCGGTGGCTGGGCAGTCCTGCGAGGTAGCGTTCCACAGCAGCCGACACCGCGTGGCGATCCGCCGTTGCCGCCGAGGGGAGTGTAAAGACGACGCCAGTCCTGCCTTCCCGGCGTGCCTTGAGAAACACCCTGCCCTCGGCATCCCGGAACACTTCCTCCTGCACCGTAGTTTTCGACTTAGGCCGGCCTGACTGCGTGAGGCGGGCAACCACCCCGACCGGCTGCAACAGTGGCGTTTTGGCCTCCCGCCTGGTTTGCTGTTCGGCGGCGATGGTCGCGGCTTCGGCCAGGACCCGCGCACGCGTCTGCGGGTGGCTCAGCAAAGGAGCGATTGCCGCCGCATGCGAGATCCCGATGACATGGGGCGAGACAAAGCATGCCAGGATCTCCGCCGGCAGCCGCGCGAGTTCGAGATAGCGGCTGAGCCAGCTTTTGGTCACTTGGAGGCGGTCGGCCATGCGTTGCTGGTTGCCGTCGTAATAGGTCTCGACCGCTCGGGCATAGTCTCTGGCTCGTTCGAAATCCGATAAATCACGACGCGAGCGGTTCTCGAGGTCGGCAACGCGGAAGGCCTCCTCGTCGGTCATCTCGCGTGGTTCGACTACGAACTTGAAGTCTGGATAGTCGTGTGCGCGGAGCCAGCTGACGCTCCAATGCCGTCTTGCGCCGCAGATCACCTCGAAGCGAACGACATCATCCCCGGTCACTCGCCTGACGATCGCAGGCACCTCCTGACGGCCCTGGGCACGGAGGCTGGTAATGAGGTCTGAGCAGGTTTCCTCATTCAGGTTGGCATAATCTCGGTTATGCGCCGACCATATCCGGCAGGTCGCAGGGTCGACGGCCTCGTGCACGCGGGTTTGCGCCACACCGGATGCGAGTTCGGCCAGCCGGTTACCTCGTGAGCCGAGGAACCCGGAACGAGGTGGACGCCGGGCTGCAGCAGTCCCGTCGCCTTCTGGCGCCACTAGATCCGCGAAGCCTTTATTCCCGAGCGCCACCATTCATCTCCTATGCCAGGGACCTGAAGAACCCTTTGTAATCAATGCACTAGACCTGAGTTGCAGGTCTGCAACCGTCGTTACAGGACGCCCTCTGCCTGCAATCTGGCATGGTGGCTCGGCCAGGTCAGCCGGATCTGCGTTTCGATCTCGGCATTGACCGCATTCAGGTAAGTCAGGCAGCGCTGATACGTCTCGCGCGACGTCACTGGCTGCTCCAGTTCGTACACCGACATCATCCGCGCCGATGCATTGTCGATCTCCGCACTATCCCGCAGCACGGCACGCAACATGTTCTCACCAAACAAGCTGCGCATGACCTGCAGCAGCTCGCGTTGCATTGATTTTTGCTCGTCGGCCCGCGTCGCCAGAAACCGGATCCAGTTCAAGTCGATCGGCATGTTGCGCTCAGCCAGCACTGCCATGCTTTCGGACAACATCGCCAGGAAGCTCGTCGTGGAAGTGAAATCGACCACAGTAGGGGGCACTGGCACTACCAGTGCATTGGCGGCTCGCATGACCGATAGGGAAATCGTGCCGAGTGCCGGTGGCGGATCCAGGATGACGACGTCGAAATGCTCGGCGATCGAAGCAACCCCCTCCGCCAAGCGGTTCAGCAAGGCTTGATCGCTGCGCGCGATACGTGCCGCCAGTTCGTACTCCGCGGAGTAGAGGCGGAGATTGGCGGGAACAAGCCACAAGCCATCCCAGTGCGTCTCCCGGACTGCGTAGGCCAGGCTCGACATTTCGGCATTGCGAACGAACGGATAGAGCGTGTCGTCTTCCGCGATATCCAGATCCGGAATGTAGCCCAGCATCATCGTCGACGAACCCTGGCTGTCGCAGTCGATCAGGCAGACCCGGTAGCCGTGCATGGCAAGATACTGTGCGAGGTGAACCGAAACGGTGGACTTGCCAACGCCTCCCTTGAAGTTCTGCACAGCGATGACGGAGAGGGGATCGGACGGTTGCCGCCAGGGGCGAGTGCCGAACACCCCACGCATCGCGTTTACCTCAGCCAGCGTATAGCCGACCCGGCGACCTGTTTGGGTGCGAGGCACGCCGGGTAGCCGCCCGTCTTTCTCCGCTTCCCGTATCGCAGCACCGGTTCGTCCGGCCAGGTCCGCAGCACGAGTGATTGGAATACGCGGGGACCGTCGCTCCCCGGTACCACCACCCTCGGTCACGACATCGCCGCGGGCTCTGAGCCGCGTCACCACGTCAATGGATCGATTGTAGAGAGACTCGACGACTGACGCGGTGTCGTTGGTATCCACGGTGTTGCTCAACTCCAGCGTCTTTTCAGCGTGGCCGAACCGTTATCATCGGTGCGGCGATGAACCCGGCCGACTTGGCAGCACGACCCAACTCGGCCGCGAAGGTTTGCCGGATGTAGTCGGCCCTGAAGCGTGAGCCGACGGCAAGCTCCGGTCCGTCTTCGCCGACCTCCAAAGTCGCCTCGGCCAGCCACGACCGAGCCAATGCAGCCCCCAGTTCGGCTCTCAACGCGGCAAGAAAAGTGTCATCCGGCGCTGCGGACGGTGGGGCTGGACTGGGTTTCGGGGCGGCTTTGACACTGACCAGGCTGAGGGCTCGTCGGGTGAGCGGCGCAGGGGAGGGGTAAAGCCGCACGGCAGTCGTGTCGAATTCGGCCCGGGCATCCGGGTAAACGGCCGAAACGTGGCGGTCCCACGCGTCCCGGATCGTTTGCCGAAACTTTCGAATGTTTTTGCCCTCATTGCCGAAGTGCACGGCTAACTGCGGCCAACTGATCAGCGCCGGGCGGCTTTTGGTCAGGCGGGGCAAGCGGTAGGCGAGCCAAGTGTATAGGTCCAGCGCCGTCGCAGAGTCGCGCAATTGGCGGATCGCGTTCTCATCGAGGGGCACCGCATGTTCCCGCAGATGGTCGTAGAAGCCTTCGGTCAGCATGATCTCGCGTGAAAACCCGCCGTTACGGCCGTTTACCCCTGAATAGTCATTGGTGAGCTTGACCTCTTTGACCGCGAACTCCTGGTCACCCTGGATGGTTTCGTTGTCCCACCGGATCATCCACTCACATGCGAGCAGGCGGTCTAGTTGCTGGCGAATAAGCGTGGCGGAGCCTCGTGGGCCATAGCTGACCGTCCGAAACCCCATGCGCCGCATCCAGTCGGTGAACGACGTGCCGAGGACTATATGGCGGGATCGCGTGCGCACCGCCTCGGTCATGATGTGGATCAGCACCAGCCGTGGCAGCGAGCCATACGGCACGCCAAGCACGGTCATTTGCTGCTGCTGTCCATCGACCCGGCGAAGCACCGGGCGTGGCGTGATTGCCAGGGTGTATTGGCCGTCCTGGCGGATGATCGGCAAGGTATCGTCGACTGGACGCCGAACCGGCAATGACATTGCGCAAAGGGCCGAATGTAGGAAGCTTGGGATGGGCTCTTCCAGGGCGATAGCTTGAACCCGGTCGAACAAGTCAGGCTCGCCGAGTTCAACCGCACGCTGTTGAGCAGCTTCGGCCCCAGACCCTCTCAAGGCTGCATGCACCTGATGACCGAGTGCTATGTCGCGCGCCATCTCCTTATCCTCGCGTTGCCGGTTGTCAGCTACCATCCGGTCTGGAGTCGGTAGCATGCACGCTGTCGGCGATCCAGGCGATTTTCACAAAATACGCCGAAAGCAGCCTGAAAGCGCAAATCGACCGATGATACCGGTTCGCTGAAATCGGCTCCCGTTTAGGTGATCACTTAGGAAGCTTCTTAGGTCTAGTACTTTTTGCATCGGCTGGATTACAACCAGCGTACCCGGAGCATCCCTCCGACTCCAAGGCTGCGTACTACTAGCATCGCAAAGTGAACCATTTTCATCGTAAGTAGCCCTGCGTACCGACATCATCGGTTGTCCCGAACGTCTAACCCAACGGGCTGAACGACTGATCCACGCCAAACACCGTCATCGCGAGCCGGAGGCGCGGCGATCCAGGGCCACGGCCGCACCTGTAACGGTGGATCGCCGCGATGTACTCGCGACGACGCGTCACATGAATGAGCCGTTGGTATGGAGGGACGAATTCAAGACGCTCGCCGTGTTGGTAAACGGCGGCGAGCGCGTTGCAGACCTGCAACCTTGCTGCAAACCCTTCAAAAATCTATGGAATCACTGAGTTGGCCTTGCCTCGGGCCTGGTCATGGGAGGTCTACGACTTGCTTCTGTCCTTGATCAGGCGGCACCTCTGGACGCCTGACCCACATGAGACGGGCAACAAGACACGCCTGGATTGAAGCTGGTCGCAAGTGATCCCGCTTAGACACACCGAGCGTTATACTCGGCGGCAACGTTGCTCTTGTCGGCTCAGCCGGTAACAGCCACATCGCCGGCAACCTGGAAACAGGCGTGTCCCTATGCCAAGGGGCGGCACCATACCAGCAAGGTCGGAAGCGCAACGAGGCTGGACCGGTTGAAGTGCGCGGTTACGGTTAGGCGGCAAACACCTTGCACCCCGGTCCAGACTGCCTTTGCAACACGGCGCCGAGATCGTTAACGGCGTGGAAAACTAACGGAACGTCAGCTTGGAGAGCGGAAAGCCCTTCCTGTCCTATATGCCCCATTACCGACACTTTGCAGCCCAAGGTGATGAGGCCGCTGCGCTTGATAACAGTGCTTATCGCGCGTAGATCAATTATTGGGCCATCTGCGCCGGATTGGAGATTGATCGGACACCCAGGCAGAGTCGTGGTGTACACACCACCTGCCATCGCTCCCTCCCCGCCAAAACAGGACGAGTAGCTTGAACAGCTTCAATGCAGCCTGACCAGGCCGCATGCGCCATCGCCGTCGTCCCGTCTCCCGCTACCGAGTAGACGTCAGCCAATCACCCCCGAGCTTCGCGGATGGGTGAGCGGCGGCTGCGATAACCGCCTGGAGCAGTCGGCCGCCAGTGACCACAGGACGTTAGCAGGACAAGCTTTCCGACCCCCGCGCGTCCGAGATTAAGCCCGGATTCATAGATACGGTCTACTTCCTTCGATTGTGTGAGGCGAAGGAGATGACCGTGGCTGGCGAATTGGGAGAGGACGCAAGATGTCCGAATACTGTTCAGATAGTCCTCGATGGACCACGGACACTGCGAACCGCCACTGAGACATGCACCTCGCTACGTGAGGCGCTGACGCTGCATCCCGCCGTCTCGATCGACTGCACGGCCGCGACCGACATCGATCTCAGCTTCATCCAACTGCTCGTCGCAGCCCGCAACACTGCTGGGCAGGCGAGCCGAACCGTGACCCTGGCCGAAAACCCGGATGGTGTCCTGCTCGCGGCGCTGAGCCGCGCCGGGCTGCGTCCGGTCAAGCTCGCTCTGCCCGGCGGGACCGATGACTTTTGGTTCGAAGGAGCCCAGGTATGAAGAAGATCCTCACGGTGGACGACTCCGCGAGCGTGCGCCAGATGATCAAGCTGACGCTGTCCGGTGCCGGCTATCAGGTGACCGAAGCGGTAAACGGCGCTGACGGCCTGGCGAAGGCGCAGGCCTGCACCGTGGATCTCGTGGTGACCGACCTGAACATGCCGATCATGAATGGGCTGGGTCTGATCCGTGAGTTGCGCAAGTTGCCAGCCTATTGCGGCGTGCCGGTTATTTTCCTGACCACTGAATCCGACGCTGAAATCAAGAAGCAAGCCAAAGCCGCGGGTGCCACCGGCTGGATCACGAAGCCATTCCAGCAAGACCAGTTGCTGTCCATCGTCAAGAAGGTGCTCGGACAGTGAGCGGGGTCGATCCGACTGCATTATTCCTGCAGGAAGCGCAGGAGTTGCTCGAACAGCTGGAGCAGACACTGCTCGATCTCGAGCGCACGCCCACTGACATGGCGCTGACCGACACGGCATTTCGTGCGTTGCACACGATCAAGGGCTCTGGCGCGATGTTCGGTTTCGACGCCGTCGCGACCTTCACCCACCATGTCGAAAATGCATTCGATCTGGTGCGCAAAGGCAAGATGGCGCCAACGCAGGAATTGATCGCGGTTGCTTTGGCCGCCAAGGACCAGATGCGCCTGCTGATCGAACACCCAGCCAGTAGTGACACCGCCATCGGTGAGGCGATCCTGCAAGACCTGCAAGCCCTGATGGTGGCCGCGACCGTTCAGCCAGCAGCCGAGAGTATTACGTGGCAAATCCGCTTCCGCTTGCCGATGGACGCGATGGCTACCGGCACCAACCCGCTGTTGCTGCTGGACGAACTTCGCGAGATGGGCGAGGCGGCGGTATGCATGTTGACAGAGGCGATCCCCACGCTGGACACGATCGATCCCAGCGCCTGCTATCCAAGCTGGAACGTCACCCTGACCACGATGCAGTCGCGCGGGTCCATCGAGCAAGTATTCCTGTTCGTGCTCGACGACATGGAGCTGACCATCGAGCCCGCAGGGCCGGCGGCGATCACGTCGGAGCCGAAGTCGATCGTGCCGCACCTAGAGCAGCGCACCTCGCCCGTGCTGGTCGTACCGGAGCAGGGTGGCAGCAGCCGGGCCGCCGCAGGCGCCAACACCATCCGCGTGCCTGCCGAGCGATTGGACGAATTAATGGACCGCGTGGGCGAGTTGGTGATTGCCCAATCCCGGTTGAACCAGGTAGCCGCTGCCAGCCGTGACCCGGCGGTCAAGTCGGTGGCGGAGGAGATCGAGCGGCTTTCATTGGAACTGCGCGACACCACCATGGGCATCCGCATGTTGCCGATCGGTTCGCTGTTCGGCCGCTTCCGCCGCCTGGTGCACGATTTAGCGCACGACCTGGGCAAGGGCATCGAGTTGGTCACCGTCGGTGAGGAAACCGAACTCGACAAGACGGTGATCGACCGGCTGAACGATCCGCTGATCCACCTGATCCGCAACGCGGTCGATCATGGCATCGAGGGGCCGGAAGGCCGCCGGGCGGCGGGCAAGCCGGTGCAGGGCCGCATCACTCTGTCGGCCCGCCACTCCGGCGCCGAGGTGCTCGTCTCGGTCAAGGAAGATGGTCGCGGCCTCGATCGGGAGCGCATTTACGCTCGCGCGGAGGAAACTGGCCTGATCGTCCCGGGTACCAAGCTGAGCGATCATGAGGTCTTTCAGCTTATCTTCCAGCCCGGGTTTTCGACCGCGCGGGAAGTGACCGCGCTATCTGGCCGCGGGGTCGGCATGGATGTGGTAAAGCGCACCATCGACGGTCTGCGGGGCACCATCGATGTCACCAGCACGCCGGGCAGCGGGACCGAGATCATGCTACGCCTGCCGCTGACCTTGGCGATCATCGATGGCCTTTTGGTCCGCGTCGGTCATGGCCGCTACGTCATTCCGCTATCGGCAGTAGGTGAATGCGTTGAGCTCAGCGAGGAGGAGGATGCACGTTCACGCGGCCGCAGCTTCCTCAACATCCGCGGTGATCTAGTTCCATTCCTACGGCTGCGCGAGCTGTTCAATGCCGCGACGCCGCCGGACCGCTACCAGAAGGTCGTCATCGTCGAAGCGGGAGACCTACGCGTCGGGCTGGTGGTGGACCAGGTGATCGGTGACCATCAAACGGTCATCAAGTCGCTTTCCCGGCTCCATGCCGACGTGCAGATCTTCTCCGGTGCGACCATCCTCGGCGACGGCACCGTGGCTCTCATCCTCGACGTCGCGCATCTCGTCGAACACGGCCAGCAGCACGAAGAACGTCTGCGGATCGCGAGTTAGGAACGGCACCATGGCAAAGTGGAACGGTAATCAGTCGCTTGAGGTGCTGACGCTCGACCTCGAAGGCGAAACCTTCGCTGTGGAGGCTGCCTACGTCCGGGAGATACTCGACCTGGTCGCCATCACCGAGGTGCCACATAGCCAGCCTTTCGTGGCCGGCCTGATCAACGTGCGCGGCAAGGTAGTGCCACTGGCGGACCTCCGCATCAAGTTTGGCATGGAGCAAAAGCCGCCCACGGTGGACACGAGGATCGTGGTGATCGAGCTGGAACTACAGGGCGAGCCGCTGACCGTCGGCATCCGCGCCGACAAGGTGCACGAAGTAACCGAGGTTGCAGCGGCGGCGCTGCAGGAAACACCCAGGATCGGTACTCGGTGGCGGCCCGAATTCATCCGGTGCATCGGCAAGCGCGGTGACGATTTCATGGTGGTGTTGGATATCGCGCGGGTGTTCTCGACCGGGTTGCCGCAAGGCGCCGCGGTTACGGACGCCAACTGATCACTTAAGCCTACCAACTTTACTTGGAATGCAATGCAATGCGCCTAACGGTCAAGATGAAACTAGCCGTCGCCTTCACGACCATCATCGTGTTGTCAGCCGCGACGGCCGCGCTCGGGATCACAAGCTTAGGATCGCTCAACGCGACGACGGACGCGATGATCAAGGGCCCAGTACAGAAGCTGCACTGGGTTCAAGACGAGCGTATCAACCTCCTCGAACTTATCCGAGCCGAAAAAAACCTGGTTCTTGCGAGTTCGCCGGAGCAGGTTGATGTGTTCGAACGTAGTATCCCCGGGCTTCGGCTGAAATTTCAAGCCCAGTACGACAAGATCTACCCACTCGTGCGAGACGCGCAAAAACCGGTCTGGCAGGCCATGCTGGCAAACTGGCAGCGCTATCAAGCCCTCGAAGATCGGCTACGCGAGTTCGTCAAGTCACACGAACAAGCCAACGCCCAGGAACTGTCCGCCACCGAATTACGGCGCGTCGCCGGAGAGTTGGACGGGCAGCTTACCGACGCGGTAGAGCGCTACGGTGCCCAAATGAGGGACGCTAATACCGCGAACGCTGACGAATACGACTTCGCCCGCATGCTCCTCGTCGCCGCGACCCTGCTGTCGCTCGTGGTCGGGATTGTCATGGGGCTATGGCTCGCGCTCGATATCAGCCGTGGATTGCGCAAGGCCATAACGCTGGCTGACGCCGTAGCACTTGGCGACCTCGACCAGGATATAAGCGTCAAGAGCAACGACGAGATCAGGGACCTCGTCGATGCGCTCAACCGCATGACGGCAAACCTGAAAACGACGGCGCAATGCGCTGACCAGATCGCCGATGGTGACCTGACGACCGTGGCCAAGCGGCTATCGGACAAGGACGTGCTCGGCATGGCGCTCGAACGCATGCTGGAGCGGCTGCGATCAGTGGTCGGGGACTGCCTGAGCGCATCGGATAACGTGTCATCCGGCAGCCAGCAGTTGGCGGCGAGCGCCGAGCAGCTGTCGCAGGGTGCCACCGAGCAGGCCG
>CAXTWC010000104.1:0-19157 GCA_964247805.1 uncultured Acetobacteraceae bacterium | reverse complement strand
TTGCCCGAGCCACTCTCGCCCAGGATGCACAGCGTCTCCCGCGGAGCCACGGTAAAGCTCACGCCCTCCACCGCGCGCACGGTCGCGTCGCGCGAGACGAAGCGGACGCGCAGATCCTGCACACGGACCAGCGTCATGCCGCGATCGCCGGGGCGCGACTGTGCCCACTGCCGGGTTGCACCGCCAGGCAGGCGATCGCGTGCTCGCCGCCGGCCAAGGGCGGCACCGTCTCGGCGCAAACCGGTTCCGCCAGCACGCAGCGTGTACGAAAACGGCAGCCGGAGGGCGGGTTGACCGGGTTGGGCGGGTCGCCGGTCAGCGGTGGAACGGTGCGGCGGTTCTCCGGGTCCATCGAGGGCCGGCTGTCCAGCAGCGCCACAGTATAAGGATGCCGGGCGGCGCCATAGATCGCGTCCACCGGGCCGATCTCCGCCACCCGGCCGAGATACATCACCAGCACCCGGTCCGACACGAACTGCACCACGTTCAGGTCGTGGCTGATGAACAAGTAGGTCAGCCCGAACTGCGTCTTCAGGTCCAGCAGCAGGTTCAGCACCTGCGCCTCCACCGACTTGTCGAGTGCCGAGACCGGCTCGTCCAGGATCAGCAGGCGGGGCTGCAGGGCCAGCGCCCGGGCGATGTTCACCCGCTGCCGCTGCCCACCGGAGAGCTCGTGCGGGAAGCGCCGGGCGAACTGTCCCGGCTCCAGTCCCACCGCCGCCAGCAGCTCCGCCGCCCGCGCCGCCGCGGCCCGCCGGCCGGTGCCGTGCACTTGCGGGGCGAAGGCGATGCTCTCGCCAATGGTCAGGCGTGGGTTCAGCGAGGCGTAGCTGTCCTGGAACACCATCTGCACCTGGCGGCGATATTCCTTCATGCTCAGCCCACCGACCGTAGAAGCACCCGGCCCGACTGCCTGGCCATCGAAGATCACCTCGCCGGACGTGGGCTGCAGCAGCGCCATGATCAGCCGCGACGTGGTGGACTTGCCACAGCCAGACTCGCCCACGATGCCCAGCGTCTCGCCCGCGCGCACCGTGAACGACACGTCATCCACCGCGCGCACCGACCCGGTGCTGCGGCCCAGCATCCCACCGGTCAGAGGGAAATGCTTGGTCAGGCCGCGCACGCTCAGCAAGGGCTGCCCAGGCCGGTGGTTCACGCCAGCGTTCATTCCATCCCAATTCCGAATATCGCCAAACGCCTGCAAAACCAGTGCCAGCGATGCTTGACGCAGTCGCGGCGTTCGGGTCATGCACCCGCCATGCAATTCACCGAATTGAAGCCGCCGCACAGCTACGGTCGCACACCGCCCAACGTGTTCAACCTGCGCGGCACCAACGACGCCACCCTGCGCGCGTTCTACCATCTGGTGTGCCACGAGACGGTAGCCTGCCCGGCCGAGGGCTTCACGGTGTTCGACCACTGCTACGTCTATGACGGCTGCTACGTCATGACGCCGGAGCTCGAGTGGGTGCCGGACACAGTGGTCGATTACGGCATAGCGGAAACGATCAAGCCCACGATCCAGGGCGTCATCCGTGGTCGCCACGCCACTCAACTCGAGCCGTCGCCGCTCAAGACCGTGGTGATCGCCAAAGCCGGGGCGGACAATTACGGCCACACGCTGACCGATATCCTGCCCAAGCTGATGAACATCGGCCGGTCCGGCCTATCGGGTATCCGCCTGTTGCTGCCCACCGGCATGCAGCATTTCGCCGGCCTGATCGCGGCCGTGCTGGCCGAGTTGGGCGTGCATGCGGAACTCGAGTTCCACGCCTTGGCCACGCTGAAGGACGCGCGGGACGTCCACGTTTTCTCACCGGTGGGGCGGCACAATGCCCGTAAATCCACCACGTTCCTCGAGCTGGCCGATTTGCTGTCCCGCATCTACGGCATCCGGATGGAGCGCAGCCGCCGCATCTACGTCCGCCGCGGCCCCGGCGAGCAACGCAGCCTCGGACAGAGCGCCGCGGTGGAGGCCGCCTTCACGCAGTATGGCTTCGAGAGCGTTTTTCCCGCCGACCTGTCGCTGGAGGGCCAGATCCGGCTGTTCTCCACGGCCAGCCACGTCGCCGGCGCGATGGGCGCGGGGATGGCCAACATCGGCTGGGCGCCGCCCGGCTGCGAAGTGCTGATGATCGACCCGGGCATCGGCGATTTCTACTTCTGGGATTTCAGTTGCCTGCTGAGCCAGCGCTTCAATTGGCTATTCGCCGGACCGCTCCACGGCTTCACGCCCACGTTGGGCGAGGCAACGTTCGAGATCGATCCGGACCTGCTCACGGCGACGTTGCGCTCGCTCTACGGCTGACGGCCCTCCTTCCTGCGATAGCGGCCAAGGCGATTGTCACCTATCTTGCCGGGCAGGAGCTCGAAGGAGTTTGACCGTGGATCTGCTCGAACCCATCCGCCTGATCATCTGGGACCTGGACGATACCTTCTGGAAGGGAACCCTGACCGAGGGCGGAATCGAGGCGTTCATCGCGGAGAACCACGCCCTGATTCCGGCTTTGGCCAAGCGCGGGATCATGAGCTCCATCTGTTCCAAGAACGATCACGACCGCGTCCGCGCCATCCTGCAGGAGCAGGGGCTGTGGGACTATTTCGTTTTCCCGTCGATCGACTGGTCGCCCAAGGGCGGGCGGATCGCGGCGATGCTGGAGGCGGTCGGCCTGCGCCCCGCAACGGTGATATTCATCGACGACAACCCCAACAACCGCGGCGAGGTGGCCGCCGCCGTGCCCGGCATCGTGGTGGCCGACGAGACCTTCATCCACAGCATCGCCGACCATGCCATGTTCCAGGGCAAGGACGATTCCGGCATGACCCGGCTTGCGCAATACAAGCTGCTGGAGCGCAAGAAGCAGGACGAGGTCAGCGCGTCCGGCGACAATATCGGCTTCCTACGGGGATGCGACATCCGGGTTAGCTTCGAGCACGATTTGGAGCCGCATATCGATCGCGTGGTCGAACTGATCAATCGCACCAATCAGCTCAATTTCACCAAGCAGCGGCTGCCGGAGGATCCCGAGGAGGCCCGGGCGGAGGCGTTGAAGCTGGTGCGCTACTTCGGCCACCAGGGCGGGCTGGTGCGCGTGTCGGACCGGTATGGCGATTACGGCTTCGTCGGCTTTTACCTGAAGACGCTGGACGAGAACCTGGCGGCCGGCAGCCTGAAGCATTTTTGCTTCTCGTGCCGCACCATCGGCATGGGGATCGAGCAGTGGGTGTATCAGACGCTCGGCCGCCCTTGGCTGCACCCAGTGGGCGAGGTGCTGTCGGACGTGCACAACGCGCCGCCAGTGGACTGGGTGAACCAGGCGGGAGAGGGCGCCGGGTCGGGGCGGCGGCTGGGCCGGTTCTCGGAGATACGGCTGCGTGGCGGGTGCGAGATGTCGGCCATGGCGCACTACTTCAAGGTCGCTGGCCCGGTGACCTGCGTGGAGACGAATTTCTCCCGCGAGATGTTCATCATCAAGACCGACACCGCGTCGAGCCTGGTCAACCTGCTGGACGGCGACGCGGACCGGCTTGCCGATTTGGGGAAGCTCGGCTTCCCGCCCGAGAGCCTGCAGTCCAGCCTGTTCGCGCCGATCACCGGCCCGACGGTGTTGGTGCTCAACTTGTGGGGTGAGCTGCATCTGCCGATGGTCCAGCACCGGGAGCGCGGCTTCTTCGCCCACGTCCTGGTGTCCGATTTCATGGGCTGGTGTCACGGCCATGTCGGCGGCAATTTCGCGGCCTGGACCGACGAGCAACTGCAGGCGCAGGCGGATTCCGCCAAGCTCGACCCGGCAGCGCGCGAGCGGATCATGGCGCTGGTTGCGGAGTTGCGGGCGAATTACGTGTTCATGGGCCAGGTGGCGGAGGCCGGGGTGAAGGCGAACCTGCGCCTGATTGCGGACCGCATCCCGGATGGCGCCACGCTGGCGCTCGTGCTGCCGTCTTGTTGGTCATATGACGGATCGCCGAACGTGCGGAACACCGAGCATGCGCGCTGGTGCCGCGAGGAGTTGCAGGGTCGGCCGAACGTGCACCTGATCGATATCGACCAGTCGATCCACCGGCAATCGGACCGCTCGGCCGACATGGGCGATCATTTCGACCGCATCGTGTATTACCGGGTGGCGGAGGACATCATGCAGCGCGTGACGGCTGCATCCGACTACGGGGTGCGCACCGCCGCCGCAGCCGAGTGAGATAGAACGCCTCCCCGTTCCTTACGGGCAGGGCAATCGCACTTGGCGTTCCTCCCCTGCGAAGCGGGGGAGGGGGACCATGCAAAGCATGGTGGAGGGGGCGCGGCCACACACTCGGAGTTCGTGCCCTGCGCCCCCTCCGTCGGCTTCGCCGCCACCTCCCCCGCTGTGCAGGGGAGGAACGAACCCGTCTCTTCCCTCAAGGGGAGGGGGATTTCATGCCAGCACCGCCGCCAAGAACTCCCGCGTCCGTGCCTCCCGCGGGGCGGCGAACAAGTCCCGCGCGGCGGCTTGTTCCACCACCCGCCCGTGGTCCATGAACACCACCCGGTGTCCGACCTCCCGGGCGAACCCCAGTTCGTGGGTCACCACCAGCATCGTCGTGCCCCGTTCGGCCAGGTCCCGCATGACCGCCAAGACTTCACCCACCAGTTCGGGGTCGAGCGCCGATGTCGGCTCGTCGAACAGCATCAGCCGAGGCCGCATCGCCAGCGCCCTCGCGATCGCCACGCGTTGCTGCTGGCCACCGGACAGCTCGGAAGGATAAGCCGCGGCCTTGTGCGCCAGCCCCACTTGCGCCAGCAAGCTGTGACCTTCCTGCTCCGCTTCCGCCCGGCTTTGGCGCAGCACGTGGATCGGGCCCTCCACCACATTGCCCAGCGCCGTCATGTGGGGAAACAGGTTGAAGCGCTGGAATACCATGCCGGTGGCACGCCGCTGCCGTGCGATCTCCGTATCGGTCAGCGGATGCAACCGCTCCCCGACCCGGCGATATCCCACGAGTTCGCCCTCGAGCCACAACCCTCCCCGATCGAACCGTTCCAGCTGGTTCACGCAGCGCAGGAACGTGGTCTTGCCGGAGCCCGACGGACCGATCAGGCACACCACTTCACCGCGCGCCACCTCCAGCGTCACGTCCGCCAAGGCTTGGACCGTGCCGAAGGATTTACCTACGCGCGCCGCTTGGACGACCGGGCTCATCGCAGTGCGGTGGCGCCGCGGGCGAAGCGGCGCTCCAGCCGGGCTTGACCGAGGGACAGCCCGGTGACCACCACCAAATACCAAAACGCCGCGACGAACAGCAGCTCCATCACCTTGGCGTTCGAGTAGTAGATGTTCTCCGCGTTGTGCAGCAGCTCGGCATATTCGATTACGCTGGCGAGCGACGTCGTCTTGACCAGGCCGATGAACTGGTTGCCGAGCGGCGGCACCACCACGCGCATCGCCTGTGGCAGGATGATGCGGCGCAGGGCGAGGCCGCCGGGCATGCCGATGGATTTTGCCGCCTCGTACTGGCCCGTGTCGACGGAGATCAGCCCGGCGCGGACGATCTCGGACACATAGGCGCCCTCGTTGATGCCGAGCCCGAGCAAAGCTGCGACGAACGGCGTCATCACTACCACGGCGCGGGCGGACCACAGGCCGGGGATACCGATGACAGGGAACACCAAGGCGAGGTTGAACCACAGCAGCAATTGCAGGATCACCGGCGTGCCGCGGAACAGCCAGGCATACAGGATCGAAACCGAGCGCAGCACCGGATTGCGGGAGGTGCGCGCGATGGCTGCCGCAACACCCAGCACGACCCCGATCGCCATCGCCGCGACCGACATGACGATCGTGTTGGCCAACCCGGCGAGGATCGTCGGCCAAGTCAGGAAATGGCCCACCGCTCCCCAATCGATCTTACCATTGGCGAACGCGCGGACCAGCAATCCCAGTAACACCACGAGAACGAATGCGGCGCTGAGCCGACCCCAGTGCCGCGGCTTGACGTGCCGGAGTTGTGCAATGTCGAGGGGAGCGGCTGCCTCGATCAAGGCGCCGGGTCACCGTTCATCGTGGGGGCGGGGGCGGCGCTATCCTCGAGGCTCCATTTCTTGATCAACGCGGTGTACGTGCCGTCGGCGTAGAGGGCCTTCAGCGCGCCGAGTACGGCGTCGCGCAGCCCGGTGTCGGTCTTGGCGATGGCGATCGCCTGGAGATTGCGGGTGAAGGGTGCGCCTAAGACATGGTAGGTGTTCGGCTCCGCCTGCAGCAGCGCCGGGATGGTCTCGCTGCCTTGAACGGCGGCGTCGATGCGGCCCTGCTTCAGCTCCGTCTGCACCAAGGGACCGCGATCCACGCCTTCGAACACGATGGCCGGCTTGCCCGCCTTCTCGCAGTTGGCAACGCTCCAGGCGGCAATGAAGGTGGGGTAATTCGTGCTGCGAACGGCGCCCACGGTCTTGCCGCACAGCGCGTCCATCGTCTTGACGCTGCCATCCTCCAGGGCGAAGAACTGCGCACCGGTGTTCAGGTAATCCACGAAATCCATGGTCTCGCGCCGGGCTGGTAGGTCGCTGAAGCCAGACAGGATCATGTCTGCCCGCCCCGTCTGCAATGACGGGATCAGCTGCGGGAACGTCCCCGCCTGCCAGTCGGTCTTGACCCCGAGTTGCTTGGCCAGCGCGTTGCCCAGATCGATGTCGAAGCCCACGAGGGCATCCGTAGCGGTGTCGCGGCTTTCCAAAGGCGGGTAGTTCGGGCTTACTGCGATCCGCAGCGTATCGCCGTTCTCCTTGATCCGCGCCGGCAAACTTTGGCCCGACACCGGAAGGGCTAGCGTCAACAGAGGCAGGGTAAGCAACAGACGACGCATTAGGCTACTCCTTCGGTTAGGCGGATAGGCCATTGTCGCAAATGGCCTTCGACGGTGGCAGCCAGCGGGGCGGTTCCCGGGTCGATGGCCCGCAGCAGGTATGCCTCCGCCAGTGGCTCGTAGGCGTGCCAGTGCTGGCGCAAGGCAGCGACCGGGTGCTCCGCCAAATCTACCCGCAGGTCGATGACCGCGAACGGGATCTCGGGCCGGCCGATCTTCAGCGCCGCCGAGCGGAGCGGGTAGGGCTCTCCACCGGCCGCCTCCCCTGCCTCGAGTGCGGCGATCAGGCGGTGGGCCAGCGGGCCTCTCGCCGCTTCGAAACCACGCAGGATGGCCGGGATCACGGCGACATTGGCAACGGCATTGCCGAGGGCCACGGCGTGGTGGCCGACACGCGCGCCACAAGGGGCGAGGCACCGTTCCCCGGTCGCGTGCGCGATGCGCCCGGCGCTGTCCAGCACGGCGATCTGCCGATAGGCGGCGTCCGGCGTGTGGGCCAGCATCCCCGCCAGTGTCTGCTCGGCCGTGCAGCCGGCCTCCAGCAACGCCGCCCCCAGCGTCCCCAGCCGGGGATCGGAGCGGGCTTGGACAAAGACCGCGCCATGGTTCGGTGCCAGGACCATCGCCCGCGCACCGGCAGCCATGCTGGATGTGGTCAACGCCAGCCCAATCTCACCGGTATGCGGGCATAGCCCAGCAATCGAAAACGTCATTTTTGCACTCCCTGCAAATTCCCCATGCAAGGCGAGCGCCACGCGTTTCGCTGGCGTCGGTGACGCGGTCGGGCCGGATTAACGTGCGGTTCAGGTTCGCATGCAATGCTGTCGCTACTTCACAGGACAGGCGCGTGACCAATTCATTCATGCCGCACACCACTCTATGCTTCACGCCGTCCGGCCAGGGCGCAGGGCGGGACCTCGTGCGCCCGCGACTCGACGGCAGCGTCAACTACGTCCAGGCCTACCGTCGGCAGGTCGCCAAGCTGTGCATCGGGATGGCGGCACTGGGCACGGCCGCACAGGTCGTGGCGGGCGCGAGCTTGGGCTCGCCCCCTGGGCAGATGCTCGCGATCAATGGGGTCGCGCTGCTTTCCCTTGTTGCGCTTTTCACCGTCGTGCGGCGCCAGGTGGCGGGTGCGGCCGTGCCGGTGCTTCTGGTCTTCACCTTCCTGAATGTCACGCTTGGCCTGATCTACCTCAATGGCGGCTACGACGGCAGCCACCTCTACCCGGCGCTTTGGGTGTTTTCCCTGGTCGGCATCGCCGGCATGTACGGGTCGTGGCTGCTGACATTGCTGACCGCTGTCGTTGGTATCGCCGTCGTCCTCGCCGGCAAGCTCGCATGCCCGGATCTGCTGTTCGGCGTCGGTGCCGACCAGTCCTGGACGCGCATCGGCGCCATGGGCGTCTGGTGGGTCGCGGGGCTCGGTGGAGCGGGGAGTTGTGGCCAGCGTGTGTTGCACATCGCACAGGCGGCCATGCGGGCGGATGAGGCTGTGCATCGATCCCAGGCACGCGAGCACGCGGCCGAGGCCGCCACCGAGCGGCTGAGTGCCGGCTTGGTAGCCCAGCGCCTGGAGACGCTGACCGGTTTGGCGCAGAGCTTCGACAGCCGGATCCAGTCGGTCGTGATCACTGTCGCACGCACCGCCGACCATGTGCGCGCGCAGGCGACGGAATTGAACAAGGCTGCGATCCTGACCGGCGAGAGGGCCGGCACGGCGGCCAGTCTGTCAGCTTCCGCATCGGCCGACACGATCGCGGTGGCCCAGGCGTCGCTGCAGCTCGAGAACAGCTTGCACCACGTGCTCAAGCAGGCGCGGGATGCCGCCGACGCGGCCTCCGGCATGGCCCACCAGGTCCGGCGGAGCGACGGTGCGCTCGCTGCGTTCGACGTTGCGGCCGAACAGGTTGCCCGGGCGCTCGCCCTGATCGACCGGGTGGCGGCGCAGACCAAGTTGCTCGCGCTGAATGCCACGATCGAGGCCGCCAGGGCCGGGGCGGCCGGCCAAGGCTTCGCCGTGGTGGCGGCTGAGATCAAGCATCTGGCACAGCAGACGGCCAGCACCACTGGCGAGATCAGCCGCCTCATGGCCAGCATGCGGGGTGCCAGTGCGGGTGTCGGAGAGGCCTTGTCCCTCATAACCCACGACATCGACCGGGTGACAAGTTCCGCGCTCGAGGTGGAAGGCGCCGTTCAGCAGCAGGCGACGGCGATCGGGTCGATTTCGGACACCGCGGCGGCCCTGCACGACAAGGCGCGGCAGGTGAATGCCGAGGTGCTGGAGGTCGCCGGGTCGGCGGACGTGACGACGGAGTCGGCGCGGGAGATGGTGCAGTCGGCCAATTTGCTGGGTCAGGATGCCGATCTGCTGCAGCGCGAGGCCAGCAGCTTTATCGCGCGGGTCTGCGCGGGTTGAAGCCGGGCTTAACGGCTGATCTGGTCCAGCAGGCACTGCGCAGGGGCTTTGTCCGGCCGGAACCGCAGCAGCGTCGTGCCGTGGCGGAACCGCGCCGCGCTCACTTGGTCGTACTGCACCTCCACCACCAACTCCGGCCGCAGCGGGTGCCAGTCGGTTGACCGCCCGTTGCTCCACCGGCTCGGCCCGCCCGGCGCGCGGCCGGTGAAGCCGGGGGGCTGCTCCAGCGCTTGCAGTTGCGCCGTCAGCGCCTCCCGTGCTTCCCGGGCCAGGGTGGAGGTGTAGCCGACATGATCCAGCCGACCCTCGGTATCGTACAGCCCCAGCAGCAGCGAGCCCACCTGTGGCGCCTTTTGCAGGAAGCGGAACCCGCCCACCACGCAGTCGGCGGTGCGGATGCGCTTGACCTTCACCATCGCGTCCCGCAGACCGGCGCGATACGGCGTGTCGAGCCGTTTCGCCATCACCCCATCCTGGCCCGGCGGCAAACTTTCCAGCCACGACAGCGCTTTGGCCACGTCCCGCGTGGCGGGAGACAGGCGCACGGCATCGCTGCCTGCCTCGGCGATGAACGCCTCCAAAGCAGGCCGGCGCTGGGCAAGGGGGAGCGGGCTCGTATCCCGGCCGTCACGTCCCATCAGCAGGTCGAACGCCATGAATCGCGCGGGGTGCGCCGCCGCGAGCGTCCGCACCCGGCTGGCCGCGGGGTGTAGACGCAGCTGCAATTCCTCGAACGAGGTCGCGTCGCCCACCGGGACCACGATCTCGCCATCCAGCACGAACCGCTCCACCGGCAGCGTTGCCAGCACCGCCACCAGGTCCGGGAAATAGCGGCCGAGCGGCTGGCCGGATTTGGACCGCAACTCCACCTCCGCGCCCTCACGGAAAGCCAGGCAGCGGAAGCCGTCCCATTTCGGCTCGTATTGCCAACCCTCGCCAGCTGGCAGTGCGTCGGCGGTTTCGGCCTCCATCGGCTTGGTGTCGTGCGCGATCAAGCGTGCTCTCGGCTAATGACCGGTCCCCTCATGGCCCCACGATGCGGGGCTTCCTGACAGTCTGCCGGCCTTGGGGCATTGATGTGCCCGGGCCGGATGCTATCGTTCGCGTTCCATAGATCGTCTCCCCGGGGACCATGCCGCCCTGGACGCAGTTAACGGAGCACTTGCATTACTAAAGGCCGACCTTGCCCCGCCCCTCGGTGGCCTGCAACTCGGGGCACCACGCACTGGCGACGCGGAACTCGGCTAGCGCGGCGTTTCATGCGCAAGACGCCGGCCCGCATCGCATGAAATGGGCAGCGGCCATCGGCCTCCTCGCAGGCCTGGCGTTGTTGACGCTGCTGGTGTTGTCGTACGGCGCAGCAGGCATCTGGCACAGCGCATCCCTGCTCGGCCTAGACCGGTTTGCCATGATCGTGGCGATCCACCTCGTTTTGATCGGCATGATGGGCTCGGCTTGGTGGCTGCTTGGGCGTGACCGAGCCGGCGCCAGGCCGTGGTTGTTCATGTGGGGAAGGCTGATCCGGGACTCCGCCGGTGAAGCGCTACCGCTGTCGCAGCTTGGTGGCTACGTCCTGGGGGCTCGTGCTTTGGCCCTCACCGGGGTGTCCGGCGCCTTTGCCGCCAGTTCCACCGTGGTGGACGTGACAGTCGAGTTGGTGGCGCAACTCGCCTACACGATGCTCGGGCTCGTCCTGCTCCACCGGTTGCGCCCCGGCACCGAGTTCGCTGCGCCGATGCTGATCGGGCTGGTGGCGATGACGTGCGCCGTCGCCATCTTCATAGCCGTACAAGCCCGGGGCGCTGGCTTCGTCGAGCGCGTCGGCATGCGGCTGGGACGCGAGTTGCTCGGCCGCCAGATCGGCGATGCCGGCGCGGTGCAGGCCGGCATCCAGGAGGTCCACCGCCGCAAGCCGGCCTTGGCACTCGCGGCGTGCGTGCATTTCACAACCTGGGTGCTGGCCGGGGTGGAGACATGGGTGACGCTGACCTTCATGGGCTTGCCCGTGCCGTTGCTGGCTGCGATCACCATCGACAGCCTGCTTTACGGCATGCGCAGCGTCGCCTTCATGGTGCCGAGCGCGATCGGCGTGCAGGAGGGCGGGCTGATCTTGCTGGGCGGCTTGTTCGGGGTGCCTCCGGACGCGGCGCTGGCCTTGTCCCTGATCAAGCGGGCGAGAGATCTGGTAATCGGCGTTCCCGCATTATTGGCCTGGCAGGCGATCGAGGGCCGCGCTGCCTGGCGCAAAGGCGTTCTGCCGGCCGCCCCGCCAAATCGCCAAGCGTCTTCTGCTCCCTCTCCCCGTGGGAGAGGGCCGGGGTGAGGGGCTACTTCCTTGTATCGCCGCCGCCGTTTACGAACTTTGTCTGCCCTCACCCCGGCCCTCTCCCGCCCGCGGGAGAGGGAGTAGAAGGGCTACCGGTCCTCGTCCGGCACGTTAGCCGCCAACTCGGCCAGCCAGATCCGCGCATTGCCGTCCGAAGGCGCTCGCCAGTCTCCCCGCGGCGATAGCGAGCCGCCCGCGCTGACCTTGGGACCATTGGGCATCGCTGACCGCTTGAACTGGCTGAAGGCGAAGAACCGCTGCAGGAACACAGTCATCCAGTGCTTCACCTCACCCAGGGTGTAGGCGCGCCGGCGGTCGGTGGGGAAATTGCCGGGCCAGTCGCCCGCTGCGGGGTCGTGCCAGGCATGCCAGGCTAGGAATGCGATCTTGGACGGCGCGAAGCCGAACCGCAGCACCTGGAACAGGGTGAAATCCTGCAGTTCGTAGGGGCCGATCTTGGCCTCCGTGCTCTGCGGCGCATCCCCCGGCACCAACTCCGGCGAGATCTCGGTCGCCAGGATCGCCTGCAACACAGCGTTCGCCTCGGCAGAGAATTGGCCGGCGGCGATCACCCAGCGGATCAGGTGCTGGATCAGCGTCTTCGGTACCCCCGAATTGACGTTGTAGTGCGACATCTGGTCGCCCACGCCGTAGGTGCACCAGCCCAACGCCAGCTCCGACAGGTCACCGGTGCCCAGCACGATGGCGTCCTGATAGTTGGCCAGGCGGAACAGGTAGTCGGTGCGCAGCCCGGCCTGCACGTTCTCGAAGGTTATGTCGTACACCGGTTCGCCGCGCGCGAATGGATGGCCCAGATCGGCCAGCATCTGCCGCGCCGCCGGGCGGATATCCAACTCGTGGTGGCTTATGCCAAGCGCCTCCATGAGACGGAGCGCATTGCCCTTCGTCTCGTCGCTGGTGGCGAAGCCGGGCAGGGTGTAGCCGAGAATGCCGGTGCGCGGCCGTCCCAGCAGGTCCATCGCCTTCGCTGCCACGATCAGCGCATGGGTCGAATCGAGCCCGCCGGACACGCCGATCACGACCTGCTTGACCCCGCTGGCCCGCAGCCGCTGCACCAGGCCCGAGACCTGGATATTGTATCCCTCGTAGCAATCCGCCTCCAGCCGCGCCGGGTCGGAGGGCACGAAAGGGAACCGCTCGACCCGGCGCCGCAGCCCGACATCGCCCGTGGGTGCCGCCAGTTCGAACTCGATGCGGCGAAACACCCGGCCCGAGCGGCGCGCATTATCGTCGAAGCTGCCCATGCGCAGCCGCTCCTGCCGCAGCATGCCTAGGTCGATATCGGCCACCGCGGTGACAGCGGTTTGCGAGAACCGTTCGGTCTTGGTCAGCACCGCGCCGTTCTCGTGGATGGTGGCTTGGCCGTCCCACGATAGATCCGTCGTCGATTCACCGGTCCCGGCTGCGGCGTAGATATAGGCGGCCAGGCAGCGCGCCGATTGCGACTGGCACAGCAGGTCCCGCCCATCCGCCCGGCCGATGGTGATCGGGCTACCGGATAGGTTGGCGAGCACGGTAGCCCCCGCCAGCGCGCCTTCCGAACTCGGCGGGATCGGGATCCAGACGTCCTCGCAGATCTCGATGTGCACCGTCAGGTCCGGCACGTCGCTGGCGTAGAACAGCAGGTCGGTGCCGAACGGCACGGTGTGGCCGGCGAGTTGGATGCTCTCCCCGGTGACGCCGTCGCCCGAGACGAAATGCCGCCGTTCGTAGAATTCGCGGTAGTTCGGCAAGTGGATCTTGGGCACCACGCCGAGGATGCGGCCGCGATGGATCGCGACCGCGGTGTTGAACAGCCGGCCGCGATGGACCAGCGGCGCGCCCACGATCAACAGCGGGAGCAGGGTGGCTGCTTGCTGCGCGATGTCGGCGATGGCTTGTTCCACTGCATGCAGCAAGACGTCCTGCTGCAGCAGATCCTCGATCGCGTAGCCGGACACGCAAAGTTCGGGGAACACGGCGACAGCCACGCCTTGCTGGTCACATGCCCGGGCGATGCTCAGGATGGCGGCGGCATTGGACGCCGGGTCGGCCACCGCGCTGTTGGGCACGCAGGCGGCAACACGGGCGAAACCGTGGCGGTAGATCGAGCGGAAATCCAATGCGGCCTCCTGTCCGGCGCAGGATAGCGCCGCATCCCGCCCCGGGCCAACTACGCTAGATCCTCCCTCGCGCTTGCGGGGGAGGGGGACCATGCGCTTGCATGGTGGAGGGGGCTCTTCGGCACGGTCGGTGCCGCGCCCGCTCCGTCGGCTGCGCCGCCATCTCCCCCGCAAACGGGGGAGGACCTACCGTGCCAGCGCCGCCCGCCCGATCTGACCCAGCGCCAGATCGTCCTGCGGTGGCTGGAACAAGCCCGCACGCGCATCCCGGAAATATCGTTCCAGCGGCAATTCCTTCGTCAGGCTGAAGCCGCCCGCCACCCGCAGCGCCTTCTCCGTCACCTCGCAGGCCGCGTTGGTGCACAGGTATTTGGCCATGCCGATGCGCGAGCCCAACTGACCGCGCTGCTCCGGATGATCCACCCAGGCCCGCGCGGTTTCGTGCAGCACGGCGCGGGCGGCGGACAGGGTCGCCTCCATCTCGCCGATCCACTGGATAATGTGCGGCTGCTCGGCGATCGGGCGGCCCAACGACGGCGGCACACGCTCCCGCGCATAGCTGCAGGCGGCGTCCAGTGCGGCCTGGCCCACGCCCAGGTATACCGCCGCGATCGGCAGCGCCCAGCCATTGGTGCCGGGCCGGTTGCGCCCGCCCGCGCCGATGACGACGCGTTCCACGATGCGCTCGTCCGGCACGAACACGCCGTCGTAGAACACGTCGCTATTGCCGCATCCGCGCAGGGCCAGGCTGCCGCTCCATGTGTCCACGATCCGCAGGCCTGGCGAGCCGCCCTCCACGATCGCGCTGCACAACGTGCCTTGCGGCGAGCCGTCCTCCGGTGGCAGCACAGCGGCGGTCACCAGCCATTTCAGCGCCGGCGCCCCGGTGACGAAGATCTTGTGACCGTACAGCCTCCAGCCACCCTCCGCACGGTCCGCCCGCATCGAGGGCACGCCACCGCGCGAGATCGAACCCAGTTCAGGCTCGGTGACGCAGTTGTTCACCATGCCGCCTTGGTCCACGACCCGGCGCGAGACATCCGCCAGCACCGCCTCCGGCCATGACCGGCTCTCATAGGCTTTGCCTAACACGCTGATCAGCATCCCGGTCACGAGTGCCGTGGATGCATCGCCGCGGGCCAGCACTTCCTGCGCCAGCACCATCTCGAACACGTCGGCCCCACCACCGCCATAGCTGGTTGGGATCATCAACCGGTCGTAGCCCGCCGCGTGCAACTCGGGATAGTTTTCGTGTGGGAAGCCGCCCTGCTCGGCGCGCGGGCTGAACGTCTCGGCAAGGCTAGCGGCCATGGACATGATCTCGGCCTGGCGGGGAGTGGGCGCCAGCAACCCCGGCATATGCGTCACGCAGCGGTCTCCTTCGCGTCGGGTCCGCCCAGATAGGCGTCGCGGATCCGTGGGTTGCGGGCGAGCTCGGCGGCCGGGCCCTCGAGTATGATGCGCCCGGTCTGCAGCACATAGGCGTAGTGCGCGATCTGCAAGGCAAGGCTGGCGTTCTGTTCCACCATGAACACCGTGACACCTTCCTTATTGACGGTGCCGATCAGCTCCAGAACCCGGTCCACGAACAGCGGCGAGAGCCCCATCGTCGGCTCGTCCATGCACAGCAGCCGAGGGCGCCCCATCAGCGCGCGGGCCATGGCGACCATCTGCTGCTCGCCGCCCGAGAGCGTCCCGGCGCGGGCAGTGAGGCGCTGGCGGACCCGGGGAAATAGCTCGAGCATGCGCTCCAAATCGCGCGCGACTTCGGCTTTGTCGGAGCGGGCGAAGGCGCCCATCAGCAGGTTCTCGCGCACGGTCATGGCGCCGAACAGCCGCCGGGCTTCGGGCACGCTGCCGATGCCGCGGCGGATCACCTGGGGCGTGGGCAGGCCGGTGATATCCTGCCCGTCGAACCGCACGTGCCCGGCGCGGGGGCGCAGCAGGCCGAGGATGACCTTCATCGTGCTCGATTTACCGCTGGCATTGCCGCCGAGCAGGCAGACGATCTGCCCAGTGCGCACAGTGAGGTTCAGGCCGAAATGCACCTGCACCGGTCCGTAGAACGTGTCCACGGCTTCGAGCCGCAAAAGCTCGGCCACCGCTAAGCCCCCTCCCCTTGCGGGAAGGGGTTGGGGGAGGGGTTGCGCGCGCAGAAATTGGGCGCGTGCGGCAGCAACCCCTCCCCCCGGCCCCCTCCCTCAAGGGGAGGAGGAGAAGAGGCACCCATTGCTCGATGGCCGAGATACGCCTCGATGACCGCCGGGTCACGGCGGACGGCGGAGGGCGTCCCGGATGCAATGACCACGCCGTCATCCATCGCGATCACCCGGTCGGACAGCCGCATCACCAAATCCAGCTTGTGCTCGATCAGCAGGATACTGTGGCCCTCCGCCTTCAGCCCGCCGATGATGTCGGTCATCTCCGCCGTCTCGCTCTCGTTCATCCCCGCCGTGGGTTCGTCCAGCAGCAGCAACCGCGGATGCAACGCGAGCGCGCGGGCGATCTCGACCCGGCGGCGATTGGCGTAGGACAAACTATACGCCGGCTGCTCCAGCCGGGGCGTCAGGCGGTCGCCGAACAGGGCGGTGATGCGCTCCACATCGGCGTTCAGCGCCTGCTCCTCGCGCGTGACGGAGGACGGGCGCACCAGGGCCATCAGCAGTTCCGCCAGCGCGCCCAGGCCAGGCACACGGGGCTTGGCGGCGCGAAGGCGGTGATGCGCGCCCATCAGCACGTTGTCACGCACGCTCAGATTGCCGAACACGCGGCCGTGCTGAAACGTGCGGGCGAGGCCGAGGGCGGCGATGCGTTCCGGTGCGCGGCCGGTGATGTCGATGCCGCCGAATAGGATGCGGCCGCCATCCGGACGATCGTGCCCGCTGAGCAGGTTGAACAGCGTGGTCTTCCCGGCGCCATTGGGGCCGATGATGGAGAGGAATTCACCCTCCGCGAGCGCCAGGTCCACGCCGGCGACGGCGTGAACGCCGCCGAAGCTGCGAGTGATGCCGGTGGCTTGGAGGAGCGTCATACCGTCCCCAGCACGCCCTGCGGCCGGAAGCGGATCAGCAATAATAACACCGCGCCGTAGATCAGCATCCGGTATTCCGCCGTGCCGCGGAAAACCTCGGGGAGCGCCGTCAATGCCACTGCCCCGAGGATCGCACCCAGCACGTTGCCCATGCCGCCCAGGATCACCATCGTCAGCGCCGTAATCGACACAGTGGAGGTGAACGTCTCATTGTTGATGTAGGAGAACAGATGCGCCGAGATCGCCCCGCTCACCCCGGCGCCAAATCCCGCGAACGCGAAGGCCAGGCCTTTGTAGCGGTCCAGGCTTACCCCATAGGCCCGCGCCGCGACGTCGTCATCGCGGATCGCGCGGAAGGTACGGCCTAAGTGGGAGCGCAGCAGCCGGGACTGCAGCAACGCGAGCAGTACCAGCACGGTGAGGCATGCCCAGTATGATGCCTGCGGGCTGTCCAGGTCGAGCGATCCGATGGCGAGTGGCGGGATGTTCGTCACCCCCATCGGGCCGTGCGTGAGGCTTTCCCAATTCAGGATCACCAGCCCCACGATCTCCCCGATACCGAGCGTGGCGATCGACACATAATGCGACCGCAGCCGGAACGCCGGGGCGACCAGGGCGGTGCCGATCAGCGCCGTCAGCACGCCGGCGGCCGGCACGCTGGCCCAGACCGGCCAGCCCGAGTCCAACGCCAGCAGTGCCGAGGCGTAGGCGCCGATCAGCAGCAACGCCGCGTGGCCGAGTGAGACCTGCCCCAGCGTGCCGGCCACCAACGTCAGGCTGATCGCCAGCATCGCGGCCAGCCATGAATTCGTCAGCACCTGAAGCACATAGGCTATGTTGGGCACCAAAGGCAGCGCCGCCGCCGCAACCACGCAAGCCGTCACGGCCCAGGGCGGAACTCGCAGCGTATGGCTGGGGGCGATGAAAGTGCCGGTGAGCGGCTCCGGCGGGGTGGAGCGTGCACTGGCAAATAGGCCGTTCGGGCGCAGTACTAGGACCAGCAGCAACAGGGCAAAGGAGAATAGGTTGCGATAGGACGACCCGAACATTGCCACGCCGTAGCTCTCGGTCAGCCCGAGTAGCAGCGACCCGGCGATTGCGCCCGGCACGTTGCCCATCCCGCCGATGACCTGTGCCACCACGCCTTTCAGCGTCGCCTGGAAGCTCATCGCCGGGTCGATATGGTTGAAATACATGCCGACCAGCAGCCCCGACACGCCACCGAGGGCCGATGCGATGGCGAACACCGTGCGGTTCACCTTGTCGGTGTCCACGCCCATCTGGCGCGCGGCGTCCCGGTCCTGTGCGGTGGCGCGCACGGCCCAGCCGAGCTTGGTGAACCGGAGAAAGCCGTACAGCACGGCGGCGCTGATGATGCCGCTGACCGCGATCAGCAGGTCGAGTGCGCCGATCGTGCCGCCGCCGACCGGAATGCGCCAGTTAGGCAGCGGCGAGGGGAGGGCGCGGGGGTCGGGAGTGAACAGGATCTGCAGCACCTGGTCCAGCACCAAGCTGATGCCAATGGTGGCGAGCAACGGGGCGATCGGCGGAGCCCCGGCGAGAGGGCGAAGACCCAGGCGCTCGATGGCGATGCCGAGGCCCGCGCAGACGGCGAGCACGACGACGATCGTGACCGGCAAGGGGAGGTGGCCGTAGGTGAAACAGGCCCAGCCGACGTAGGCGCCCACTGCGTAGACGGAGCCATGGGCGAAGTTGATGAGGTGCGAGACGCCGAAGATCAAGGCCAAGCCTACGGCGAGTAGGGCGTAGATATTGCCGATGATCAGGCCGTTGATGGTGTAGTCTAGGAAGGAGGACACTTAGCGGTCTTCGGTGAAGAAAGCTCCCTCACCCCGCCCCTCTCCCAGGGGGAGAGGGAGAAGATCGAGAGCCCTCGCCCTCTGGAAGAGGGTTGGGTGAGGGAGCTGCGGCACGTTCAGCCCGCCGCCGTCTTCGACCCGTCCCAAACCGTAAACTGCCCGCCCTTTACCAGCAGCAGCTTATACGCAGCCCCCGGCACCCGACGCGTCGCCGGGTCGAACGTGACCTTGCCGTAGATTACGCTTGGGACGTCCTTGATCTCGGTTAACCCGGTCTGCATTGCCTCGCGCGTCGTGCCGTATTTGTCGCAAAGCGCCGCGAACAGCACCATAGTGTCGTAAGCGCCGGCGCTGAAACTGTCCGGCTCGGCGTCGTATTTCGCCCGGTATGCTTTCACGAAGCTCTGCACCTCCGGCCGTGGGTCGCCGGGGAAGAACGTGCTCATCACGTAATCCCCCTCCACCCCGGCCCCGCCCAGCTCGATGAACTTCGGCGAGTAGTTGGACGTCCCGGCCAGGATCGGCAGCGTGAGCCCGGTGTCCCGCGCCTGGCGGCTGATCAGCGCGCCATCTGCGTAGTAGGACAGCAGCACCAGCC
>CAXTWC010000103.1:0-19231 GCA_964247805.1 uncultured Acetobacteraceae bacterium | reverse complement strand
ATGAAGAACGCGTGACCCAGCAAGCTCTTATGAGGAACGTTCGGTTGTCTGGCGCGAGTGCTGACAGAACCGACAGATCCCCTCGAACCATTCGATGCGGGCTGGCATGATCCGTGGTCACCAGGTGAATTGTATGCCGCCGAAGCCACCATATGAGGTCTCGACGCCGGAGAACTGGCCGTTGACGCTCGCCAGCAGCGAAAGCTGTCGCGCAAGGCTGAGTGTGCCGCCGATATTGGTCAAGGCCGCATCACGCGAGGCGGCAACCCCGGTGACCTTGAAGGGGACGTCGGGCGCGGCAACGAAGGCCGCATTGACCGAGCGCGTCGGGTTGAACTCGTGCACCCACCCAAGATCCAGATAGGGAGTGAAGCGCCGCGTGCCGCCCAGGAGTAGCGACGTACTAAGCCGCGCGCCCAGGGTCAGAGGTGCAGACAGCTGGGACACGCTGCCGTAGCGCAGAGCCAGTCCTGAAGCGGCCGAGGCGCTTCCGCTGGGCGTGTCCTCCGAGAAGCCTCCCTGCCACAGCTCGTCCAGGTCGACCGCGGCATAGGGGGTCATGGTCAAGGCGCCGATACGGTGCGTCCAGCCAAGCTCGACCCGTCCGCCCGCCACGTTGCTGTCGAACGTCTCGCGTCCGGACGTCAGCAGGCCGGCAAGTCCGGCGACGTTGTCGCGATGCAGGTCGGTCGAGAAATTGCCGTAGGAGAGCACACCCGACAGATAGATCTCGCCACGCCGTGCAAGGGCATACGCCGCGACATTGACAGATGTATCATGACCCCGGCTGTTTTCCTGGGAGACGGAGAAGTCCGAGCTGCCGCCGCCCAAGCTCAATCCGTAGGTCAGGCCTTGCTCCGTCGAATGGTCGATGCCGATCAGGGCGCCGGCGGTTTGTGCGTGCAGGCTTCTCTGCCCGTCGCTGCCATCAAGCAGATCGGTGCGGCCCAGGCCGCCGACCCATACTTCCGTAGGCTGTTCCGAACCGAAGGACGTCGCGGATGCGGCCGCACTTCCCGGACCCGCCTGGTTCCAGACGTGCTGCGTGATGGTCGACTGGTAGGCCTGCTGGGCGCCAAACAGCACCTGCTGCGCATCCGCAGTCGCGGCACCCGACAGGCTGTCATAGAGATCTGCCAGTGCCTGGGCAGACCGGAGCTGGGCGAGCGAGGTGATCAATCCATCAATGCCTCCGGCGCCACCGGCTCCTTGGATCGCATTGATGGCACCGCCCACGGCCAGCCGGTTACCCGATCCGAGACCATCGCCGGACAGCAGCTGACCGCCGGAGAAATCCACCGTGTACGACACCGCGAGATCGGTGCGGCTCGCCCGTACCGGCGCGTACTGCAGCACCGGCGATGCCGCGAGTGCCGCCCTCAGGCCGCTGGTTGCGACGCCGCCATCGGCGGTCAGGATGTTGACCTGGGCATTGCCCGGCTTCAGATCCGCCGGATCGACGACCTGCAGCGCGACCTGTCCAGACAGCTGCGCGGTTCCCGTCACATGCAGCTGATCCGCCTGGTTGGAGTGCGCGTCCAGCCTGACCAGGATCGTCCCCGTACGACCTTGCGACAGGTTGCCGGTGAGCTGCGTCGTCGTGACGGTGTTGCTCGCGCTGCCGATCGTCAGGACACCCTGGTTAGAAAGTTGTCCGCTTGGTCCGACGTCGATCACGGATCCGGCGTTGAAGACGCCGCCCGCTTGGTTGTTGAAGATCGAGCCATCGCCGGCCTGCGTGCTCCCGTTGATGGTCCCGGTGTTGTTGACGGTCAACGGGACTTCTCCCAAGATCGCGATGCCCGATTTGTTCCTGGTCGCGCCGGGAATCTGGCCCGTGCCGTCATCGATGGTGCCTGCGTTGGTGATGACGTTGTCGGTCCTGCCGCCGCCTCCGTTGACGAGGATCGCGCCGGCGGAGTTCGCCCAGCTCTCGACATACCCGTCAGGACCGATGTTGATCTTCACGGCATTGGTGCCATTGCCCTGGCTCGCGGCATAGATCGAGTAGGCGTACGGGCCGATGGTGCGCACCAGCGTGTTGTTGCCCAGGATGATGGTCACCGTGCCGGTGGGAGCGAAGCCCGCACTCGGTGCGTTGAAAGGTTGGCTGCCGGCGAAGGCGAAGCCGTCTGCATCGGCCTCGTCCAGGATGCCGCCGCCGCCGCCCAGGCTCATGGCGGCGATGCCGTGGGCGCCGGCGCCGCTGGTTGCCAGGTTGGCGCTGCTCTCGAGGTCGACGGTGACGTCTCCTCCCTGGCCGGACCCGCCCCCTCGCGCCGGCAGGATGCGGGAGGCCAGGTTGACGTTGCTAAGGCCGCCGATCAATCCGCCACCGCCGCCGATGCTCTGCGCCAGGATGCCGACGCCGCCTGCGCCACCGGTGCCGATGCTGAAGCCTTGTTCGACGGTGACGGCGACCGTCCCGCCGTTGCCTTTCGACGCGCCGGCCGAGAACAGGCGATCCACGTTGGCCAGCGCATTGGCGTCCGGCACACCAATCACCAGGCCTCCACCGCCGCCGATACTCTGAGCCAGGACGGCATACGAGTTGGCGCCGAGTGTCTGGAGGTAGGCGGCGTTGGACGCGTTGGAGGATTTGTCGAGGGTGACGGTGATCGGGCCGCCATTGCCCGAGCTGCCGCCGGCGCCGTCGATCTTCAGGTTCAGGATCGAGCTTCCCGGAAGCGTCGTGCTGTTGATGACGCTCGTGTTACTCTGACCACGGCCACCGCTGTTGTCCGGCACCGTGGTGCCCATCAGCGAGGACAGGCCGCCGCCGCCGCCGATGCTCTGCGCCAGGACGTCGGAGGCGTCGCGACCGGTGGTGGCGATCAGGCCGGTGCCGTTGGCGCTGGTTGCTGCGACCCTGACGTTCACTGGGCCGCCATCGCCATTCGATCCGCCATCGCCGCCGATGGAGAGCGTAAGATCTCCGAGCACGCCGTTCTGCGCCAGGGTCAGGCCGCCGGCGCCCCCGCCGGCGCCGATGCTTTGCGCGTGGATGCCGTTCGCGAGGTCTCCCGCGGTGGTGATGCTGCCGGTATCGGCGACGTCGATCTCGCCGCCGTCGCCGGAGCTGCCGCCCCGGCCGCCGACGCCGATGGCGGCGCTGATGGCGCTCGCGGCGGGCAGCTGGTTGTTCGAAGGCGCCGGGTTGGAGGCGCCGCCGTCGCCGCCGCCGCCGCCGACGCTCTGCGCCTCGATACCGTCCGAGCCGGTATCGACGGTCTGGATTGAGCCCTCGTTGGTCACGACGACCTTGCCGCCGCTGCCCGCCGATCCGCCGTTGCCGGCGAACCCAGCGCCAACATCGACGGAGAAGCTGGGAGACTCTTCCGGCTTGCCCTCCTCCGCGGGAGGCGCCTTGGGATCGTTCTGCCCGTTGTAGCCGGTGACGATGCCGACGAGCCTGCCGAGCACGTCGAAGTCCCCGTGGGTGTTGTCCTTCAACGTGTAGATGCCGTTGCCGTCGTTGATCACGCCGGCGCCGATGCCGAGCCCGCTCGCGATGTAGTCCGCCGCACGCACCTCCGGATCGGTGCCGGCGCCGCTCGCAGCAGTGCCACCCTTGCCGCCGCCACCGCCGATGCTCTGCGCGGCGATGCCCGGCGCCGAGGCGCCCGTGGTCAGGATGGCGCCGTGGTTGTCCGCCGTCACCGCGCCGCCGGCGCCGCCGCCGCCACCACCGCCCCCGACCGCAACGTTGACGTTGACCGTCCCGCCGCCGCTGCCGAGCGCCTTGGAGAAGTTGCCGGTGCCGCCGCCGCCGCCGACGCTCTGCGCGAACATGCCGCTGGCGCCGTCGCCGCGCGTCACGATGCCGCCGCTCGTGTTGGTCGCCTCGACCGTGCCGCCGCTGCCGCCGCTGCCGCCGCTGCCGCCCACGGTGACCGTGACCTGCACGGTCTTGTCGCTGCTGAGGAAGGCTCCGGTGTCGGCCTGGGCGTAGCCGCCGTTGCCGCCACCTCCTCCCACGCTCTGCGCGAGCATGCCGTCCGCACCAGTGCCGAGCGACAGGATCAGGCCGTTGTTGGTGGCGGTGACGTTGCCGCCCTGACCGCCGGCGCCACCGCTGCCGCCGATCACGGTGGTCGAGGATACGGTGGGCGCCTGCAGCGTGATGTTGACCACCGAGGAGTCGCCGCCGTCGCCGCCGCCGCCGCCGATGCTCTGGGCGAAGATCCCATACGAGTGCGCACCCTCGGTGATGATCGCGTTCTCGTTGTCGGCCGTGACGTTGCCGCCGTTGCCGGCGGTGCCACCGCTGCCGCCGACCGCGACGTTGACGAGTGCCGACGGGACTTCCGGCGCGACGGCGGCGGTGCTGAACAGTTGCACCGCCTCGGAGAAGGAGGCGCCGCCGTTGCCGCCACCGCCCCCGATGCTCTGCGCCTGGATGCCATAGGAATCCGAGCCCATGGTCACGATCTGGCCGCTGTTGATCGTCGTGAAGACGGTCCCCGCATTGCCGCCCTTGCCGCCGCTGCCACCGAGCGTCACCGCGATGTTGAGCTGGGCGCCGACCTGCAGGCTGTTGGCGGAGCCGCCGTTGCCGCCGCCGCCGCCGACGCTCTGCGCTTCCATGCCTGGGGAATGGTTGCCTTCCGTCTGCAGTGTCCCGAGATTGTACTCGAAAGCCTGCCCGCCCACACCGCCACTGCCGCCACTGCCGCCGATCGTCAGATTGACGATGCCGGCATTGATGGTGGACGCGCTGCCGCCGTTGCCGCCGCCGCCGCCGACGCTCTGCGCCAGCATCGCCGGGGAGCGCAGGCCGGTGGTCAGCACCACTGGAGCCGGATCGCCGGGGTCACCGGACGTCATCTCGACGATGGCGGAACCGCCAGCTCCGCCGGTGCCGCCGGAACCGCCGATCGCGACGGAAAGGCCGATCGAGGCCGCGTCTGCGTTGCCGCCATAGCCACCGCCGCCGCCGATGCTCTGCGCCACCAGGGCCGCGGCGTTGGAGCCGGCCGTGGAGATCGTCGTCGCAGTGCCGCCGGGCGTCAGGTGGATGGTGGCGTTGCCACCCGATCCGCCGGCAGCACCGTTGCCGCCCTTGGCGTGGATGATGCTGTTGGCGCTACCGGCGCTGCCGCCTTCGCCGCCGATGCTCTCCGCGAGCAGCGCTGCCGCCGTAGCCCCGGTCGTGGCGACCTTGGCGCCTTGCGCATCCACTTCCACGGAACCGCCGTTGCCGGAGGCGCCGCCTTTGCCGGCATAGGTATTGCCGTAGCCGCCGTTGGAGGCGCCGCCGTTGCCGCCCGCCCCGCCGCTGCTGAGGCCTAGCCCGGCCGCAACCAGGCTGTTGTTCGTGGAGGCCGTCAAGACGGTGGTCGAGGAGCCGGGCAGGAACTGCAGCCTCACATCGCCGCCGCTGCCACCCGTGCCGCCATTGCCGCCATAGGCGCTGCCGATCTGGTCGGACGCGTCGGCGCCGGTCCCCCCGTCGGCACCCCGTGACTGGGCGAACACGGCCGTGTCGGCGGCGGCGATCGTGCCGGCGAGAGCAGCCTGGATTGCTCCGCCAGCACCTCCGGACGCACCGTCCGGCCCGTGCTGGCCGCTCGTCGCGTCATAGCTCGTCTCCTGCGACAGGCCGGGTGCGCCGCCGTCCGCCTCCAGCAGGATTGCGCTCCCTGTCGTGCCGGATGTCTTGATGGTCGATCCGGCGTTGGCCCGGAAAGTGACCGAAGCCGCGGCGCCGCCGGCGCCTCCCTTGCCCCCGGTGCCCGAGTTGGCTGCTTGTCCGCCGGCGCCCCCCGTCCCGCCATCGGCGGACAGCAGGATGGCCTGACCGGTGCCAGATTGGACATTCGCACCGGCATCGAGCGTCAACAGGCCGGCACCGCCGGCACCGCCGTCCTTACCCGCACCACCGTTTCCGCTCTGGCCGGAAATCGTAGTCTCGCCGTCGCCCCCTGCGCCGCCGGTACCGCCGGGTGCGGAGATCTGTACCGCGATCCCGTCATTGACGCTGATCGTCGTGCTGTTGACGATCTCGGTACTGGAGGCCGAGCCCGGACCGCCGTCCATCGTCCCGGGGCCCCCGTCGTGGTTCTTGCCGACACCGGGGTTACCGTCGTGGCCTTTGCTGCCGCTGGAACCTGACCCATTGAAGAAGTAATTGGGAACGCTTCCGGGACCGACACGCGTTTGCGCCGACGCGCCTTCGGTCAGAAAGAGCAGCGGGCAAAGCATTGTCGTCGCCAGAAGCGTCTGCTGTACCAGGCGGCGGAACGGCAGACGGCAGTCAGCTGTGCCCGCTTCGCCGCGTCCCGTCCGGTTATCCAGCCAGTTCGAGATACTGGACGCCTGAATCGATTGGAGGGCAGCGCGTTGGAGCGTCGTGTTGTTCACGATGAGCTTCCTTCCCTGGTTGTTTGAATCCGGCCAAGAACCCAGCCTTCTAAGCTCGCGTGCCGGACCGGTGAACCTGCAATCTTTGCTGGATCGTCGCTGCTCGTTGGGTGCCGGAGAAGTTGCGTCCGGGTATCGCCTAGGGAGTAGCTGCGCCTCAGGACTCCGCGGCCCGGGATCTCGAATGCGCAGCCGGGATACTAGTCCGGCCGGTGCGGCACGACGGGTCGTCCATCCACAGGGCCTCGGCCCAGGCGGTGAGGACCGCGGGCGTCGCAGCCTCGCCGAGGATATCCTGGATAGCGCCGAGCAGCGCGTCCGCCACGAATGGGTAGTGCTCCGGCAGGATGTTGAGGGCGACGTGCTTCTGCGTGATCCGCTCGACCGCTCTGAAAAGAGCTGCGAGATTGTCGATGTTCCGGCCATAGGCGAGCACGGCGTTGGCCAGGGCCTTGGGCTGCGATCCGCTCTTGCCGTAATCGGACTGGTTGAAGAATGCATGCACGGAGGCGCCCACGAGCAGGCGCTCATACATGCGCTCGGTGATCGTGAGGCCATGTTCAGCAAGGGCTGGAACGGTCGCTTTGATGCGGGCGAGACGCTCGCGCCAATGCAGGCTGGCACGACGTACGCATGCTGTTTGGGTACGGGAAGTATAAAAGCGCCTTCGCTTAGAAGCTGCGGCTCTGGCTCAAGCCAAGCTCGTGCACCAACTCGTGGCTGACAGCGTTCACCTGCAGCGCCTGCACCACCCGCTCCAGCCGCGATCCTTTCGCCATGACTGCCTTCTGTTCGCGCAGCAGCGCGTTGATAATAGTATCCGCCGTCAGTGCCGCCGAACTAGCTCCATGCACTTGCCTGCCACGCGCTTGACAGAGTGATCATAGCTGTAGCGGTATGCATCATTGCTACGCATTCGTTGGTCGCTCTTACAGAGAACTCCGCGTGCCGCTGTTCGTGCAAAGCTTAACGAATACAGGCGCCAGGCTTTGGTCGCTAAGATAAAAGCATCAAGAGTTCGATGGCTATATCGACCGGGAAAGGAAGGCGGTCAGAAGGGATGAAACTCTGGCCTGGATGAAAGCGGATGCGGAGGCTCACTGATCGGACGCCGCTCACCTCGCGGCAAGATCGAGCACGGCATCCTAGACCTTCTCTTCGCGACGAGCGGCCTCAAAGACCAGCGCTCCCTCCATCACCCGCTTGTGGAGGCACAGCGGTGCGGCAGCAGCGTCGAACTGGCTGAAATGCTCGGATGCAAGATGATGCCGGAAAGCTGCCTTGCTGTCGTAGACCTCGTAAAGAAGGATCCGATCGCTTTCCCCCTCAACCTCGATCACATCAAATCGGCAACAGCCCACTTCCCGGGCAACCGAGTGGGCGGCGTTGTCGTCGACGAGGCGTCGGAACTGCTCGCGCCGTCCAGGGAGCAAATGGAAATCGACGAGCACGAGGAAGCGGTCGGTTCGCGGCTCGCTCATGGCTTCCCCCTTCCTGCTGTCGTGCCCTCGCCGTCGGAGATCCGGACGAGCTTGCGCAGGACGCGCAGGCGCTGTGCCGGTGGCCGATCTGGATAGACGATCGGCCAAGTCGTATTGGAGACCTCCCCAATGTAGAGGTCACCGCGCGAGTCGGTGGCGAGCCCGTGCGGCGCGATGAACTGGTCCGGTCCGTGCCCCAATCCTCCGTCGCCGAGGCGGCTCAACAGCGTTCCGTCCGCAGACAGGATGCTGATTCGCGGACCGAGGTTGGGATGATCACGGTTCACCGCCATGCCGGGACCAAGTTCACCGACGAACAGCGACGCCCCGCGTGTGGGCGGCATGAACAACGCGCACGGGCGATGCAGGTTGTTCCACTGCCCCTGATACCGCCCGTCCCCATCGAACATTTGGATCCGGTGGTTCTCCCGGTCGGCGACGTAGATCAGGCCGTCGCAGTCACAGCAGATGTTGTGGATGATGTTGAAGCAGCCCGGATCGGTCCCCGACTGTCCCCATGACATCAGGTGCCGTCCGTCGGGTGCGTATTTGTGGACGCGTGCGTTGCCGTAACCGTCCGCCACGTAGATGTCGCCGCTCGGCGATAGTGCCGTGTGCACGCAGCGACAGAATGGACGCCCGCTGAGGCGCGGCGCCGGCTGGCCGGGAACGCCGAGCGTCAGCAGGATCTTTCCCTCGGGCGTGCATTTGCGGACCGTATGGTCACCATCATCCGTGCAGTAGAGGTTCCCGTCAGGTCCGATATGGATGCCGTGCGCGTTCCGGAAGACGCCCTTGCCCCAGGCGCGCAGAAAGCGACCCTCGCGGTCGAACACGATCATCGGGTGCTCGCCACGGTTGAAGACATAAACCTCGTCCGAAGGACCGACCGCCACTCCGCCCACGTCGCCGAGCGACCAGCCGTCCGGCAGCTCACCCCATTCCGTGTCGACGCGGTAGCGGAACGCGCCCTCTCCGACCGTCACGGGCATCATCGCCACTCCGTCCATCCTCACGACACGTGGCCGCCGGTCAGTCGGGCCAGCCGTTCCCCCCAGTGCGGCGACCGCAGGACCTCCCGGTTCACCACGAAGGCCGGATTCTGACCGCGCCGGAGGCCGAGCACTGCCTCGACGTCTAATCGACCCGTGGCGGCGAAGCCCTGGTCGGTCCAGCAGAGTCCGTGCGGCGTGATGATGACGTTGTCGAGCTCGAAGATCGGGTCCTTCGGGTCGGGCGGCTCGACTTCCAGCACGTCGAGGCCGGCGCCGGCGATCCGTCGTTCACGCAGCACGCGCGTCAGCGCCGCTTGGTCCACGATCGCTCCACGCGCGGTGTTGATCAGGTAGGCCGAGGGCTTCATCAGCGCGAGCCGCTCTCCATTCACGAGATGCCGGGTTGCGTCGGAGAGCGGGCAGTTCACCGTCAGCACGTCCGATTGCCGGAACACGTCTTCGAGACCTAACAGCGCGACGCCGGCCTGTCGCGCGATTGCCGGATCGGCATAGGGATCGTGCGCGATCAGGCGCATGTCGAACGGCTGCGCGAGGCGGAACATCTCCGCACCGACATTGCCAATGCCGATCGAGCCGAGCGTCCGGCCGATCAGGCCTACGCCCATATGGTCGCGTCGCTGCGCAAAGCCGGCCTCACCCAGCTGCGCGAGCCGTGACTTGACCATCAGCTTGCCCGTGAGCGCCAGCATCAAGGTGATGATGGAAACTGCGACCGGACGGCGCACCGCTTCCGGAGTGATACTGACGGCAATGCCGGCCTCCGTGCAGCCGGGGATATCGACTGCGTCATAACCCACGCCGAAGCGGGCGATCAGCGATAGGCGGCCGTTCGAATGGATGCTGTTGCGGGTGAACGCGCTGGTCAGCAGGATGAGCGCGTCGATGTCGGCGATCTGCTCTGGCCTGATCGGGTCGAAGGGCTCGAGGATGACGAGCTCCACTCCCGGTGCATCTCGAAGCGGCTGCAGATCGAAATCGGGATAGGTGGGGCAACCATCGGGTGCACGGAAATCCCCGGACAACGCGACACGAAAGACGTCCTGGCTCATCGTTACTCCTCTCCAATTGCGCTGCGATCCCCTGCGAGAATGAACCGTGACGAACCTTCAGGACGCTTCGGACAGCAGCTCGATGCGAGCGCTCGCATATGCGCCGAGCCTGATGGTCGACCAATCATATGAACGGGCGAGTGAACCGAGCGCAGCCGCGTCCACCGTCAGGCGGGCGAACGTTGTCGCGTCCAGAATTGCCAGCCAGGCGGGGCAGGGTGCGCTCTCGACCGTGAGCGCGACCTCACGTGGCGTGAGGTTGGCGAACCACAGCACCGTGCGGTCTGCCAAGCACCATCCCGTGGCCGCGACGGTCCCAGGTCTGGACGAGCTGACTGGCAGGCGCCCGGCTCCGCCGCCGCGGATCATATCGGCCAGCACATGGAAGGCCGGGTACAGCCGAGATCCGGCTGCGCCATCGGCTTCGAAGAGCGGCACCGCCGAACCGTGCGCCGCATGGATGACACCAAGCGGACCGACGAGCGCGGCAGTGGTTACCGCTTCGATCCCGAGCGCCGCGAGCGCCGCTACATAGCCTACCAGCCAGGCAGCGCCGAACAATCCCCGCTGCCGCGGATCGTCTCGTGTCAGGCAGGCGCGACGGCTTTGGGGATTTTCGATGATCGTACGACCATACGGGTTCGTCCGCGCGCCGATGGCACTCGGGCCGAATACGTAGGGCGTCGCTCCGATGAAGGAGCGGACGGTACCGATGATCGCGGGCAACGTCTTGAGCGTCTCCATCACGGAGCGATCATCGGCTGCGTGCACGATCGGGCAGAATGAATGTACAACGAAATCGACACCCGCAGCTGGCGAACGCTTTCGGTTCAGCTCAGTGAAATAAGTGTACATCCCGCCTCCGAGCCGTGCAGCAGGAAAGAAGCGCCGTGCCGCGGCGACGATCTCCCCGGCTGGAGGCACCGACGGATCCTCCTCCCCCGGCTGGCGGCTGATCAGGTCGGAGATGGGAAAGATCGAAATCGAGGAGGGCACGAACCCGGCCTCCGAGGCCGCCCTAGCGATCTCGCCAATCTCCTCCTCGGGACTGCGTGTGCCGGCGATCACCGCCTCGAGCTGCGACTCCGCACCGATCGCCTCCGAGAGACGCCGGTGCGCGCGCAATTCCGTGATCCCGTGGCCATGCGGCATGACGATCTGGTGCAGCAGCGTTTGCGGTGCGAGCGCTCGTACCTCCGTCAGGCGCGCGAAGACGCGGTCCACCTCCTCGGCCGCGAGGCCCACCGCCATCCGCGGCATGGCACCAGCCGCGTCGCCGCGCCACGTCACCTCTACCTCCGCGGCGCCCTCACTCCATTTCGCCGGGCGTGGAGGCGAGCGACTACCGTCCTTCAGTTGCAGTCGGACATGCTGCGCGTGTCGCGATCCGGCGAGCAGGACGTACTCGCGCGGCCGCCAGAGAGGCCGGATGTAAGTCTTGAATGAACAGTCGCCCCAGTTCCTTTGGTCCTCCATCTCGAACACGTCACCCTGCATGTCGAGCTCAACCCATTGGCCCGAGGTGAGGGGATGCGAAAGCTTGCGGATGTCGAAGACCGGCTGGCTCGGGCTGATGAGGGTCGGGAACGCGGTCGTCTCCGTCTCGCCGTTGGTGTGGGTGACCTTTAGCGTCCGTCCGGCAAGCTCGCTCGCGGGATGCAGCACCACGAAGCCGGTGCGGCCCGTGGAGAAGTCAGTCTCAGCCTCGACCTCCGCCTCGAACAATAACGAGCCGTCCGGCTCGCCACGGATCGATGCCGCATAATGCAAGGCCTGGCGCGGGTCGTGACAGCGCGCCTCGTAGCGCAAATGAAATCGGTCTTCGAATCTCTCCAGCGCGAGCTTCGAGATCTCCGGGGTATAGGTTCCCCATTCCACGTCGCGCACCACGAAGGCGATGGCGCGAACCGCCTCCTCCTCCCCGACCCGCACATAGCGAAGCTGACCCTGGTCGATCTCGACCGTCACGGAACCTGCCCGTAGGAAATGGCTGGATCCGTCCGGCTGGTCCGTGCCGCAAAGGACCACGCTTCGGGGACACTTGAACTGGGATGCGGTGGAGGCGTCCGCAGGCTGTATGTCTGCCTCGGTCATGTGGCGGTTCCCTTGCTCGGGACTAGGCGGCGGGAGATCGGGCGGGTTCCCGCCGCGGCTAGCACCACGATGATGACGATCCCCTGGACGATGTCCTGGGTTCCGCCGGCTAGCTGACCGACCTGCATCGTGGTCACGATGAGCACCAGCAGGACCGACCCGAAGAAGCTGCCGAGGGCCGTGGCGCTGCCGCCGAAGATCAGTGTGCCGCCGACCACCACTGCTCCCACGGATTGGAGCAGGTAGGGTGTGCCCATGTCGAGGAAGGCGCCGCCAGAATAGGCGGAGAGCAGCATGCCGTCGACCGCCCCAAGGGTGCTGCTGATCATGAAGGCAGCTGCGACGCAGCCGCCCACCGGCACGCCGCTCAGCGCCGCAGCTCGCCCGCTTTGGCCAACGGCCATGAGCATGCGACCGTAGACGGTGCGGTTGAGGAGGCTCTCGACCAACACCAGGAGAAGCAGGGCCACCAGCAGCATCGACGGCACGCCGAGCGGCCGTGCGGTGGCGACCGCGTGGAGGATTGGACTGACGTGAAAGTTGGTGAACAGCCGGTTGGCCAGCAGCGTCGCGCTCGCCAGAACATAGCCCACCGCAAGCGTCGCGATGATGGCCGGGATGCGGAATCGCAGGACTAGACAGGCATTCACGGCGCCCACGACGAGTCCGATCAGCACCACTGCCGGAACCGCATAGAACAGGCCGAGATTGGTGCCGCCGGAGAGGATGGCGGTGGCAAAGGCCGACAGCGTGATGACGTTGGGGATCGACAGGTCGATGTTGCCACCTCCAGTCGCAACAGCGAACATCTGGCCCAGCGTTACGAGGAACAGAAAGGAAGCCGATACCACGACGCCCGACAGGCTGCCGAGACTGAGCCGGTGAGAGGTCACGCTCAGGATGGTCCAGAGCACGAAGACGCCGATTGCCGACCAGCTCCAGCGGTATGCACGCAGGAACGCCATGGCCATCATCTGGCACTGCGCCCGAGAGCCTGACGCAACAGCAGGATCAGGATCAGCATCCCACCCTGCACCGCGGCGTTGTAATCGGTGCTGACGCTTAGAAAACCGAGAAGGCTGCTGATCAGGGACAGGGTGAGCGCGCCGCAGATCACGCCGACCGGCGCGATCGCACCACCAGCCAGTGCCGAGCCGCCGATTACCACGGCGGCCACGCTGAGAAGCGTGTAGGAACTGCCGGCATTGATGTCGGAGGCCGTGTTGATCGCGGTCATCGACAGTCCGGCGAGCAATGCAAAGCCGCCGGCAAGGCCGTAGCGCCAGAAATAGACGCGGATCGGCGACCACCCTGCCTGCTCCAGCGCTTTCGGGTTCGCGCCATAGCCGCGCAGCACGGTACCGACACGCGAGCCGTTGATCAGCCACGCCGCGCCGCCGCCCAGCACGATCGCCCAGATGGAGGCGGGCATCCCCAGCGGCTTCACGCCAGCCACCGCGCTCAGCCAGCCGGGACTGCTTCCACCCGGCGTCGGCTGCAGCGCGTAGCCGGAACCCAGCCACACGAAGGAGGCGCCGAGCGTAACCACGATGGCCGGGATCCCGCGCACGCGGATCAGCAGTCCGAGCAGGCAGTAGAGCAGCCAGAGCGCGGCAAGGGCCAGCATGCCGCCGCCAAAGCTGTCCGCGAGCAGCGTGGCGCTCAGCACGTTGACCAACCCGGCCAGGGCGCCGACGCCAAGATCGATTTCGCTCCCGCCGATCACAAACATCTGCGCGATTGCCACCAAAACGAGCGGGACGGACGCGCTCATCAGCAGGTCGAGGCCGAAGGGCGTTGCCGCCCCGGGATTGAGGATGGCGATCGTTCCGAAGACAAGAGCCACGGTCAGCAGCGGGATGATCCGAAAAAGATCGAAACGGGTTCTGCGCCGGGGCGCCTCGATTGATCGGTCGGACGCCATGAGACGACGCTCGAAGGCGGCGGTCACCACGTTGTCCTCGGAGATCTCCTCTCCGGAAAGATCGCGTACAACCGTGCCCTCGTGGAAGACGAGGACCCGGTCACATTCGAGGAACTCGATGTCCTCGGAGCTGAGCCAGACGATCAGCTTACCGGACGCGGCGGCGTCGCGGATCAAGCCGTAGAAATCGCGCTTGACCGACACGTCGACGCCCCGCGTCGGATCGTCAAGAAGGATGATGTCGGGATCGGCAGCAAGGGAGCGTGCCATCAGCACCTTCTGCTGATTGCCGCCGGAAAGCTCGAGGATGCCGGACCCGAACCGGGCCTCGTCCACGCGGGTTCTGGTCAGCCAATGCCGGACGAACCCGGCCTCCGCCGCCGGCTCGAGCCAGGCGAGCGGCGAGCGCCGCGCCAGGGCCGCCAGCGAGGCGTTGCGCACCACGTTCCACAACGCGAAAACGCCCTCGTTCCCTCGATCGCCGGAGACGAACGCGACCCTCCCACGGCGCTCGATCGTAGGCTCGCCACGTGGTCCCATGTGCAGTGCATGGAGAAAGGCGCGCTGGCCGTTGCTCTCGAGCCCCGCCAGCCCGACGACGTCGCCGCGCCGCATCTCCAGGTTGCCTGCCTCGCTGAACGGACCTTGGGCGAGACGGACGAGCACCTCGCCCTGCTCGGGCCGGCCGCGGTGAGCGGCGCCCTCTGCGCCAAGCACAGCACCGCCCGCCATCAGCTCGACCAGTCTCGTCAGGCTGATCTGCTCGGCCGGCGACTGCCAGACGAGCTCGCCGCCGCGCAACACTAGCACGCGCGTCGCGATCGCCTTGAGCTCCGCGAGCCTGTGACTGATAAAGATAAAGGCGACGCCCTGCGCCGCGCGGCGGGTAATAAAGGCGCGAAGCTCCTCGCTGCGCCGGGCATCGAGCGACGAGGTGGGTTCGTCCAGGATCAGTAGCAACACACGCGGATCGCTGGCGGCACGCGCGATCTCGATCATCTGGCGCTGCGCCAGCGTCATGCGACCAACCGTCGCACTCGGGTCGATGCCACTGCCAGGAAAGATGGCCTCGATGTTGCTGCGCGCCAGGCGGGTATAGTGCTGGCGCCATAACAGGGTCGCCGTCGCAACCCCCGGCTCCTCAAGATAGAAGTTCTCGGCGACGCTGAGGCTGTCGCACAGCGAGAGCTCCTGGTGGACGATCCGGATGCCATGTGCCCTTGCCGCGAGCGGCGAGTGGCGCTGCAGGTCAAGCGCTCCGCCGGCGAAGCGGATCGTGCCTTCGTCCGGCGCCGTGACTCCGGCCAGGATCCGCATGAGGGTGCTCTTGCCCGCGCCGTTCGCGCCCACGAGCCCTACCACCTCGCCGCCGCGGATCGAGAAACTCAACGCATGGTTAGCACGAGTGGGACCGAAGGATTTGCCGACGCCGTCAAGCTCCAGCAACACGTCGTTTGAACTCTGTCCGTCACCAGCGACCGGCGTTTCCGGCGCCGGACGCCACCGGGCGCTGGTCTCCGTCAACGGCTAGCAGCCTGCAATAGATTGGCCTTCACCCAGTCCTTGTCGTAGGCGGGGCTCACGATCGTGCCCGGCCTCATGTCCTGGTACTTGGAGAGTGTCTCGTTGGTCACGGTCGTGAATGGCATGAAGAGTTGCTTTGCTACCTTAACATCCTGCAGCCTATCGAGGGCGAGCCAGAAGGCGACCGAGCCGATACTCGGCGGGCTGTTCATGGAGATGGTCGAGTAGCCGTTGTGCGCCCGCTGCTCGCTCCACCAATGGATGAAGTCAGCACTTCCGCCACCGCCAATCACCGGCAATCTGTTCCGGTAGGTGTCGCCGTACTGTTCGAAGGCCTGAGCGATGCCATAATCCTCGCCGCCGCCCTGCGCCAGCACCGCATCGACGTGCGGCAGGCTCGGCAGAACGCCAGCCACCGCCGTCTGCGCGACAGCACCTGTCGCCATGCCGTAGACGGTGGCGACAACCTTTAGCTTTGGGTATTTCGCCAGCATCTCCATCTGGCGCTTGTAGTTCTCCTCGTCTGGCGCCGACCCCTTCACGCCACGGACGATAAGCACGTTGCCCTGCCGGCCGATCGCGTCCGCGATCCAGCTCACCTGGTTCGCTTGCCAGTTGGCAAAATCCCAGGTCAACGTAGTCGCGCATGGCGCGCTCGCAATCGAATCGAATGCGATCACGTTGATGCCTGCCGCACAGGCTTTCTGAATCACGCCGTTCAACGCGGTGAGCGACGCCGCGTCAATGGCGATAGCGCTCACATGTTTCAAGATAAGACTGCTCATCTGCTGCATCTGCTGGCTGACGGTGTTGTCCCCGTTCAGCACGATGTAGTCGTGAATCAGGCCGGCCTGCTTTGCGCTCCGGGCCGTCTCCTCGAAGCTGGCTGCCATCTGGTGGCGCCAGGCATTTCCGTAATAGGCGTTGGACAACGCGATGACGACGCCCCGATCCGCCGCCTGCGCCGACGGTGCGAGTTGTGGCGACAGGAATGGCGCAATTCCTGCCACTGTGATAGCCAACCTGGATAAGAGACGCGGCATTTCGTTCCTCCACGTGGCCGTGTCCCGGCCTTGTTGTTCTCATGCAACGGCTTTGTCTCTACCGTGCGAGGCCGTGTCATGCTCGCCGCATGTCGAGCGGTGCTGAATGTCCTAAGCATGGCTGGCAGGGGAGTCCGACGTGCCCGTCGGCTTCCTCCTCCAGCGATAGGCGGTACTTCCGGGCCGGCTTCCACCGCTCACCCGCTTAGTATTGTGGTCTACCTGTCATACCGTCAAGGGTGATATGGATGGTCTTGGTAGAATGCAGCTGGAGCACGGGATGGCGGTCGAGCCGATCAAGCGCAAGAGAGTTTACGAGGAGATCGCCCACCGCCTGGAACAGCAGATCCTCGCTGGAAGCCTGCAGCCTGGTGACATGCTTCCCTCCGAGCGGGATCTCATGGAACGCTACGGCGTAGGCCGTCCGGCTGTTCGAGAGGCCTTTCTCACCCTGCAGAAGGCCGGACTGATCGCGATCCAGAACGGTGAGCGCGCCAAGGTCTCGATCCCCTCGGCATCGAACCTGGTCGGCGAGCTGGGTAGTTCGGCGCGTTATCTGCTGAGCAGGACGGACGGGGTGCGGCACTTCCAGCAGGCGCGCATGTTCTTCGAGGTAGGCCTTGCCTGTCATGCCGCCGAGCATGCGACGGAGCAGGAGGTCCATCGGCTCGGCGAAGCGCTGACGAACAATGAGGCGGCGGTGACGGACATGGCAGCCTTCGCCCGGACGGACGTTGCCTTCCATTTCGTTCTTGCCGAGATCACGCGCAACCCGATCTTCATCGGCTTCCATATGGCGCTTGCCGAGTGGCTGACTGAGCAGCGGGCGACATCGCTGACCCGTCCGGGAGCCGCCCGCAGCGCACTAAAATCTCATCGCGCCATTTTTAGGGCAATCAAGCACGCTGATCCTGACGCAGCCGAGGAGGCTATGCGCCAGCACCTCAACAGCGTCGAGGACTATTACTGGAAGACCAGGAAGAATAAGCTATAGCCAGTTTAACGGGCACGGCAATAAGCTGACGCGCGAAAGTGGTGCATGGATCGGCAGGGTGACTTGATTGAGATAGGCTGAGCGAGGGAGTCTCTGCTAAATTCGTGTCCTTAGGTACGTGAACTTGCCGTTCAAAGCCAATGCCGAGCGTCGTCGCCACATCGCAAAGCAGCGGCAGCGCGCCGCAGATTCTGCTGCCTGAGATGCGGCCCTGCGGCAGCGCGGCAGCCTGACGGTCTGGTTCACTGACGCCGGGATCGCGGCCTGGACAGCTGAATCGCGGAGCACGCGAGGCGGTCAGCCACGTGACTCCGAGCCCGGCTAGTGCGCGGACGCTGAGAGCAGTGTTCCGTTTAGCGCCGTGGCAGTCCGAGAGGTCATCGGCTCCATCATTGCCCTGCTCGGCCTCAATCTCGCGGCGCCGGACCACACGACCTTGAGACGCCGCGCCGAGAACCTGGAGGTGGTTCGCCCAGGGCCAGGCTTCGGTCCCGTGCACCTGCTGGTGGACAGCACCGGGCTGAAGCTCTGCGGCTCTGGTGAATGGCCGCTCGAGAAGCACGGCACGAAGACACGGCGGTCCTCGCGCAAGCTGCACATCGCCGTGGATGCCGACACTGGGCAGATCGCCGCGGCGGCGCTGAGCATCAGCGACGTGGACGATGCCTCGCAGGTTGGTCCTTCTCGATCAGGTAACCAGCCCGGTCATCTCATTCACTGCCGACGATGCCTACGGTAAGGACGGCGCCTATGGCGAGGGCGCCGCACATCATCCCGCGGCGTCCGTCATCATCCCCGCCACATTCCAGCGCCGTGTTGAGCGAGATAGCCGAGACAGCGTCTACTATGTGCGACCGGCACCTGCAGAGCATCTCCCGGGGGGGGGGGGCTGCATGACTTGGCAGAAGACCTCAAGCTATAATTAGCATGCGCTGGTAGAGGCCGACGTCAGCCGCTTCAAATATGTCATCTGCGACGGACTACGATTCATGTACCGGTCAGCGTCGAGCAGCCGAGGTCGTGATTGCCCTACATGCACTGAGCCGGATGCTCGAGCTCGGACGTCCGGATTGCGTTCGCCTCCCATAAGCCACGCTGAGCCTCGCCACCGCCTGCCGGCCGATCTGTGCAACACAGTCTTCCGCTATCGACTCAAATCTGCAGGTGCTGTTGTCTTCCCACACGAGATAGAAGAGCGTCATGGCCACCAGTGCAATCAAGAAGCAGTCAACCAAGTCACTCATGACGAGTAACCGTGTGGCTCGGAAGCCGAAGCGCGGACGCCCGCTCGGCTCGAAGAACCGCGTGCCGGCTGAACCCACCAAGACCACCCGGGCTGCAGCGCGCACGGCGAGTGCACGCAAAGCAGCTCCCGGCACGCCGAAGCTGAACAAGGCCGAGCTCGAGGCGCAGCTGGCAAAGCTGGAGCGCGCCGTGTCGCGTCTGCGCAAGCAGAACAAGGAGCTGAAGCGCCTGGTGCGCGAAGGCGCCGAGACTGCCGAACCGGCGGCGGCAGCGCCGAAACCGACCCGTTCCAGGACCAGGGTCGCTGCTCCGAAGGCGCCTCAGGCGAAGCCACCCGAGCCGGTATCACACGACGACTCGGCTGCCGGTGCCGAGATCGATGCTGAGGATCATGAGGCAGCCGCATAAGCCCGCACTCCGGGCAGCTTGGTTTCTCAGGCCGCGCCGGCTCGGGCCTGGTCATCGGGCTGCCCGACCTGGATCGGCAGCCACTGCTGC
>CAXTWC010000102.1:0-19274 GCA_964247805.1 uncultured Acetobacteraceae bacterium | reverse complement strand
TGACGAAGGGCCGCGCGTCCTTCACCATGCAGTTCCACCACTACGACCCGGTGCCGCGCAACATCGCCGACGAGATCATGGCGAAGTCCGCCTAAGCAGCTTCGGGCTCCGACGGTAGCTTGAACGACGCGGGTGCGAAATCGCCCGCGTCGTTTGCGTTTTGGGGGTCGCTGTCTATTCCCCTCCCCTTGCGGGAGGGGTTAGGGGAGGGGGCGAAATGGCCCGGCTGACCTACCTCACGGCCCACGGGGCCGTGCTCAAGGACGCGCATCTGGTGCCTTACGTCCCCCGCACAGTCGATTGGTACGGCATGGACGGGCCGCATCTGATCCCGGAAGGGTTGGACGGCCGTTCTTATAAAACGCGCCGCAATGCCCGCGGCACCATCACGCATTACGGCATCATCGACGAGATCAAAGCCGCCGGGTTCAATGGCATCCGCCTCGGCATCTGCGAGGACATCACGTGGAGCCACAACGGCTCCCCCGCCGACTGGACGGAAGCGAACGGGCGCCGCCCCGACACAGCCAGCTACTACATGACTTACGACGCGAACCCAGACTTCTTCACCACCAACGCCTACGACGCCGCGACCGGCGCGCCCTATCGGCAAGGTTCGCAACCGTTCATCTCGTCGCTCGAGATGCTGGACAAGATCGTGAACCACGCCGGCACGCTCGGGCTGCGCATCATCCTCGACATGCATTGCCTGGCACCGTCCTACAGCGACCAACTCGGCAACAGCCGGGCCTTCAACGAAGAGCTGGACAACCGCAAGGAGCTCGACCCGGCAGGCCGCGTGCCCAACTGGATGGTGACCAAGAAATGGTTCACCACCGCGACCCGCAACGCCGCCGGGCAGACCGCCGGCGCCACCCACGAAGACCGCAACGAGGCACAGCTGCTCGCCGCCTGGGTCGCGCTGGCGCGACGCTATGCCGGCAACCCCGTCGTATGCGGCATGGATATCATCAACGAGCCGGTCGGTGGCTCGTGGGAGACGACGAAAGCGCTCTCGGCCGCAAACCTCGAAACCAGCCTTCCAGAGTTCTACGAACGCGCCGGCAACGCGATCCACGCGGTCAATCCAAACGTGCTTATCGTGTGCCAGGGCGCGACCTGGTGGCGGCCTGGGATGCAGATCGCCCTGCCGGGCCCGGCCGGCGCGGGCAACGACATCCACCTGGCCCCTGGCTTCTCCTGCGCGTTACAGAACGTCGCGACCCGGCCGGTGGTGCTGAACAAGCCAGGCAAGGTTATTTACTCCGCACACGAATACGGTTCGACCGGCGGCGAAGGTTTCGGCAGCCTCGGCACCGCCAACGCGGCCGCGTGGAACGCCACGCCGAAGGGCTTGAATGCCTTCTACGACTACGACCCGACATTCCCCGACAACCTGCCAAGCATCTGGCGCGCGCAGTGGGGCTTCATCGCGGAGCAGAACATCGCCCCGGTGTGGCTGGGCGAAATGGGCGCCCGCTTCGTCACGACGGTCACCAACTATACGTCGATCGGCTATGGCCACGCACCGATCGACAGCCACATCGTCTCCGTTCCGATCGAAACCGACGCCCCCAAAACGGACCAGGTCTGCACCTGGGCGCTCGCAGCCAACTACGGATCGACCGCAGGCGTGACCTTCGAGGGGGCGAGCGGCTCGTTCACCTGGCGTGCCGGCCGCTCGCGGCAGTTCGTCCCGGTCAAGCTTCTACCTGGCGCCGTGTCGGGCCAGCAGTTCAACGTCGACTACACACTTGCCGGCCGTACCATCCACTCGGTCAACACCGTCGAATGCGCTCCGGTGAATACCGAGACCGACCGGAAGTGGGTGGCGAAGATGAACGAGTATTTCCGCGCCCACTCGATCGGCCTCAACTTCTTCGCGCTCAATCCTGGAGGGTCGGAGGCTTTGTTGGAACGCAACGAGAGCACGGGTGGCGTTTGGTCGACCGCGCCGCGCCCTTGGATCATGCACTACATCACGCCGTTGCTCGACCCGTAGCGCCACCGCCATGGCCTGGAACTTGCTGCACGCCCTCCAACACCGACCCGAGGCCTTCCGATGATGAAACGCCGCACCCTGCTCGCCACCGGCGCCGTGGCACTTGCCGCCCCGCATGTCGCCCGGTCGCAAACCGCCAAGACGCTCAAGTTCGTGCCGCAGATCGACGTGCCCCTGCTCGATCCCGTCGTCACCAGCGCCTACATCTCCCGCAACCATGGCTTCGTAATCTTCGACACGCTGTTCGGCCAGGATGCCTCGTTCAAGGCGCAGCCGCAGATGGTGGACGGCTTCACCACCGAGCCCGATGGCAAGACCTGGCGGCTCACTTTGCGCGACGGCCTGAAATTCCACGACGGCACCCCCGTGCTCGCCCGCGATTGCGTCGCCAGCGTCAATCGCTGGGGCAAGCGGGACGCATTCGGCCAGGCGCTGATGGCGGCCACCGACGAGCTTTCGGCCGCCGACGACAAGACGATGGTGTTCCGCCTCAAGCGACCGTTCCCGCTGCTGCCGGACGCGTTGGGCAAGGTCGCCGGCATCATGTGCGCGATCATGCCGGAGCGCCTGGCCAGCACCGACGCGTTCAAGCCGATCAGCGAGATGGTCGGCAGCGGCCCGTTCCGCTACGTCGCGGCCGAGCGGGTGCCGGGTGCGCTCAGCGTCTACACGCGGTTCGACGGTTACGTGCCGCGGCCGAGTGGCACGCCGAGTTGGACCGCCGGGCCCAAGGTCGCGTATTTGGACCGCATCGAGTGGGGCGCGATCCCCGACCCGGCGACCGCCATGGCCGCTCTGCAGCAGGGCCAGGTGGATTGGTGGCAGGAGCCGTCGCTCGACCTGCTTCCGGTGTTGCGGACGGACGGCAATCTGACCATCGATACGCTAGACCCGTCGGGGCTGCCGGGCATGCTGCGGTTCAACCATCTGCAGCCGCCGTTCAACAACCCGGCGATCCGGCGCGCGCTGCTGGGTGCGGTGAACCAGGCCGACTTCATGCAGGCGGTGGCGGGGACCGACCATTCGCTGTGGAAGGACGATGTCGGGTATTTCGCCGCCACGTCGCCGCTGGCCAGCAACGCCGGAGTGTCGGTGTTCGAAGGCAAGCGCGACATGGCCCGCGTCAAGGCGGAGCTCGCCGCCGCCGGCTACAAGGGCGAGCGCGCGGTGGTGCTGGTTGCGACCGACCTGCCGGCGCTGCAGGCGTTGGGCGAGGTGGGCGCCGACATGCTGAAGCAGGCCGGCATCAACGTGGACGTGGTCAGCACGGATTGGGGCACGGTGATCCAGCGCCGGACCAGCAAGGCCCCGGTCGATCAGGGCGGGTGGAGCGTGTTCTTCACCAGCTTCTTCGGCGTGGACCAGTTCACGCCGGCGACGCATCTTGGCCTGCGTGGCAATGGCGAGGCTGGGTGGTTCGGCTGGTTGAATTCTCCCCAACTCGAGCAGCTGCGGGACGCCTGGTTCGAGGCGCCGGACTTGGCGGCGCAGAAGGCGATCGCGGTGCAGATCCAGCAGCAGGCGTTCCAGGACGTACCGTATTTGCCGACGGGCGAATATTACCAGCCGACAGCCTACCGCAAGACGCTGAGCGGCGTGTTGAAAGGCCTACCGCTAATGTGGAACCTGAAGAAGTCGGCTTAGCCCCCGACCAAGTAAGTTCCTCCCCCGCTTCTTCGCGGGGGAGGGGGACCATGCGCTTGCATGGTGGAGGGGGCGCGGCACGCCCGGATCCTGCCCGTGCGCGCCCCCCCTCTGTCGGCTGAGGATCTAGGGTGAGCGCGCTCGCCAGCTGATGAATGTCTTTGTCGCATGGCAAACTTTGCCCCTACGATGCTGCCGCGAACCGGCCCCTAACGCCGGACGTGTTACGGGGGATACATGCTGACATCGGCATTCGGGTTTCACCCGCTGTGAGGACGCTGCGGATCGGCTCCGGCGCCGGGTATTCCGGGGACCGGATCGAGCCGGCGTTGGAGCTGGCTGAGCATGGCGCACTCGATTACCTGGTGTTCGAGTGCCTGGCCGAACGCACCATCGCGCTGGCCCAACAGGTGCGGCAGCGCGATCCCGCCGGCGGCTACGACCCGCTGCTCACCGAGCGCATGCAAACCGTGTTGCGCCCCTGTGCCGAACGCAAGGTGCGCATCATCACCAACATGGGCGCCGCCAACCCCCAGGCCGCCGCCCGCGAGACTGCCCGGGTCGCGCGCGAGCTCGGCCTGTCCGGCCTGCGCATCGCCGCCGTGAGCGGGGACGACGTGACCGAGGCGTTGCGCCATGCCGACCTGAAGCTGATCGAGCGCGAAGGGCGCGTGTCCGACGTGGCAGGCGCGATGATCTCCGCCAACGCCTACTTAGGGGCGGAGCCGATCGTGGCCGCTTTGCAAGGCGGCGCCGACGTCGTGATCACCGGCCGCGTAGGCGACCCGGCGATGTTCCTGGCGCCGCTGATCCACGAGTTCGGCTGGGCGATGGACGACTGGGAGCGTCTAGGTCGTGGCACCCTCGTTGGCCACCTGCTGGAATGCGCCGGGCAGATCACCGGCGGTTACTATGCCGATCCCGGCTATAAGGACGTGCCTAACCTGGCGCGATTGGGCTTTCCCCTCGCCGAGGTGACGCCGGACGGGGATGCGGTGATCACCAAGGTCACCGGGTCAGGCGGTCTGGTGAGCGTCGCCACCTGCAAGGAGCAGATCCTCTACGAGGTGCACGACCCGAGGCGCTACATTCAGCCCGATGTCGTCGCGGATTTCAGTGCTGTTCGCTTGCACCAGCAGGGGCCGGACCGCGTGGCCGTCACGGGCAGCACTGGAACCGAGCGGACGCCGACGCTGAAGGTCTCCATCGGCTATCACGACAGCTATATCGGCGAGGGACAAATCTCGTACGCCGGGCCTGGTGCCCTCGCCCGCGCGCGGCTGGCGTTGCAGATCGTCGCGGAGCGTCTGCAGTTGACCGGAGTGGCGATGACGGAGTCACGCTTCGACATCATCGGCGCCGATTCTGTCCGCCGCGGCCCGACCGTGCCCGTGAACGCGGAACCGGAGGAGGCGCGCATCCGCGTCACTGGCCGCACGGCATCGATGCGCGAGGCCGTGCGCATCGGCAACGAGGTGGAGACGCTTTACACCAACGGTCCGGCGGGCGGCGGCGGTGCGTGGAAGTCGGCGCGCGAAATCCTGGCCGTGGCGTCCACACTGATTCCGCGCGAGTGGGTCACGCCCGAGATCAGCTACGAGGTGGCGTGATGAAGCTCCGCGAACTCGCCCATGCCCGCACTGGTGACAAGGGCGACGTGTCCAACATCTCGATAATCGCGTACAACCCTGCCGACTACGCCTTCCTCGCGGAGCAGGTGACGGCCGAGCGGGTCCGCACCCACTTCGCCGCTTTCGTCCGCGGCCAGGTGCGCCGGTACGAGATCCCCGGCCTTGACGCGTTGAACTTCGTCATCGAAGGCGCGCTGGGCGGCGGCGTCACGCGATCCCTGTCCCTGGACCAACACGGCAAGTCGCTGTCGTCCTCGCTGTTGGACATGGACCTGCCCGCCCGGCCTTGATGCGATGGGCGCAGCCAGGTAGCGTTACTTAGGAAAGACCTAACTTGGGCAAGCCAGGTCGATTTCGACACGGTCGGCTATATCGGTGCCCATGATGGCGATAATGGCCGCGTCCACGCGGTTCATGCGGACCGGGATGCCGTCCCGCAGCACCATGGCCTGGTCGTGGCCCGGCAACAGGACCGAACCAGGCTTGCGCTGCCAGACTTCCCAAATTCGGTTGATGCTGGCGGCAGTCACCGCCGGGTCGTACGTCATATCTGCAGCGCGCTGCAGCAGCTCCGCGCGATATTTGGCGGCGTCCTGGATCAGCAGCAGGTCGCCACTCTCGTCGCCTTGCACCAGGAACATCAGGTGCCCCGGCGTGTGCCCCGGCACGAGGTGGGCGGTAATGCCCGGCAGCACCTCGTCCCCGTCCTCCACCGTCACGAGCCTGGGGTGCTTGGCAAGCTCGCTTACGTACAGCTCCGGCACCAATGGGTCGCCGAAGGGTAGTCCTTTGGCCCAGTCCAATTCCGTCCGGCCCACCACCATGCGCGCCCCGACGAAGAGCGGCCAATTCATCACGTGATCATAGTGCAAGTGGGTTAGCAGCAGGTCCGTCACTTCGCTAGCCGCTACGTCCAGCCGGCCAAGTGCCTCCAGAATAAGGCCGCGCACGCCGAAGCCGCCGGTGTCGAGCACGACAGTGTGACCATGACCGCGCAGTAGGGCCACGGTGCTCCACCCCAGGCCGCCATGCCGCTTGGTCTTACCAGGATAACCCTGGACCAGGATATCCAACCTGTATCCGCCGAATTCCATTTGCGACCTCCTCCACTTTGAGCGCGCTCGTGTAGACTGCGGGCCAGTTGCCAGCGACAGCCCGCGAAGTTCAAGGCGCCACCCGGATCTCCACCAGGGCCTGCGTCCGATGGCCCGTCACGTGGGCGATCGCCGCAGCGAGCACGCTAGGCAAGTCGCTGGCCAAATCCACGGTTGCAGTCCACGCGCGGCTGGCTTTCGCTATCATGGCGAAATCCGGCGTTGGCTCCAGCGACGTCAGCGGCATGCGGTTGGTCTTTGCCGCGTGGCCGTCCGGATAGACACCCAGCACGGATTGCCGCACCGCGCCCCACTCCCGATTGTTCAGCACCAGAATCAGCACTGGCAGGCTCATAGCCTCTGCGATCTGGTGACAAGCGACGGGATTGGCGAACATGTAGGACCCGTCCCCCATGGTCGCCACGACCAGCCGCTCCGGCCGGGCCAACTGGATTCCGAGCGCCGCAGGGAAGGACCAGCCTAAGCCGCCGGAATGCGGTTCCTGGAACCAGCTGCCTGGCTCACGCAGGGTCATCGGCTCCAGCGGACAGCCGAGTTCCGAGAGCATGCTGACCGGCCGGCCCTCGATCGCACGCGACAGACACAGGCTGACCCAGGCTTTGGTCATTTGCTCGCCCGCACCGCCCGCCTCCGCCACCGCTGCAACCTGCGCGCGCGTTTGCCGCACCCGTTCGGCCACGTGCAGCTTGCGTTCGGAACGGCCGGCGCCATGGGTCTCCAGCATCGGACGCATCGCGTCGGCCAACGCGGTGATCACCTCCGCCGTCTCACCGGCCAGCGCCACGTCCGAGCGGAAGTTGCGCACTGGGAACCGCGCATATAGCGGATCCGGCCCGGCGTGGATCACCTTGCAGGCTGCATCCATGCCGTGCGTCGCCGGCGACCAAGGAGCCAGCGAGTCGATGACCAACACCACATCCGCCGTGGCGAGCCAAGGTCCGGGGTCCACGCCGACATACATCGGATGATCGGTCGCTATCGCCAACTGTACCGCCCAGTACTGGCAAACGGGAATTGCCCAATCCGACGCGAACTGCGCCAGCGCGTCGAACCCCTCCGCCGAGCCGGCGCCACGTTGTGCGACGATCAGGGGGCGCTGCGCCGAAGCCAGCAGCGATGCCGCCTGCTCGACCGCAGTCGCAGACGGGGCCAGCGCGACCGGCTGCATCGAGGGTGGCGCGTCCAACGTGGCGGATGGACATTGTTCGCAGAGCACCTCCCGCGGCAGGCTGACGTAGACCGGTCCCTTCGGCGTGGAATTCGCGATCGCATAGGCGCGGTCCACCACCTGCAGCGCCTGCTCGGGAAAGCGCAGCTCGTAATCCCACTTGGTCGCTTCCCGAACCAAAGCGGCCTGGTCCCGCATTTCCTGCCCCCAGCCAATCGGCACGGTGCGTGCGCCAAACCGTCCCGCCTCGACCGTGGGGGTTCGGCCGGAGAACAGCAGCACGGGGACGTGCTCGGTTGCAGCGTTGATGGCGCCGATCGCGCAATTGGCCAGGCCCACGTTGGTGTGCGCCATTACCGCCTGCGCCCGACCGGTCGCCAGGAAATAGCCGTGCGCCATGCCCATGGCAGCGTGCTCGTGCGGGATCACCACGGCATGGGGTAGTGCGATGTTCTTGGCCTGCGCCTCGGCCAGACCCTCGATGATCGGCGGAAAGTCGGTGCCGGAATTGGCGAAGATGTAGTCCACGCCTACGGCCTTCAAACGGGCCAAAAGAGCGCCGCCAGCGGTGATGGTCGGTTGGTCCATGGCAGGAGTTTCCTAATTGGCCAACAGGCTGGGTAGCCACGTGGCCAGGATTGGCAGCGCCACCAGCAGCGCCAAGCGTAGCAGGTCGGTGAGGATGAACGGCGCCACGCCGCGGAAGATGGTCGAGAATTTCAAGTCTCCGACCACGCTCTTGATGACGAACACATTCATGCCAACCGGCGGGTGGATTAGTCCGAGTTCGACCGTCATGACGATGATGACGCCGAACCAAATGGGATCGAAACCGAGCGTCTTGATGACCGGAAAAACGATCGGCACCGTGAGGATGATCATGGCCATGGCGTCCATCAGGCAGCCGAGCACCAGGTACATCAGCAGGATCAGCAGCAACACGCCGTATCGGCCCAGGCCCAAGCCGGTCAGGAACTCCGTCACATGCTGCGGCGTCTCGGTGATGGTGAGGAAGTAGCCGAACAGCAATGCGCCGATCAGCACGGTGAATACGGCAGCGGCGGTGCGCGTCGCCTGCAGCAGCGATTGCAGAATGAGTGCGCGGGACAATCGACGCCGGACGACGCCGATGATGAGAGCGCCCCCTGCCCCCATGCCGCCTGCCTCGGTGGGCGTGAACAAGCCGCCATACAGGCCGCCGATGACGAACACGAACAGCAGGATCGGCGCCCACACGTCCTTGACCGCGGCCCGGCGCGCCGCCCAATCACTGCGTTGGCCGCGGGGCAGCAGGGCTGGCCGCACGACCCCGATTACGGCGAGCGTGGCGATGTACATGCACACCGCGAGCAGGCCGGGCACGATGCCGGCCATGAACAGCTTGCCGATATCCTGTTCCGTGATGATGCCGTACACCATCAGCACGGTGGAGGGTGGGAACATGGCGCCCAGCGTGCCGCCCGCCGCGATAGTGCCGGCGGCAATGGATTGCGGGTAGTCGAACCGCCGCATCTCGGGATACGCGACCGTGGAGAACGTGGCCGCCGTTGCGACCGACGAGCCGGAGATCGCGGCAAACCCGGCACACGCGACGATCGTGGCAAAACCCAGTCCGCCGCGCAGGTGGCCCAGGAAGGTGTTGGCGGCGCGAAACAGCTCCCGGCTCATGCCCGAGTTGGATACGAACGCGCCCATCAGCAGGAACATCGGGATCACGCCGAACGTGTAGTCGGTGACTGTCCGCATCGAGGTCTGGCCGATCAGGCTCAGCGCCGGCCCCCACCCGGTGACGGCGCCGAAACCTGCGACCCCGACCAGCCCCATCGCCATGCCGACGGGCACGCGCAACAGCATCAGTGCGAACAGGGTCACGAAGCCGATGACCGCGACGGCATCCGGGCTCATTCGAGCGGCTCCAGCGTGTGTGCTTCGTTCACCGTGCCGGGCGCGAACACCAGGCGGAAGGTGCGCACCGCGATCAGCACGACAGCAGACACGTCGCCAAGCCACGACACCAGGAAGAACGGCCAAGTCGGAAGATGCAGGTCATAGGTCAGCACGTTCTGCGCGCGGGTTTGTATCACCTTGTCGAACAGCATGACCGTCTGCACGCCGACGATGAACAGCAACATCAAGGTCGCGAACACGTCGATGATCCGCTTCCACTGTACATTCGCGATCTCCCACACCAAATCCACGGTGATGTGGGCGCCGCGATAGCTGGTGGCGGCGATGCCCCAGAAGATCAGGATGCCGAGGAACAGCCGGCCGAAATCATACCCATCCGGGATGGAGTAATTGAAGAAGTAACGCAGCAGGACGGAGATGAAGATGTCGGCCGCGACCAGGCCGACGAAGCCGGCGGCGATCCATTCGATGCCGGCGATGAAACGATCGCCGAAATGCCGCGGGCGCCGCATTGCGCCCCCGTCAGTGGGCGGCTGCACCATGCGCTTCCAGATGCTGATGCAGCGACGCCAAAATAGGGGCCGGATCCTGCCCGGCCTTACGCACGCCGGCTTCCCAGGACGCGGTCACCGGCAACAACGCGTCCTTCCACGCTTGCAGTTGTTCCGGCGTCAGCTCCACGACCGTGTGGCCCGGCGCCTTCAGGGTCAGCGCCCGGCCGGCGTGCTCGAAGTCGGACCAACTGGTTGCAAGCCGCTTCGCCCACTCCGGCGTGCAATGATGGTCCACCACGGCCTTTTGCGCCGGCGACATGCCGTTGTAGGTAGCCATGTTGAACGGCAGCACGTAGCTGCTGGTATAGAGCGGAAAGTCGACGTGGAACTTGGTGACATCGTTGATGCCGAACAGGAACTGCGAGTTCCAGAAGTCGGTGATCGCATTCGCAACGCCGCGGCCGATCAGGTCCCGCGCCTCGCCGATCGATGCCTGGACGTTGGTTCCCCCTAATAGGGTGACCATCTGCGCCACCGTCTCCTGCGCCGGCCGCACCTTCAGCCCGCGCATGTCCTGCGGCAAGGTAATCTTGGCCGTAGAGTGCACCGTTCCTGGGTCGGCGACGAAGGCAACGCAGAAATGCGTGTCCGGCATCTCCTTGGCGACATAGGCGGCGTACCACTCGTCCACCGCGGCCGAGCCCTCCTTCGCGTCGGTGAGCATGAACGGCAGCTGCGGCCCGTTGATGATGGGGAAGCGGCCGGGCTGATAGCCGGGGCTGACATAAGCGACGTCCGCGATGCCGTCCCGGACCATATCGTAATGGTCGAATGCCTTGCCCAACTGTTCAGCCGGGAAAATCGTGGCCGTGATGGTTCCTCCGGATTCCTTGGTCATGTCGGCGGCCCAGTCGCGCACGGCCTGCACCAGCGGATGGCTGGGCGGCACCCATAGGGCTATCCTTAGGTTGACGTGTCTCTCCTGCGCTGTAACAGGCGTTGCCATCAGCACGCCGAGTGCAATCCCGGCCAGTCTTCTCAGAGTTGATCGCCGCATCGGTTTCCTCCCGTTTATGCGCCCTTCTAGGCGTCTGGTATCGTTCAATCTGACCCGCCGAGGTGAACGCGACGATCTGCCGGGTTGCGCGCGTTGCTACCCGTCCGCCGCTGGTGCGCTCAGCTAGTTTGGACCGCCGGGCATAGGTCTGCCCTACGGTGTCACGCGGCCAATTTCGGCCGCGCACTCCGCCACGATGCGGTGCGCTCGTAGGACGCTGCCACGCGCAGCAGCAAGGCGTCGGCATGGAACGGGCCCACGAACTGCACCGACACTGGCAAGCCGTCGCGCGACAGCCCCGCCATCATCGCGAGCGCCGGATGTCCGGTCACGTTGAACGGCATGCGGCACTGGCGGCTGTAGGTGCGTGCGACCTCCGCCGCGTCGTCGATCCGGCAGGCAGGGTCGAGCGAGCTGGCACATAGCAAGACGTCCACATCGCGGAACACGTCGTTCACCGCGCGGATCAGCGCCAGCCTGGCGCGTTGGGCGCCCACATAATCACCTGCGCTGATGAACGCCCCCGTCATCAGTCGGCTGCGTGTCATGGCGGCATAGTCACCGGGGCGGCTGCGCAGCCACGGGGCATGGATGGACCACGACTCAGCCGCCAAAATGGTGCGGTTGCAACCGGTGAATTCCGCGAGCGGCGGCAGGGTCACCGTCCGCAGCGTCGCACCTTGCTCCGCCAAGGCCGCTGCCACACCGTCCAGCCCGGCCGCTACATCCTCGTGCGCGCGGGCGTCGGCCTCGTGGAAATGACGGATATAACCGATGCGCAGCCCCGCAAGGCCATGTGCGATCCCGTCTGCGGCGCGTAGGACCGGCGCCGCGGCGCTGCCCGGGTCCGCCGGGTCGTGCCCAGCCATCGCATCCAGCAGCAGGGCCGCGTCTGCCGCATCCCTCGCCATGGGGCCGACATGGTCGAGCGTGAACGAAAGCGGGAATACGCCGCGGCGCGATACCAGCCCATAGGTCGGCTTCAGTCCCACGATGCCGCATGCACTCGCCGGGTTGCGCACGGAGCCGCCCGTGTCGGTCCCCAGTGCCAATGGGAAGAAGCCTGCGGCCAACCCGGCCCCCGACCCCGAGGAGGATCCGCCCGGGTGATGGTCCCGGTTCCACGGATTGCGCGCCGGTTTGTATGGGAGGTCGAAACAGGGCCCGCCTATGGCGAACTCGTGCGTCGACAGCTTCCCCATCGGGATCGCACCGGCGCCGCGCAGCTTGGCGACCACCACTGAGTCGGCCTTGGCGACGTTGCCCTGGAGGATCTTGGAATGGCAGGTGGTCGGCAGCCCCGCGACGTCGATGATGTCCTTCACGCCGAATGGCACGCCGTGCAGGGGTCCGCGGCTGCGGCCTGCCATCATCTCCGCCTCGGCTGCACGGGCGGCAGCCATGGCGCCATCCCGGTCGGGCAGGATGAACGCGTTCAGTTCGCCGTCCAACGTCTCGATCCGGTCGAACAGGCCTCCGACGACTTCGACCGGCGAAAGCTCACGTTTGGCGTAGGCGGCTGCCAGTGCGGCGGCGCCCATCCAGGGCAGTTCGCTCATGCCGGAAACCCGGTCTGCATGGGAGGCCAAGGCTCGGCCACCGGGTCGGCCGGCAGCTTGAGCGCAGCGGTTGCAGCCAGTGCGGACGCCGCGGCGGCAGCAACGTCGCCCGGGAACTCGGTTAGGGCCAGACTAAGCCCCGCCGCCATGGCGCGAGCCTTCAATTCCGGGCTTGGTTCCTCGGGCATCGTGACCCCTTTCCGTTTCGCACCACAACACTCGGACAGATCATTCGACCCGGCAAGCAGATTTGCCGCCGCGCCGTGGCGGACTGACAGCGGCCTGCCATGGCGCTGCGGCGCGGTTGGACAATCCGAAGGAAAAAGGAGGTGGCGTCTGATCGAGTCGCTGGGCCCTATCGACGACATCCCGCTTCACGACACGGAGCTTACGAAGGCTGCACTGCAGTCACTGGCCGTGCACTTTTCCCCACCGAACGATGGGCCCAACGGACGAAAGGTTGTTCGACGAATCGGTAAGTCACGCATGAAAGCACGAAGGCGATTATAACCGTGATGAGGAAGTGCAACACAAACGTCTTTTAGTCTGCCTCGGGGTATGCCTGTTCGGCTATATAAAGCGAGAATGGCAAGACGATGAAGTGGACCAGATACATGCTGTAGCTGACTTCACCAACCCGACGTATTGCAGCGTTACTCAGAAGCTTCGAGGGTCGCGTAGCGGCGACAACAACAGCGATCACAGATACCAAGGCAAACTGCACACTCGTAAGGATATGCCAGTCAGGAATGGGTGAGAAAGGCACCACGAAGATGGCGACGAGGAGAGCTAAGGGAGCAGCGATTGCGGGACAACGAGGGTCGAAGCGCCGCACGAACATGGCCGCGACGATGCCGAGCAAGAAAACTGGAAACTGAATGATAGGGTTACAGTATTCTGCGAATGACCAGCTACCCACGACAAATTCGTGTCGTGTCCGTAGTTGCGCGGCAATCAGGGCAAGTCCGAATAAGAGAAGAGCGCGCCATAGGCGACCGTTTATCACTATGATCAACAACGGCAGCAGTAAGTAGAACGTCATCTCGACCGAGACTGACCACCCGCCCGGAACGACGGCAAACGAAGGGCCACCTAGCCAAGCGCTACCGAAGAATGCCGCGATCAAGAAATCATGGACACTCAAACCCAGTGGCGCCCATAGGCGAGGCGCGGCGCCCGCGAGAAGGGTGTAGCCCAGTCCGGCCAGCCAGTATCCCGGAGCTACTCGAGCGATACGCCGCACAAAGAACTTTCGTAGATCAAGCGGCCGGCCCGCGACAGAGAGCGTTAGCGTGAAAGCACTAACGAGAAAGAAAAGAGTGACGCCATGAGCCGCGCCGCCTGACACCACGCTCAGCCACTGAGGAATGTGAAGGGACGGAGTTTCGCCCGATGTGTCCCGAAAGGTCGAAGCAGCCGCTACCCAGCCTTCACTTGCGTGCGTCAGTATCACCATCAGGAGGGCGACACCGCGCAGGCCGTCGAGGGCTGGCAGGTGCTTGGGCTGGCTACTGACGGTCAACACCTGTCAGAACCGACACGGTCCAGGCAATCAAACATCGTCATGTGCTCAGCAAGCCCCTAGCGTTGGAAGTCGAGACCGACTTGAAGCCCTACGGACGTCCCGTCGCGGACCCTCACTCCAGTCCAAGCTCGCCCGAGTAGGAAGGCAGCCGTTCTGCGCGTAGGTGACGTCGGGGCCGGCTGGAGCACGCGTATCCCGATCGGCACCCGACCGCAACCCTCGACAATACCGGACAGGAATGGTGGGTGATGTTGGGTTCGAACCAATGAACCGCTGATTACGAGCCAGCTATCCACCGCGTCCCACCTCATCCCAACACGTTCCCGATTGTTCCACGTCTTCACTTCCATGCCTCTCGAACATGAACCATTCGTAATGCCGAAGTTCCTTCGGAATTGCTGGATGCGGCGCTGGCGAAGGTATGGCGGATCGGGGCCATGTAGGTGCTGCCGACTACAGGGCGACGGATCACCCGCCCGCGAGAAGCGCATACGCAAGAAGGGCGAGCACTAGCAGCGGCGCGCACCACTTCAACACTGTCTTGCCGACCTGAACTGCACGCGCATCCCGAACGTCTCCCGACGGCAAAAGCTGGAAGGCAACTTGCGTAGCTGTAGTCGCTGGCCACCGAGTTTGGACCCGCTACCCACGAAGGTGTCGAGAGATGGACCGGCAGTGGTTAGCGAACGGTTGACGGCCAACCTGCGCGCATAGGCGGAGCTTTGTGGCCGTCGTGAGTAAACCGTTAAATCGACGTTTGGGGCACTAAGCCTTCTAGACACCAGATTCACTCAATTTGTATAGGTGTCAGTAAGTTAGAACGGAGACCGAAGACGTGCTCTCAACACGCCTCGCTAATGATGCTAGCAGACATCCTGCGCCAACGTCGGAAGACTTGGGGTTTCTTTGCCTTCGCGCGATCGTCTGGGATCCAAGTTTCAGTGCAAAGGTGAGGCGCCAAGCCGCAGTGCTGGGCAAGATGCTTGATCCCCAGATGCACCAACTCGACGAGAGGCGCGGCCTGGAAGCGTTGGCCTGAGTGTTGCGGATCGTGCCCGCCGGATAACTAGTCGCGGTGAACACGAGAAGGGTTGCTGGCCACCGTTATCCCGACCGCGCCACGAGAGGACGCGGAAGTAGGGCTTCCATACACCATTGCACCTGTCGTGCTTTCCCCCACGGTCGCCGGTGTGCACCCGCACGTGACGCGTCGGAGGCGCCCGGTCACTTAGCGCCCCGACGGTGGGATAGGTGCCGCTGTGCCGGATACGAGCTGAAATCGTTACGCCCCATCTCCGCCCTAATGGCCTTGCCTTCTGACGCCATGAAGTCAGAACAAGGACGAACGATGTCTTTTCCCTCAACGAAGCAGGTATTTACCGTGCTGGCATTGCTTCTGAGCGCAACCACGTTGTCAGCCTGTGGCTGTGGTCCTTTAGGGCTGCGCTGGTGCGGCCGTGATGGTGGACACGGCGGCTACGAAGGCGGCCGCGGCGGTGGGTTTGAGCGTTAACCGTCATCTGAGCGACCGGAGCGCCTGATCATCGGTGGCTACCTGTCGCGCAGTGCGCGTCGATAGGTAGCCAAGGAACCGCTACGGCATTACCGACGATCATGAACGGGCCAATGGCGCGGACAAGGTCAAGGCAGCGATTACCAGGCCGCGGGACCGCTATTACATATTCAGCTATTATTCCGACACAGGCGGCCATAGTTGCGCCGCGATGAGCTTGAAGAACGGTGACTTCGCTGATTTCGACACCAATTTTGGTGAGGCCCGGCTGCCTGTCGCTGCCAGTATGAGTGCTTGGTTCGACGGCTAACTCAGCATCTCGGATTACTCGAGAAAATTCACCAGGATCTACTGCGACGCCTGGACTTACTGATCTACCGCGGGGCAGCCCAAGAATAGACGCCAGATGGTTTACCTTGACGGCCTCAACTCGTCCCTTCGACCTCTCGGCTCCGGTGTAGGTGCCGGTGGATCGCAGCGCCAATCCGCGTATCCAGTCGGGCTGCATACCATGAGACGGCAAGCAGGGTGCCGATTACCACGAGCCCAGCTACGATGCTGGCCATACCGGCCGGCACGTGCCGCGCGATCGTGCCGACGGACGCTATCAGGATTGGATGGTACAAGGCGTAGATCGGATAGGAGATCGCCCCCAAAAACAGGTACAGCCCGTTCATCCGGTCGGAAATGGGATGGCTGACAGCGCCCGCCAGCACCAGCAAAGGGGAAAGCACCAGCACCATCACGAGGTCGAACACGGTACGCGCCGTCCCGGTAGGGGCGGCATACAGCAGCACCCCAAGCGCCAGCACCGGCGCGGCGCTCAAGGCGTCGGAAAACCGGATGCGCCGACGCACTCGGTGCAGCAGAACCCCGAGCGGAAAGCTGAAGAAGACGCGGGCTAGGCCCCCGGCCACGTTCTCCTTCCCCCAGCCGAGATCCAGCCCGCCGGACCTTTCGGCCGCCAGCAGCAGCAGCACGGCCGACACGCCCACCATCACCATCAGCGCCGGCCCGCTGCGTAGCCAGCGCACTGCGAAAGCGACATTCACCAGGAGTTCGAGCAGTAAGGACCAAGCGGGGGCGTTCAGCGGATACATCAGGCTCGAGGCAGGCGACGGCAGCATGAGCAACGCGAACGGCACGCTGACGAGTGGCTGAGTAAACGCCCACAGCGCATCGTTGCCGCGGACGAACAGGGAGAACAAAGCCAGCGCGACCGAGGTGAGCGATCCCACAATGTATAGCGGGTATAGCCGCAGGATCCGCGTACGCATGAAGATGAAGCCCGGCAGGCCAGCATCCAGCCTCTTCGCATAGGCTTGCGCGAGGATGAAGCCGCTTAGAACGAAGAAGAAATCGACCGCGAGATAGGCGCTTTGTGGCGCGGCGAGGCCGAATAACTCCTGTCCATGCATCAGAACGATACAGATGGCAGCAACCCCCCGCATCCCCTCTAGGGTTGTAAAGCGCCTTGACTTGACCATGCCAACTTTCGAAACGAATAAAGCGTCCGCGTCGGAACGTGCTGGAAGCGGTACTTCGAGCACCCTAGCCGTTGGTGATCGGTGAGTTTGTGCGGCTTGCCGGTTTAGCCCTAATCGAACGCTGTAGCCAAGGGCTACGGCACATCCTCGCGGTCGGCGGGGCGGAGTGTATCGTCTGGCACGGCGTGGAACATGCGCTTAACGAAAGGTTAACGGGGAGGACTAATTGTTCGCCCGACCAGCGTAGCCGGGACGATTTTCTCGAGACACCAACACACGCTCAGCGGTCAACCGCCTGGCCATCTTGATGTGCCGGGCCAAGGAAAGTCCGGGCCGTCTCAAGTCCGCCGATGACGGCGGATGCGCTGAGCCCCACCGTCGTGCTGGTTGCGGAGCCGTCGGAAGAGACCGGTTCGAACGCCCCGGCCAGCAGCGTGTTCGCATCGGCCCTGCCACCAGCATCGACGACGAGCGCATCGCCATTGCTGAGCGTCTGGTCGTTGACTGGGCTTCCACTGCTGGCGGTGTAGGTCGTCATGGATTCTCCAGAGCTGGGTGGCTTGGAACGAACCCGAGTTTTGTCGCCGGCAGACGGCCATGCCCCGCAGACCCGAGTTTGCGAGGCATGGCAGGCCGGCTTAGCGCCGCTTTATGCTCGAGACGATCTGGGTGATCTCAGTGTCGTACAGCTTCTCACCAGCCGGCGACGACCACGCCGTCATCAGCAGGACGAGGTTGTCGGACACACCGAATATGCCGAGTGTAACGTTCGTCGGGCCATCCTTGTCCTTCCCCGACCAGCGCAGGAATGACACCGACATCCCATTCTGCGTGGTGTCATGTGTCTGTTGGGTGGATCGGTCGATCACCACGCCTTGATCGGTGAGGAAGTCGATGTCCTCGTCGATCAGGGTCTTCATACCTTTGGCCGTTGCCGTCTCGAGAGCGACGTAGGTTTCGCCGTCGGGCGAGGTCGCTTCGACGCCCTTCTCTACCTCGCTCGGCTTCCAACTATTTGGCAATGTGACAGTGACGGCCGGGTTGGCGTCCGGCAGTTCGTAGTTTTTCGCCATAGCAGGTAGAGCAACGAGGCAGCTCAGTGCTGCCGCGACGAAAGTCTTACGCATACAATTGATCCCTGAATACGCGTGTGCCCATGACGGTCAATTGCGACCGAAATGCGGCTGCACGAGGCCGCCTGCGGCGCCAGCTCTGGGATTGTCCCGGTCGGACCCGAGACCTACTCAGTCTCGGAGATGCGTGCCGAGGCTATCGGCGGAAGCGCACGTGCAGCGGATGTCGCTTTGGGTGAAGCTGCCGGTTTCTACCAACACCAGGGGCTCGGTGGCTTTGCTCAACCTGCAGCCCGGCGGCGATCCTCGCGGATACTATTGGCCTACCGCCCTTGCTGTTACATTCCGGTGCGTCGCGGGGGCAGGCTCCTCCATCGGCTTTTCTGGAGGCGGGACTCTTCGCCAGTGACACGTTAGGAGAAGAAAGCCTTGATGCTGGTCCACGTTTTTCGGGACGCTGCCCTCCAAGGTCAAAGGTAGCCGCGTTCTTCGGCAACTCCTGAATTTGTTGCCATAGCGCTTGGATCGTCATGCTCGTTCTCCGCCCTCTCGCACAGCGATCCATCGCGCTGCTATGGACCGGGCAGGTGCTCGCCGCGACCGGGTCGGAATTCTACATGGTCGCCGTGGTTTGGATCGCTGCCGGGTTGATCGGTCGTGATGCCGGGTACGTCTCGGCACTGCAGTCGGCCGCCTTGCTTGCGGCCAGCCTGTTTGGCGGTGTCGTCACGGACCGTTGGTGGCCGCGCACGACGATGATTGCATCTGACCTCGCGCGAGCTGGGCTACTGCTGGTTCTGTCCGTGGCGGGGCTGTTTGGCGCGATTAGCCTACCTTTGTTGCTCGGCATCGCTGGACTGACGGCGTTCGGCGCGGCCAGCTTCGACCCGGCATTGCAGGCGACCTTGCCCGGATTGGCACCAGATCCGGCGATGCGCCACGCGACCAACGCACTGTTCGACGCGACAAGGCGGGTGGCGCGCATTTTGGGGCCCAGCCTAATCGCGGTGGTCAACAGCGTGCTTCCGACAGGGCAGTTCTTCACGGTCACCGCGGCGACCTTCCTGTTATCTGCACTCGCGGTACGCAGTGGGATAG
>CAXTWC010000101.1:0-19367 GCA_964247805.1 uncultured Acetobacteraceae bacterium | reverse complement strand
CCTGCTCGAGGAACTCGCGCTTGCCGATGCCCACGCCGTGCTCGCCGCTGCAACTACCCTCCATCGACAGCGCGCGCGCGACGATCTTGCGGTCCAGCGCCCAGGCACGCTCCAGCCCGTCCGGCTCCGGCGGCACCAGGATCACGGTGTGGAAGTTACCGTCGCCGACATGGCCCACGATGGGCGCCGACAGGCCGGATGCCTCGATGTCCTCCTTCACGCCCAGGATCAGGTCGGCCAAGCGGCTGACCGGCACGATGGCGTCCGTGGCGATACCCTTCCAGCCTGGGCGGGAGGCGAGGGCGGCCCAATAGGCATCGTGGCGCGCCTGCCACAGCTTGCGGCGCTGTTCGGCATCGGTCGCCCAGCGGAAGCCACTCGCGCCGTTCTCGTTGGCGATCTCCTGCACCATCTCCGCCTGCTCGACGACGCCGGCCGTCGTGCCGTCGAACTCGAAGAACAGGGTGGGCACGGCCTGCAGACCGTCCATTTTGGAGAACTCGATGCAGGCGGCCATCTGCACGTCGTCCAGCAGCTCCATGCGGGCGACGGGGATGCTCATCGCCAGCACGCTCATCACCGTCTCCAGCGCCCCGGCGAGGGTGGCGAACTGGCAGATGGCGGCGGATTGCGCCTCGGGGATGCCGTGCAGGCGAAGCTGGATCTCGGTGATCACGCCCAGAGTGCCCTCCGAGCCGATGAACAGCCGGGTCAGGTCGTAGCCGGTGGAGGATTTGCGCACCCTGCCGCCGGTTTGCACCACGCGGCCGTCGGCCATCACGACGGTCAGCCCAAGCACGTTGTCGCGGATGGTGCCGTAGCGCACGGCGTTGGTGCCGCTGGCCCGAGTGGCGCACATGCCGCCAAGGGTGCACACGCTGCCGGGATCGACCGGGAAGAACAGGCCCTGGTCGCGCAGGTGCGCGTTGAGCTGCTGGCGCGTGACGCCGGCCTGCACCCGGCAATCCATATCCGGCGCGTTGACCTGCAGCACCTCGGTCATGCGCGACACATCGAGGCTGATACCGCCCCGTACCGGCGTCACGTGGCCCTCCAGCGAGGTGCCGGCGCCGTAGGGCACCACGGGCACGCGGTGGGCGTGGCACAGGGCGAGCAGGCGGGAGGCTTCCTCGGTGGACTGGATGAAGGCGACGCCGTCCGGCATGACCGGTGTGACGGTATCCTCGCCGTGGCTATGCTGTTCGCGCAGGGCTGTATTTGTGGTCATGCGCTCGCCGAGGAACTCCTTGGCGAGGGTCATGACGGCGTCGACGGGTCTGGACATGGCATGTCTCCTCATCGGTAACCTAGTCACTGGCCCAGGCGGGCGCCAGTGAGCGGGCGGATTGGAGCAATCGTCGCCTGAAGCGAGCGTCGACGGTTTGACCCATCCAGGGACGGCGCTTAGCCTCCGCAGACCTGGAGAGGACGACAAATCATGCCCAACAAGCTCAAGCAAATTTGGCAATCCGGTGGCGCCGTGGTGAACGGTTGGCTGGCCATCCCCAACGGCTTTGCGGCCGAGACGATGGCGCAGGCGGGCTGGGATAGCGTCACCGTCGACCTGCAGCACGGCGTGCAGGATTACATGTCCATGGTGCATTGCTTCCAGGCGATGCAGGTGCACCCGGTGCTGCCGATGGTGCGCGTGCCGTGGAACGAGCCTGGCATAGTAGGTAAGGTATTGGATGCCGGCGCCTACGGTGTGATCTGCCCGATGGTCAACTCGGTGGAGGAGGCTCGCAACTTCGTCTCCTATTGCCGCTACCCCCCGGCCGGTGCGCGGTCCAACGGGCCGATCCGCGCGGGCATCTACGGCGTGTCCACCGGCTACCAGAAGACGGCCAACGAAGAAATCCTGTGCATTCCGATGATCGAGACGCAGCAGGCGGTGAACGACCTCGAGGCGATCCTGGACGTGCCTGGCATCGACGCCGTGTATATCGGCCCGTCCGATCTCGGGTTCTCCTATGGGTTGATCCCCGTGCTCGACCGCGACGAACCGCAGATTCTGGAGATCTACGACAAGATCATCCGCGAGACCGGCAAGCGCGGGATCGCAGCCTGCATCCATTGCGGCAGCGCGGCCTATGCCAAGCGGGCGATCGGCATGGGGTTCAAGCTGGTCACCATCAGCAACGATAGCGGGCTACTGCTGACGGCCGCCAAGGCCGCGGTGGCGGAGGTCAAAGCAAGGTGAGTGCCTTCATCCGCCTGCACGAAGGCGATGGCGTGGTCATCGCACGCACCACGCTGATGCCGGGCACCGAGATCGCGCCCGGGGTCACGACGGTCGAGCGCATTCCCGCCGGGCACAAGGCGGCGGTGCGAAATCATGCGCTGGGCGAGTCGGTGCGGCGGTATGGCCAGGTGATCGGCATGGCTACCCAGCCGATCGCGGCGGGCACGTGGGTGCATACCCACAACATCGGCATGGGCGACTACGACCACGATTATGCCTGGGGTGTGGACAGCAAGCCCACTCCGCATGCCAACGAGGAACGCTCGTTCATGGGCATCCGGCGGGCGGATGGGCGGGTGGCGACGCGCAACTTCATCGGCATCCTCACCAGCGTGAACTGCTCCGCGCACGTTGCATCGCTGGTGGCCGACGCGTTCCGCCGCAACCCGTTCACCGGTGTCGACCCGCTGGCCGAGTTTCCCAATGTCGATGGCGTCGTGGCGCTGACGCACAAGACCGGCTGCGGCATGACGGATGGCGAGCCGCTGCGACTGCTGCGCCGGACGCTTGGCGGCTACGCGAGGCATGTGAATTTCAGCCATGTCGTCGTGCTGGGGCTTGGCTGCGAGGTGAACCAACTCGGCTCGATGATGGGCGAAATCGGGCTCGCGGACCGGGTGCGCAACATGGACATCCAGACCATGGGCGGCACCCGCAAGACGGTGGAGGCAGCCGTCGCCTTTGTCCGCGAGGTGCTGGCCGAGGCCAACGCCGTGCACCGCGAACCATGCCCGGCGAGCGAACTGATGGTGGCGCTGCAATGCGGCGGCAGCGACGGCTATTCCGGCGTGTCCGCCAACCCGGCGCTCGGCATCGCGAGCGATTATCTCGTGGCGCAGGGCGGCACCGTTATCCTTTCCGAAACACCCGAGACCTATGGTGCGGAACACCTGCTGACCCGGCGAGCCCGCACCCGGGAGGTGGGGGAGAAGTTGGTCGGGCTGATGCGCTGGTGGGAGGAGTACACGGCGCGGGAAGGCGCCGAGATGAATGCCAATCCGTCGCCGGGCAACAAGGCGGGTGGGTTGACGACAATCCTGGAGAAGTCGCTTGGCGCCATGGCCAAGGCCGGCAGCACGGACCTGGTGGACGTTGTGCGCTACGCCGAGACGGTCACTGCCAAAGGGTTCGTGTTCATGGACACGCCAGGCTACGACCCGGTGGCTGCGACGGGGCAGGTTGCGGGTGGGGCGAACCTGGTTTGCTTCACGACGGGACGGGGTAGCGTGTTTGGCTGCAAGCCGTCGCCGTCGATCAAGTTGGCCACCAACACGCCGATGTACACCCGGATGATGGACGACATGGACATCAACTGCGGCACCATCCTGGACGGGGAGGAAACGGTGCAGGAATGCGGCGCCCGCATCTTCGACACCATCCTGCGGGTTGCCAGTGGCGAGCGGACCAAAAGCGAGGGGTTCGATGCCGGTGGAGCGGAATTCGCACCCTGGGTCATCGGCGCTACGATGTAGCGTGAGAGGCCTGAGGCCGGCCGACGCGGAAGCGTTCGGGGCGCTGATCCGCATTGCTTTTGCGGAATGGGCAGTCGACCCTCCGCCTTCGGCGTTGCGCGTCACGGCCGCCGACATCCGGTCTCACCTGGACGCGGGAGGTGGCGGGATTACGACCGACCCCAACCAGGCCGGGCTATTATGGGCGGAGAAGGAAGGCGGCTTGTATGTCAGCAGGGTGGCGGTGCATCCCGGCCAAAGGCGTCAGGGCTTGGCAGTCGCATTATTGAAGGAGGCCGAGGCCGAAGCCTACCGGCGCTCGCTACCCTTTGTGTGGTTGTCGACCCGGCTCGCCATGGAAAGCAACCGTAGGCTGTTCCGTCATTGCGGTTTCACCGAAGGCTCGTGTCACGCGCACCCAGGCTTCGCAGAACACACCTTTATCGACCTCACGAAACATGTGACAAGCAAACCGACGCCGAGTCCGAACGTCATGTCTTCAACTCTCTAGGAAAACTTTTTCATGCGCCTGCTCATGAAGCTCCTCGTGGCTGCCCTTGTGGTGGGCGCGACCTCGGTGGCCGCCGAGGCCCAGCCCTATCATCACCGTCCGCCGCACCACTACTACCACCATCACTACTACCACCACCGCTAGCCGCACCTCGGAGAGGGTGGAATGAAGCTGGTCAGCTGGAATTTGCTGCGTCTGACCGGCGCCACCCTCACTGACGTCGTAGATCTGATCGGCCGGGAGAACCCGGATATCCTGCTAATGCAGGAGGCGACGCACGATATCGACTCTCTCCCGCAACGTGTTGGTGGTGGTTACGCTCGGGTTCCACTGCCGGGGCGGGTGCATGGGTTGGCTGTATGGATGCCGGGTGCGCTGCCGAATCGCCCCGTGGTAATACCCTTGCCGTCTGGCTCGATGGTGCACCGAGTTGCGCAGATCATCGATCTTGGCGCGTTCACCGTGGCCAATGTCCATTTGTCACATGGCCAACTGCTGAACCGCCGGCAACTCCGCCGCATCGCGACCCGCTTGCCGCACCATGCCGCTGTGGTCGGCGACTATAACCTTGTGGGGCCCGTATTGCTGCCGGGCTTTCGGGACGCCGGGCCGCGCCGGCCTACCCATCGGATGAGCGATGTCCTGCCGCTCAGGCTCGACCGCTGCGTGGTGCGGGGCCTGCATGTGTCCGATGCCGGGGTTCTGCCTCGCGGCACATCCGACCACCGGCCGATCACCGTCCGGCTGTCGATCGCGGAGCCTTTAGAGGTAGGGCAGCAGCAGTCGAACCGCCGCGTCGCGTAGCCGGGTCGGCAGCTTGCGGGCGTCCAAATCGGCCTGTGTCAGAGCCTTGCCGCGGCTCCGTTGCATCAACTCGGACAGCTGGTTTGCCAGGTCTCGGTCGTAGACTTCCATGCACAGCTCGAAGTTCAGCCGAAACGACCGCATATCCCAGTTGCAGCTGCCGAACAGGCACCACTCGCCGTCGACGACCATCACCTTGGAGTGGCGGAATGGGGGCGGGCAACGCCAGATCTTCACGCCTTCCGACAGCAATGGCCCGATATTGGCGCGGGTGGCCCAGTCGACGAAGTGGTGGTCACTGACCTCGGGGATGACGATGTCCACCGCGACCCCCCGCATCGCCGCGAGGGCAAGCGCCGTCATCATGCGCTCGTCGGGCAGGAAGTACGGCGTCATCACGCCGATCCGCTCCCGAGCGCACGAAATCGCCTGCAGCATGGCGAACTCGATCTTCTCGACGTCCTCGTCGGGCCCCGAATCAATGACTCGGGCCGGTGCGTTCCCGTTGCTCAAGACGTTGGGGAACCAGTCGTCGCCGTCCAAGTCTTCGTCCGTCGCGAACGACCAATCCTGCACGAACGCTTCTACCAGCTGGCAGACCGCCGGGCCCTCGATGCGGAAATGGGTATCCTGCACGGGCGTCGCGGGCTTGGTCGCCATGACGTTCTCGTCGGCGATGTTCAGTCCGCCGGTGAAGCCGATCTTGCCATCGACGACCAGGATCTTCTTGTGCGAGCGCAGGTTCAGGAACGGCATGCGCCAGGGCAGCAGCGAGTGTAGGAACCGCGCGGCCGGCACGCCCCTGTGGCGTAGCCGGTGATACGCGGCCGACTTCAGCCAGCCCCCGCCGATGCCGTCGATCAGGACTCGGACCTGGATCCCGCGGTCATGGGCCGCCGCCACGGCATCGATGAACTTGCCGCCCCATTCGTCAGCGTGGAAGATATACGAGGACAGCGCCACGCTATGCTGGGCGGCGGCGATGGCCTCCAGCATCGGGGGGTAGCCCTCGTCGCCATCGTTGAACATCTGCACGGTGTTGTTGGGCAACGTCGCGCGCGCGGTGATGCGGCCGACCCCGCGTTCGAGCGGATCGAGATGGTCGTCACCGCCGGGTGAGGGCCAGGCGTTGCGGTCCCCGGGGCGGCGATCGTTCGGTCGAAGCCGGCGGGCCCGACGCTGCACCCGGTTCACGCCGAACATGAAGTAGATGATGGCGCCGGTAATGGGGGCGAACCAGGCGAACCCGATCCAGGCGACGGCGGACGATACCTCTCGTTTGCGCACGAGCACATGCAAGGTGACGATCAACGCCACGAGCACGCCAAGCGGGTACACCATATCCGCCCGCAGGCGAAGCACGTCGATCCAAAGGTCGGTCACGCGGGGCGGTATGCCGGGTTTGCTGCGAGTCTACCAGGGCGGACGGTAAGTTCCTCCCCGCTCGTCGCTGGGAGGGACCATGGGATGCGTGGTGGAGGGGCCTACGCGAACCGGACGTGCCTGCGTCCCCACCGTCGGCTGCGCCGCCACCTCCCCCGTGAAGGACGGGGGAGGATCTAGGATTGAGCTAACCTTACGCGGCGACCAGTTTCTGCTGCTGCTCGCCGAGACCTTGCACGCCGAGGCGCATGACCTGCCCGGCCTTCAGGAACACCGGCTCTGGCTTGATGCCCAGCCCCACGCCTGGCGGAGTGCCGGTGGCGATGACGTCGCCGGGGTGTAGCGTGATGAAGTGGCTGACATAGCTCACCAAATGCTTCACGCCGAAGATCATCGTCTTCGTGCTGCCGTTCTGCATGCGCTTGCCATCCACCTCGCACCACAGATCGAGCGCCTGCGGGTCGGGTACCTCGTCCTTGGTGACCATCCAGGGGCCGGTGGGGCCGAAGGTGTCGCAGCCCTTGCCCTTGTCCCAAGTTCCGCCGCGCTCGGCCTGGAATTCACGCTCGCTAACGTCGTTGACCACGCAGTAGCCCGCGACGTAGTCCATCGCACTGTTATCGGGCACGTAGGAGGCCTTGGTGCCGATGATGATGCCGAGTTCGACCTCCCAGTCGGTCTTTTTCGAGCCGCGGGGGATGCGGACGTCGTCGTTCGGGCCGTTGAACGCGCCGAGCGACTTGAGGAACACGATCGGCTCCTTGGGTATCGCCGCGCCGGTCTCGGCCGCGTGGTCGGCGTAGTTCAGGCCGATGCAGATGAAATTCAGCGGGCGCACGACGCAGGGGCCGATGCGCGGGCTGCCTTCCACCTTGGGCAGGGACGCCGGGTCGAGAGCGGCGATCTTGGCCAGGCCGGCGGGGGAGAGCGCCTCGCCGTCGATATCGCGGATGTGCGCGGAGAGGTCGCGCGTGGTCCCGTCAGGGGCGATGATGGCAGGTCTCTCGGCGCCAGGTGCGCCTACGCGGAGCAGTTTCAACGGAATGTTCCTTTCTGTTGGGGTGCGTTTGTTGGGTCCCTTACCCGACCCTTTTCCAGGGGAGAGGGCGGGGTGGGGACCTTTCTGACTAGGCTAGAGCGTCCAACCACCATCGATCACGACGGTTTGGCCGGTCACGAACCGGCTCTCGTCGCAGGCCAGGTACACGGCGAGCGCGGCGATCTCCTCCGCAGTGCCCAGCCGGCCCATCGCCTGGCGCGCCACGAACGCGGTGCGGGCCTGTTCCATCCCGCCGGCCGCCGCGGCATTGGCGGCGATGCGGTCGTCCAGCGAGGGCGTTTGGATCGTGCCTGGGCAAATCGCGTTGCAGCGCACGCCGCGCGCCACCGTGTCGGCGGCCACGGATTTGGTCAGCCCGATGACCGCAGCCTTGGTTGTGCCGTAGATGAAGCGGTTGGGTGCGCCTTTGATGGAGGACGCACCGGATGAGATATTCACGATCGATCCGCCCCCCTCCTGCAGCATGCCTGGCAGGAAGGCGCGGATGGTGCGGAACATCGAGCGGACGTTGAGGTTGAAGGCGAAATCCCACTCCTCCTCGGTCGCGTCCAGGATCGAGCCCTGATGGACGAAGCCGGCGCAGTTGAACAACACGTTCACCCGTCCGGCGTTCTTCGCCGCCTCGGTGATGTCGGCGGCGCTCGTGGCGTCCAGGCGGAAGGTGCGGATCCGCTCGCCGGCGATCTCCGCGACTTTCGCCTCGTTCAGATCGGTGGCGATGACGGTGGCGCCCTCGGCGGCAAAGGCGAGGGCGGTCGCCCGGCCAATGCCTTGGGCGGCAGCAGTGACGAAAGCAGTCTTGCCTGCGAGGCGGTCCATGGCGTGTCCATTATACTGACTTTGGCGCTAGCCTAGGCGAGCCGCGGGGGATGGTCGAGCCATACGTCCGATAGAGCGCGGTGCTTCAGTCGATCTCGCCGATCGCGTCGGCCCGGTCCTGCGCCAGCCCCGCCGTGACCCGGCGTAGCAGGCGCAGCAGCGCCACCTTGTCGTCCACCCCCAGGATCGAATCCAGCCGCGAATCGTGCTGTTGCGCACTGATCGTGAGCCGACCGAGCATGCTGTCTCCCCGTGGGGTCAGACTGAGGCGGCGGGTACGGCGATCGAACGGATCGGTCTCGCGCAGGATCAGCCCGCCGCGCTCCATATCGGCGAGGCTGGGCGTGAGCGTGGTCTTGTCGCGACCGATGGCACGACTGAGTTCGGTCTGGCTGACCCCCGGGTTGTCACCGATGATACGCAGCATGGCGTAACGTCCAGGGCGCAACCCGCTCTCCCCCGTCAGCGCGGCGAAGGTCTCGAACGAGGCCTCCTGCGCAAGCCGGAGTTGATAGGCGATATTGTCGGCCAGGCCGTCTACGCGGACGGGGCCAACTCTCATGCGACCGGCTCCATGATGAGCAGGGTGCGGAAGGCTCCGTCGACCATGGTGGTGGATCTCTCCGAGTTGGCCTGTTAGCCCGGTTCGGCGGAGTGCAGCGTGAGGTAACCCGGAGCGGAGCGCACGATGTGAGACCTTGCGCCATGAATCTGCGCCAGCAAGCTAAGCTCCCTCACCCAGCCCTCTCCCAGGGGGAGAGGGCTTTTAGGTGAGGCCGGCGGTTAGTGGTTGTCTCGTGACTCGCCACGGGTCTCGATGATGTCCAGGTATAGTGTCGCTGACTCCAGGCACGCGCCGGTACCCTGCTGCCCCACCATGGAGCGAGAAATCTCCTCCCAGGGCGTCATGTTCAGCAGTTTCGGCGGCACCCACTCGGCCCGGCGTTGGGCCAGTTCCGCTTCCGGGATCAGCACGTCCACCTTGCGCGTGTTGAGGTCGATGCGGATCGGGTCGCCAGTGCGCAGCAACGCCAGCCCGCCGCCCACGGCGGCTTCTGGCGACACGTTCAGGATCGAGGGGCTGCCGGAGGTGCCGGATTGGCGGCCGTCGCCCATCGTGGGCAGGGCGTCGATGCCGCGTTTCAGCAAGGCGGCCGGCGGCTGCATGTTCACCACTTCGGCGCCGCCGGGGTAGCCGACCGGGCCGGAGTTGCGGATCACCAGCAGACTGTGCTCGTCCACGCCCAACGCCGGGTCCTCGATGCGGTCGTGGTAATCCTCTGGGCCTTCGAACACGACCGCCTTGCCCTCGAACACGTTCGGACGCGCCGGGTCGGAGAGGTAGCGCGCGCGGAAGGCCGGGTCGATGACGCTGGTCTTCATCACGGCGTTGTCGAACAGGTTGCCCCCCATCACCACCATGCCAGCCGCCGGCATCAGCGGGTTGTCGAAGGCGCGGATCACCTCGCGGTCCGTGTCCTTCACGGGGGCCAGGTCCTCCTCCAGCGTCTTGCCCGACACGGTGCGGACGCCGCCATGCAGCTTACCGGCGTCCAACAGCTCCTTCATCACCGCCGAGACACCGCCGGCGCGATGGAAACCCTCGCCAAGGAAACGGCCGGCCGGCTGCACGTCCACCAGCAACGGGATCTCCGCCCCGAGGCGCTGCCAGTCCTCCAGCGTGTGATCCACGCCCATGTGGCGTGCGATCGCCACCATGTGGATGGGGCAGTTGGTGCTGGCCCCCAACGCCGCCGCGGCCACCACCGCGTTCTCGAACGCCTGCTTGGTCATGATGTCGGACGGGCGCAGGTTCTCGTGCACCATGTCCACGATGCGTTTGCCGGTTTCGTAGGCCATCCACGACCGCTCGCGATACGGCGCGGGGATCGCGGCGCAGCCGGGCAGGGACATGCCGAGCGCTTCCGCCAGGCTGTTCATGCTGGTCGCCGTGCCCATCGTGTTGCAGTGACCCGGCGATGGCGCCGAGCTTGCCACCATATTCATGAATTCTTCGTAGCCGATCTCGCCCTCGGCCAGCATCTTGCGCGCTTCCCACACGATGGTGCCGGAGCCGGATAGCCGCCCCTTCCACCAACCGTCCAGCATCGGCCCGCCCGACAGCACGATGGCCGGGATGTTCACCGTGGCCGCGCCCATCAGGCAGGCGGGCGTGGTCTTGTCGCAGCCCGTGGTCAGCACCACGCCGTCGATCGGATAGCCGTGCAGGATCTCCACCAGGCCGAGATAGGCCAGGTTGCGGTCCAGCGCCGCAGTCGGGCGCTTCCCCGTTTCCTGGATCGGATGCATCGGGAATTCCATCGGGATGCCGCCGGCGTCACGGATGCCGTCGCGGGTGCGCTTGGCGAGTTCGACGTGATGGCGGTTGCACGGCGACAGGTCGCTGCCGGTCTGCGCGATGCCGATGATCGGCTTGCCGCCTTGCAGTTCTTCGCGCGTGATGCCGAAATTCATGTAGCGCTCGATATACAGCGCGGTCATGCCCGGATTATGCGGATTGTCGAACCAGCGGCGGCTGCGAAGGCGGCGTGCCTGCCCATTCGCGGTCTGCCCGTTCCCGGTTTGATTGTCCATTGTTTGTCCTCCTCGAAACGCCGCGGAGCCTGTGCGCCGGGGCGGGGAGTGTCAACGCTCCGTCGGTTCGTCCGGCCAGACCAGGCGGGGACGTGCCACCACCTTGATGTCGGCTCCGGTATACAGGTCGCGGACGGCGAGAGACGTGCCGAATTCCGACAGCTCGATCGTGGCCGATGCGTCGTCGATGATGTGGGTATAGCGCCATGCCTCGCATGACTCCCGGCGCCACACGCCGATGTCGATCTGGTCGGGCGCGAGGAGAAGGATGGTGTGCAAAGCGCGCAGGGCGCGGTACTCGAGCATCTTGGCAAGCTGATCCACCCGCTCCGTGGATGGCGACAGGACCTCGGCGACCAGCAAAGGCACGCTGGATCGCATGGCGGCTGTGTCGAACGGCGGGCAATACACCGACACGTCCGGCCGCCGGAGCGTTGCCGAGCCGGTCACCAGGCCGATGTCGGCGCTGAACGGACGGCATAAGCTGCCCTTGGCCCGCAACGACGCCGTTAGTGCGAAGGAAAGATTTCCAACGATGATGTCGTGCGCGAACGTGGCGCCCGTGATCGCAAACACCAACCCGTCGACGAGTTCGCACCTTATGTCCTGGTGCGGCTGCCAGGCGTCGAACTTTTCGAGGGACATCCGCCGTAGCGCTTGGCTCATGCCAGGGAGCCTACTCAAAGTCGCGTATCACCGCATCAAGGATGCTGCGGGATGATGTCCGTTGCGCCCTCCGGCAGGCAGTTCATGTCCTGCGCGCGGCTGGCGAGTTGGCGGGCGGGGCCACCCTGGGGCGTGCTCGCGACCAGGCAGGTGGACTGCGCATCGGGCCCGGCCAGGCGGATCACGGCGTAGATCCGCTGGCCGCCCGTCTGCACCGGCACCAGAAGCCCAGTAAGTTGGCGGCCAAGCAGGTGCCACTCCGCACGCGCATCTACCGAGCCCTGCACCGTCAGCACCTGGTGTCCGTCCACCAGCAGCGCCCGCTCCGTCCCCGCCGGCTGGACCGAGAGCACGTTGCCCTGCGGCCCCGTGCACTGCCTCGCCGAACGCCCGGCGCAGTCGGTGCCGGTGAAAGTGGAGGGAAGCGGGGCCGCCGCCGTGCAGGCGAGCAAGGCGGCGACAGCTAGGGCCCGGCGCATCAATCGTCCTCGGGCCGGATCACGTTCTGCGGCTGGTTGCCGAGCGCCGCCGCCATGGTTTCAGCCGACTTGATACGGATGTCCCACTCGGCGTCCGGCGTCCAGAAGGCGGAGTGGGGGGTGACGATCAGCCGGCCCTCGAGCGCCGGGTCACGGTCGCGGTAGGCGCGCAGCAGGCTGGGCACCGGCTCGACCGGCGGTTCCACCGGCATGACGTCCAGCCCGGCGGCGGACAGCTGGCCGGAGCGCAAGGCGGCCTCCAGCGCGTCGAAATCCATCGTCGGGCCGCGGGCTGTGTTCACCAACACCGCGCCCTTCGGCATGGCGGCGAACTGGGCGGCCCCGAGCATGCCCTTGGTGTCCCGCGTCAACGGCACATGGACGGAAAGGATGTTGGATTGCGCCAACAACTCCTCCAGGCTGCGCGCCCGGTGCAGGCCGAGCGACAGTTCCGACCCGTTCGGCAGCTTCGGATCGTAGAACACGACGCGGAAGCCGAGCGCCTTGGCGCGCAGCGCGGCGGCAGTGCCGATTCGGCCCAGGCCCAGGATGCCGAAGGTGGTCTTGCTGAAACGCCGGATCGCCGGGTCTTTGATCACCACCCAGTCGGGGGACGCGCTGCGCTGGCGTTCGTGGTGGTGGATCAGCCCGCGGCTCAGCGCCAGGGCCAGGGAGATGGCGTGGTCGGCCACCTCGGTGGTGCCGTAATCCGGCACGTTGTGCACGCTGATGCCACGGCGGGCGGCGGCGGCGCGGTCGATCCGGTCGTAGCCCACGCCCATCCGCACCACGGCGCGCAGCTTGGGGAAGCGGGCGAAATCGGCGTCGCTCACCCAGAAGCGGAAGATCATCAGCCCGTCGGTGGCCTCGCAATCTGCGTCGGACAGTTCGGCGAGGCAGGTCACGTCGCGCATGATCACGGTGTTGCCGGGGCCGAAGATGCGGCGCTCCTCGGTGTCGTCGGGATACATGCGTTCGGGGTAGATCACCGTTGCCATTCGCGTCCTCGCCTGGTTAGGGAGCGATCCTGCGGGGCTGGCGGGGCTGGCGCAACCCGGTGCAGAGGGCCAGGCTGGTTTGCAATGTTGGAGGGGAACGGTCGATGAACGGTGCGGAAAGCCTGGTGCACACGCTGCTGGCGTCGGGGGTGGACACGTGTTTCGCCAATCCCGGCACCTCCGAGATGCATTTCGTGGCGGCGCTGGACCGCGTGCCCGGCATGCGCTGCGTGCTGGGGCTGTTCGAGGGCGTGGTGACGGGGGCGGCCGACGGCTATGCCCGGATGGCGGGAAAACCGGCCGCGACCTTGCTGCATTGCGGCCCCGGGTTGGCGAACGGCCTGGCCAATCTGCACAATGCCCGCCGTGCCCGCGTGCCCATGGTCAACATCGTCGGCGACCAGGCGACCTATCACCGCCCGCTCGACGCGCCTTTGACGGCGGACACGGAGGGCTGGGCCCGCCCGGTCTCCGGCTGGACCCGCACGGCGTCCCACTCGGCCACCGTCGGGGCGGATGCGGCGCAGGCGGTGCAGGCGGCGATGACCGCCCCGGGGCAGATCGCGACCTTGATCCTGCCCTCGGATGTCAGCTGGGACGACGGTGGCGTGGTGGCTGCGATGCTCCCACCGCCAGCGGCCGCCCACGCCGACTCCGGTGTCGTCGACGCCATCGCGCGCGTACTGCGTTCGGGCGAGCCGGCCATGTTCATCCTCTCGGGCGCTGTTCTATGCGCCGGGCCGCTGGCGATGGCGGGCGGGATTTGTGCGGCAACAGGCGCCCAGATGCTGGCGCAGACGTCCAACACCCGTATGGAGCGCGGCGCCGGGCGCATGCCGATCGAGCGCGTTCCCTACCCGGTGGATCTGGCGCTGAAGGCGCTGGCCGGGTTGAAGCACATCATCCTGGTCGGCGCGGTTCCGCCGGTGGGGTTCTTCGCCTATCCCGGCAAGCCCGGCCGTATGTATCCGGACGACTGCACCGTCCACGTCCTGGCCCGCCCCGACCAGGACGGCCCGGCAGCGTTGTCCGCCCTGGCCGAGATGCTGGGTGCCAGCCCAGCGGCCGCCCCCTCGGTCGAGCGCTCGCAGCCGGCGAAGGGCGCCGTAACGTCGGAGGGCGTGGCGCAAACCCTGGCCGCGCTAATGCCGGAGGGGTCGATCGTGGTGGACGAGAGCGTCACCTTCGGTCGAGGATTGTTTCCCCTGACCCGGGGGGCGGCCCCGCATGACTGGCTGCAGTTGACGGGTGGTGCGATCGGCGACGGCCTGCCGCTCTCCACGGGGGCGGCGGTGGGCGCGCCGGGCCGCCGGGTGATCACGCTGCAGGCGGACGGCTCGGCGATGTACACGGTGCAGGCGCTGTGGACGCAGGCGCGCGAGAAGCTGGATGTGACCACGATCATCCTGTCCAACCGCAAATACGCCATCCTGCTGGGCGAACTCGCCAATGTCGGCGCCAACCCCGGCCGCACCGCGCTCGACATGTTGGACATCGGCAATCCCGACCTGGACTGGCGGCAGATCGGCCAGGGCATGGGCGTGGAGAGCGCCCGGGCCGAGACGATGGAGCAGTTCAACGATCTGCTGGCGATGGCGAACGGGCGCAGTGGACCGTTCCTGATCGAGCTGATGACGTGAGTCGGGTCGCATGACGGTGAGCCCAATTCGCTTTGATCCGACGGCCCGCGGCCCGCTGCATGGGATGCGCGTGCTGGACCTGTCGCGCCTCGTCGCCGGCAACATGCTCTCGCTGCAGCTCGCTGATTTTGGCGCCGATGTACTGAAGATCGAACCGCCGGAGGGCGATCCGCTGCGCGCCTGGCGGGACGGCGGCCAGCAGCTGTTCTGGAAGACATACAGCCGCAACAAGATGTCGGTCGTGTTGAACCTGCGCAACGCCGCCGCTCGCGACGCCCTGTTGCGCATGGTCGAAACGGCGGACGTGTTCATCGAGAATTACCGGCCCGGCACGCTCGAGACGATGGGGCTCGGCCCCGACATCCTGCTCGCGCGCAACCCGCGGCTGATCGTGGTGCGCATCTCCGGCTTTGGCCAGACCGGGCCGTATGCGCAGCGCCCCGGCTTCGGCACGCTGGTGGAGGCGATGAGCGGGTTCGCCGACCGCACCGGGTTCCCCGACCGCGAACCGGTGCTGCCGCCGCTCGCCTTGGCCGACATGATCGCCGGGCTGTCCGGCGCGATGGCGGTGGTGACGGCGCTGCTGGCCCGGGAGCGCGGTGCGGCGGGGCAGGTGATCGACCTGTCCTTGCTGGAGCCGATCTTCTCCACCCTGGGGCCGGAGGCCGCCATCTATCGCCACACCGGCAAGATTAAGCGGCGTATGGGCAACGGCTCCAACACCTCCGCCCCGCGCAACATGTATCGCTGCGCGGATGGCGGCTACGTGGCACTGTCCGGCTCGACCCAGGCGATGGCGGTGCGGATCTTCGAGGTCATCGGACAGCCCGAGATGATCCAGGACCCGCGCTTCCGCACCAACACCGACCGTGTGCAGCACCGTGAGTTGGTGGACGCGGCGGTAGGGGCCTGGTTCGCCGCCCGCTCGCGCGACGAGGCACTGGCCGCGATGCAGTCGGCCGGGGTTACTGCCGGCCCGGTCTACAACATAGCCGACGCGCTGGACGACCCGCATTTCCAGCAACGCGAGATCCTGGTCGACGTGGAGGATGCGGATTTGGGGCAGATACCCGTGCATAATGTGACGCCGCGTTTGTCCGGCACACCCGGCGTTTGGCGGCGCCCCGCCCCGACTTTGGGCGAGCACACCGACGCCGCGCTTTCGCAAGCCGGGCTGGACCCGGCTGCGATCGCGGCCTTGCGGGCGGAAGGCGGCTGCGCATGATCCGCTCCCTGTTGTATGTGCCCGCCAACGCCGAGCGCTTCGTCGCCCGTGCGCACGAACGTGGGGCGGACGCGATCATCCTCGACCTCGAGGATGCCGTAGTCCCCGCCGAGAAAGCCGCTGCCCGCGCCGCCTTGGCCGACGCGGTGCCCGCAGTCGGCCGCAACGGCGCGATGGTGTTCGTGCGCGCCAACAGCGGCCAGGCCCTGCACGAGGACGCCCTTGCTGCCTGCCGGGCGGGTGCCGCCGGCCTGTTGGTGCCCAAGACCCGTACGCCCGAAGCCCTGCTGGCGCTGGACGAGGGGCTGGCGCCCTTAGAGCGTGAGCTCAGTCGCGCGCCCATGCGGTTCGTCCCGTTGCTGGAAGACCCGGGCGCCGTACTCGATGCAAGGATGCTGGCCAGCGCCACGCCCCGCGTCATGGCGCTCGCCACCGGCGGCGAGGACCTGGCGACCGAGATGGATGCCGAGCCGACAGCCGAGATGCTGCGCTTTCCCAAGCTACTGGTGCATTTTGCGGCCAAGGCGGCCGGTGTGTTGTCGTTCGGGATGTTGCGCTCCATCGCCGACTACAAGGACGCCGCCGGCATCGCCGCCAGTGCGAGGGAGGCTCGTTCGCTCGGGTTCGACGGTGCGTCCTGCGTGCACCCGGCAGTCGTCCCCATCCTCAACGAGGCGTTCGCCCCCACGCCCGCCGCGCTGGACCGCGCCCGGCGGATGGTCGCCGCATTCGATGCCGCGGCCGCCGCCGGGCAGGGCGCCTTCGCGTTCGAAGGCGACATGGTTGACCTGCCGATCGTCGAACGCGCCCGCCGCCTCATAGCTCGGGCCCGCTAACCAAACGCTTCTCCCTCTCCCGCCCTTAACGGGAGAGGGAGAAGTAAGCGGGGCCTAGGCCGCTGGCTTCGGCCATGGCAAATACCAAACCAAGGAAGGGGAGACGAATGGACACGGCGCACACCACCGCTCCAACGCGGCGGCGCAGTTTCACCGGCGCCACGACGGTGCTGTTCGAACGGTTCATGCCAGACGCGTTCGTGCTCGCTATCGGCCTGACCGCCCTGGTCGCCGTACTCGCGTTGCTGATCGCGCCACACGGCACTCTGCCGGTGATCCTGTCCTCCTGGTACAGCGGCCTGTTCGGAATCCTCGGGTTCGCCTTCCAGATGATCCTGATCTTGGTCACCGGCCACGTGCTGGCCCATGCGCCGCCGGTGCAGCGCGGGCTGCGCGCGTTGGTCGCCACCGTGCACACGCCCAATGCCGCCGTCGCGCTCACCTTTGTGGTCGCCGCGGCCGCCTCGTGGCTGAACTGGGGCTTCGGCCTGGTGATCGGCGCGGTGCTGGCGCGGGAAGTCGCCCGCCAGGTGCGGGTGGATTTCGCCTGGCTGGTCGCTGCCGCGTATTCCGGCTGGGTGATCTGGGGCAGCGGCCCATCCGGCTCCATCCCGATCTCGCAGGCGTCGCACGGCAACGTGTTGAACGTGGTCGAGAAGTTGACCGGGCACATCCTGCCATTCGGGGACTCGATCTTCGCCGGCTTCAACGTCGTCCCGACGGTTCTGATCGTGCTGGTGATGCCGATCGCCTTCATCCTGATCCGCCCGCGCGATCACGAGGCGCAGGTCTACGCCCCGCCGCCCGACCCGGTGCCCCCGCCACCCGTGCCCGGCCCCATCGCCTTCCGCCACCGGGTCGAGCGCAGCCCCGTCGGCAGCCTGTTCCTGGTCGCGGGCGGGCTCGGCTATCTGGGCATGACGGCGTGGACCGGGCAGTTCACCCTCGACATCAACACGGTGATCTTCATCTTCCTGATCGCCGGCCTGCTGCTGCACGGCTCGCCGGTGGCCTATGCCGACGGGGTGAAGAACGCCGCGCGGCAGACCGGCAGCATGATGCTGCAATACCCGATCTATGGCGGCATCATGGGGATCATGGGCGCCACCGGGCTGGCGGAGCAAATCTCGCGCGCCTTCGTGGCGGCCGCCTCCGCGCATACCTTGCCCTTCCTGGGCTTCCTCGCCTCGCTGGTGATCACCTTCGTGGTGCCCTCGGGCGGCGGGCATTGGGCGGTGCAGGGGCCGTTCACCATCCCCGCCGCGATCGCCCTGCACGCCTCCATTCCCGCCACCACCATGGGCGTCGCGATGGGCGAGGAGGTCGCGAACATGATGCAGCCGTTCTGGGCGCTCCCCGTGGTGGCCATCGCCGGTATCGGCGTCCAACGCGTGTTGGGCTTCACCGTCGTGACGTTTCTGATCGCCGGCGTGATCTACGGCGCCGCCCTGCTGCTGCTTGTCTGAAGACGGAGGAAACAATGGCAAACCCACGCTGGAAAAACCGGCCCACTGGCTCGACCTGGGGCGATTGGGGGCCCGACGACCAACGCGGCCGCATGAACCTGCTTACGCCCGAGAAAGTGCGCCAGGGCGTTGCCGAAGTGCGCGAGGGGCTTAGCTTCTGCCTAAGCCTGCCGCTCGACCTGCCCGGCGGGAACGGCCTCAACCCGCGCCGCCACCCGCCCGTGCTGCGCCCGACCCTGCGCAACGGCCGCCCCAACTTCAACTGCGAGCTGGTGGAGAGCGGCAACACCGACGTGGTGAACGACGATCTCGCCGTGCTGCACCTGCAGTATTCCACGCAGTGGGACAGCCTGGCCCATGTCGGCAGCATGTTCGACGCCGACGGCGACGGGAAGCCCGAGCGCGTGTTCTACAACGGCTTCCGCGGCGGCACCGACATCCGCGGCCCCTCCGACCCGGCGGATGCCGGCGTGCCCGAGCGACCCGGCGCCACCAGCACGTCCCGCGCCTACGCACTGGGCATCGAGAACATGGCGGAAAGCTGCGTGCAGGGCCGCGCTGTGCTGATCGATCTCGAGGCCAATCTCGGGCGGGCCCGTACCGTGGTGGGCTACGACGCGCTGATGCGCATCATCGAGGCCGATCGCGTCGTGGTGGAGCCGGGCGACATGGTCTGCCTGCACACCGGGTTCGGCCAGATGCTGATGGACGCGGCCGGCAAGCCGACGCAGGACCAACTGCACGGCACCTGCGCCGCCCTGGATGGACGCGACCAGGCCCTGCTGAAATGGATTACCGATACCGGGCTGAGCGCGCTGATCGCCGACAACTATGCGGTCGAGGCGCATCCGTCGCTACCCGGTGGTGACCATTGCGCGTCCCTGCCGCTGCACGAGCACTGCCTGTTCAAGCTCGGCGTCCACTTGGGTGAGATCTGGTACCTCACCGAACTCGCCACCTGGCTACGCGCGCATAGCCGCAACCGTTTTCTGCTGACCGCGCCGCCGCTGCGTTTGCCCGGCGCCGTCGGCTCCCCCGCGACCCCGGTGGCGACGGTTTGAATCCCGCGCCCCGCTCGCTGCTGTTCACCCCGGCGACCAGCCCGCGCCGGGTGGAGAAGGCGTTCACCACCGGCGCCGACGGCGTGATCGTGGACCTGGAGGACGCCGTCGCCACCGCGGAAAAGCCCGCC
>CAXTWC010000100.1:0-19552 GCA_964247805.1 uncultured Acetobacteraceae bacterium | reverse complement strand
GTCGGTGGGTGGATTCTTCGGGTCTGTGCTCATGGACCTTCAACGCGCGTGTGCTCTCTCTGTTCCCATAAATTCATCGCTGATATGGGTGTGGAAGCAACGCTCGTACCGGCATCCGATAAGGCCCGTCTGGCCCCGGCACGATCACGTCGGCCGCCGGGTCGAAGTCTGTGAGCATCTCTCGGCACGCACCACACGGTGGCACGATGGCGATTTCTTGCACGCTCTCCTCCGCCTTGGGCTGGCGAACGGCGACCGCGCATTCTACCGTTCCGTCACCGTCCAGGATCGCGCGGCCGAGCGCGACAGCCTCTGCGCAAACCGAAAGCCTGCCGACGGTGGCGCCCAAGTGCAGCCCCGTCCAAATGCGCCCGTCCCTGGACCGCAGGGCAGAGGCGACCGTATGCCAGTGCGGACGGTAATGCTTCACCAATACCGCCCGCGCCGCCTCGATCAGCTCCTCATCGGCTTTCGCGAGCCTCACTCGGCGGCTTCGGCTTCCTCGCCCTCTTCAGGGGCGGTGATCATTGCTTTCTCCACCACTATCGCCTGATCACGGACCCGCTTTTCGATCGTGTTTGCAACGTCGGGATGGTCCTTCAAGAAGTTCTTGGCATTCTCCCGCCCCTGCCCGATCCGCTGGCTATCGAACGAGAACCAGGCCCCAGACTTCTCCACCACTCCCGCCTTGACACCCAAGTCGATCAGCTCGCCGCGCTTACTGATGCCTTCGCCATACATGATGTCGAACTCGACCTGCCGAAATGGCGGCGCCAGCTTGTTCTTGACCACCTTGACCCGCGTTTGGTTGCCGGTGATCTCCTCGCGATCTTTGATTTGGCCGATACGCCGGATCTCCATTCGGATCGAAGCGTAAAACTTCAGCGCATTGCCACCGGTCGTCGTCTCTGGATTGCCGAACATCACGCCGATCTTCAACCGGATCTGGTTGAGGAAAATCAGCATCGTCTTGGACTTCGACACGCTCCCCGTCAGCTTGCGCAAAGCCTGGCTCATCAGCCGAGCATGCAGGCCGACATGCGTATCCCCCATCTCGCCTTCGAGTTCGGCGCGGGGTACCAGGGCCGCGACGCTGTCGATCACCACGATGTCGATCGCGCCGGATCGAACCAGCGTGTCGCATATCTCCAGTGCTTGCTCGCCGCCGTCGGGCTGAGACAACAGTAGGTTGTCCACGTCGACGCCCAGCTTGCGCGCGTAGATCGGATCCAGCGCGTGTTCCGCATCGATGAAGGCGCACGTCCCGCCCCGCTTCTGCGCCTCGGCAATTGCATGCAGCGCCAGCGTCGTCTTGCCCGAGCTTTCAGGCCCGTAAATCTCCACGACCCGGCCGCGCGGAAAACCACCGATGCCGAGTGCCAGATCCAAACCCAAGGAACCGGAGGAGATGACGTCGATAGCCTCGTCGGCCCGGGCGCCCATTCGCATGATGGATCCTTTGCCGAATGCGCGCTCTATTTGGCTTAGGGCTGCGTCGAGGGCCTTGGTCCTGTCCATTCCATTTTCCCATATGCCCGGGCGATTTGCGCGGCGACACACCATTGTGTCACAGCCCAGAACGTCGCCGCAACTCGAGGCCTTGCCGACGCTATGTAGCGTTCCCGGTTCGATGCCCGATTCCAGTGTAGTCCGATAGGGCGTTAATAAAGCGATCGCCTTTCGTTCACAAGAACAAAAGTAGCACAAACAGGGCGCCCGACCCGTGGCCCCGACCACGTCTCTGACCCGCTAACCGAACTCTGCTTACCACGCACTGCCTGCCTCCCGGTACCTGGTCCAAAGCAACTGCCCGGGGTTAAGCCCGTTGTCTGGTGCCGAGACACGAAGCGTGCACCAAAGCAACGGTCGTTCAACGATCAACCCCGCCCCGTCCCGCTACGCGTTCGACAAGAGCGACCAGCGCTTTCAACGTGTAAGGCTTGGGTATGAAGGCCACACCGTCTGCCGCGAGATCGCCTCGGACAATGTCGTCGGTGTAGCCGGAGGCAAGTACCGCAGGAATTCCTGGATAGAGCGACCGGACCTCCCTGACCAAAGCCGGCCCATCCATCCCGGGCATGATGACGTCCGAGAGCACGGCATCGATTGTGCAACTGCTCCCTTTGTCTGCCAGAAGGGCAAGCGCTGCCTCCCCAGACGCGGCACTTAGCACGGTCCATCCGGCCTTCGTCAGCGCCCGAACCGCCAGTCGGCGTACCCCGTCCTCGTCATCGACCAGCAGGATGGTCCGCGACGCCCCAGGCGACTGTTGCACGACAGTAGCTGCGGACGGTGGGATCGCGGGTTGCAACGGCATCGGTAGGATACCCAGTTCTGCGTCGTAGCGAGGCAGATAAATCCTGATGCGCGTGCCTTTGCCAACGAGGCTATCAACCGCGAGGAAGCCGTCCGACTGCCGGATGATCCCGTGCACTGTCGAGAGTCCCAGCCCGCTGCCGCCTCGTTCACGCCGGGTCGTGAAAAACGGGTCGAAAATCCGGGGCAAGACATCCGGCGGAATGCCGACCCCAGTGTCCTGAACCTCCACCATCACATAGCGGCCGGGAGGGATCGTCTCCTCCCCGCGGACCAGCGGACGATAGAGAGTGATATGGCCAGTCCGCAAAGTGAGTTGTCCGCCATCGGCCATCGCGTCACGCGCGTTGACGGCAAGATTGACCAGCACCTGGTCGAGTTGTGTCGGATCGACGCGCACCGTCCGGCCTGGCTGATCGAGCTGAAGGTCGAGCTTGATCGTGCTGCCGAGCAAGCGGCGCAGCAGACCGCTTACGGACTCGACGGCGTCGTTGATCAAGACCGGGCATGGCTGCAACGTCTGTTGCCGGCCGAAGGCAAGCAGTTGGCGCACGAGCGCGGCACCTCGCTCCGCACTGCTACGGATCTGCTCCAAATCCTCGATCGTCTCCGGGTCCGGCAGGCTCCGCTCCAATGCATCGTCTGCCGCACCGATCACGGCTGTGAGCAGATTATTGAAATCGTGTGCGATGCCACCGGCAAGCTGCCCGACTGCCTGCAGCTTCTGGCTTTGAGTGAGTTGCGCCTCGAGCCGGCGCTGAATGCTGATATCCTTGAGCTGCAGGATAGCGCCGCTGACCATACCGTCAGCTTCCCGCAACGCGACCGCGGAGACTTCGACCGTGTGCCCGGTACCCACGCCATTACCGCGGAGCATGGAGACGAAGGCACGCGGCGGCCGGTGGCCGGCCAAGGCCGGGCCGAGTTCATCCCATACCTCGTGCCAGCGCTCCGGGCAGAAAATCTGCTGAGCCGGTTGGCCCGGTGATAGATCACAGTCGCTGCCCACGCTGCCCCGCAACGCGTCGTTGACGCGGACGATTCGCCCACGCCCGTCGATGACGGCGATGCCAACTCCCGCCGCCTCCACTAGAACTTGGAGCATATCGTCGAGCGGTGCGGAGAGACGCTCGAGCAATCGCGCTCCAGGCCGAACTTTGCCGCGGCGCCACGGCCAGATCCATTGCCACGGTGCTTGGACGGCCGTCGCACTCATCGCGCTGCCACGTTGCCGCGTAGCCGCCACACATAAGCAATGATCTCGGCGACAACTTTGAAATACTCTGCCGGTACTTCGGCGTCGAGTTCGACCATGTACAAGGCCCGCGCGAGCGGCGGGTTAGCGACCAGCGGCACTCTGTTATCCTGCGCGACTTCACGGATCCGAGCTGCCACTTCGTCCACCCCCTTTGCCACGACCCGCGGGGCGCCACCCTTTGTACGGTCGTATGCTAAAGCGATAGCGTAATGGGTCGGGTTCGTCACCACCACAGTTGCTTGGGGAACCGCCGCCATCATGCGCTTGCGCGCTCGCGCCATACGGATCTGGCGAAGCCGTTGCTTGATTTGTGGGTTGCCGTCAGCCTCCTTCGCCTCGTCCTTGACCTCCTGCTTACTCATCCGCAGTTGCTTGGCATGACGGTAGCGGACCCAGATCGTGTCGGCCCCGGCGATGATTGCCTGCGCTCCGAGCAGGGTCATTGCGAGTTGCAGCACGAGCTGGGTGATCCGGCCGGCAAGCTGCCCGGGAAGCCAGAACACCGCTCCTTTCAGGGCAGGCAATGCAGCGGAGAGCACATGGAACGTCGCAAAACCAAGCACAGCCAGCTTGAGGATAGACTTTCCCGTCTCCACTAGCCCGTTGAGGCCGAAGATCTTCTTGAAGCCTCGCGCCGGGCTTAAGCGTGCAAGATCCGGTTGAAGCGACGTCAGGTTGAACAGGAAGCCGGTCTGCAGCAGCGAAGCCGCAATGGAAGCGGCCAACACACCCAGGATGACAGGCCCTGCAAGGGCCGCCACCGTGATGCAAGCGGCAACCAGCGCCTGGCTGACGTCGACCCGCACAGGCAGCACGAGCATCGCGCTGAGCTTTCCGACGGCATCCCTGCCCAAGCCAGACCCTGCAACAGCAAACAACAGTGTCGCAGCCCCAAGACCAGCCAGTGCCGGGACTTCCCGCGAGATCGCGACGCTCCCCTCGTCCCGGGCACGCTGCAGTCTTCTGGGCGATGCGGCCTCTGTTTGGTCCTGGTCCGCCATCTATAGCAACCCGGGTAGGCCGTTGAGACTGGTTCGCGCAGCTTCCACCCACGCCTCTGCGATACCTGCCGAAAGCAATCCGAGCAGCACAACACCACCCAGGATCTGAGCCGGCATGGCGGCGAAATAGATCTGCAGCTGCGGGATAAGCCGTGCCACCATGCCCAGAGCGATTTGCCAGACGGTGCTGGCAATTACGAAGGGCGCTGCGAGCCGCAATGCCAACCCAAAGGCTTCGCAGACGGCGTTCAGCGCCGCCTGACTGCTATCGGCGACCGGGATGAGGTGACCCGGCGCTACAAGCCCATAACTCCCGGACAAAGCCGCTACGGGGAGGGCCCAAAGCCCCGTTTTGAGAACCAGAAGCGGCACCGAGATCGAGAACAAACGCATGATGGCGCTGGACTGACCAAGCGCTGGATCGGGCGAGATGACACTTGAAAGGCCCATCATGAACGAGATCATCTGCCCGGCCATTGGAAGCGCTAGGGCTATACAGCGCGCCAGCCATCCTAGAACACCTCCGCAGAGCAGCTCGGCACCAACCATCGCGGCACAGGTCCATCCATCCGCCGGTTCGACCACGCCCACACCGGGAAGGACCAGAAATACGAGCGCCAGGGTGAAGCCTGCCCGGAACATGGCCGGCGCTTCAACCTCTCCAACCCCAGGCATCAGCATGGTCGCAGCGCTGCACCGGCACAGCACAAGCACGAAGCTGAACGCCCAGGAGGGAAGATCTGCGAGGGTGATCACCCGATCATTGTCCGCCGGCCACGATCATTCGATCGATTAGAAGCTGGGTGTAGTCCGTCAACGTTGAAAGCATGAAAGGTCCCGCGAGTGCCAGCGTACCTACGATCACGACCACCTTGGGTACGAATGCCAGAGTCGCCTCGTTTATCTGCGTGACCGCCTGCACCAAGGACATCACGACGCCCACGACCAGGGCGGCCAGCAAGACGGGGCCGCCGAGTTTCAGCACCACCATCATGGTTTCGCGCAGTGCTGCGCCAACTTCGCCTTCGCCCATCAGATCGGCATTTTCATGATGTCCTGATATGCTTGGACTACGCGGTCGCGGATCGCTGTCGTGGTCTGCAACGCCAACTCGGCACGGTTCACGGCGGTCACGACATCCGTCAGGTTACCAGTCCCGGCGATCCCGGCCGCCGCCTGGGAGTCGGCCTTGTGACCCGAATCCACGACGCCCTGCAAAGCGTCGGTCAGGGCCTGGCCAAATCCTTCCAAGCTGGCGGGTTGGCCAGATGCCGTCCGGGCATAGGCACTCGCCGCGGTCGTGGCGGAGACAGCAGGTAGGCTCATTTCAGCAGATCGACGGCGCGGGACAGCATGGACCGCGTGACCTCCATGACATTCAGGTTTGCACTGAACGAGCGCTGGGCCTCCCGCATATCCATCACCTCCACGAAGCTGTTAACGTTCGGGGTGTGCAGGTAGCCCTGCGCGTCGGCTGCCGGGTTCGACGGCTCGAAGCGTTTCGGGAAGTCTGACTTGTCAGTGCCAATCTGCTTCACGTGGACGGTTTCAGCGCCCAGCGTGGCGTCCATCTTCTGGTCGAACGTAACGGTTTTACGCCGATACGGGTCCGCTCCAGGCTTGTCCCCGGTCGTATCCTGGTTCGCGAGGTTCTCCGCAATCACGCGCAACCTGGTGGTCTGCGCATCCATCCCGCGTGCGGAGATCGCCAATGCTTTTGACAGATCCATGAGTATTATTTCCCGATAACGTTGCGGAACAGGCCGAGGTATTTGTGATACAGGTTAGTGACCAAGGCCTGCGCGCCGTCCGTATCTGCGACTTTGGTCAACTGGTCGTCCATCGAAACGGCGTTGCCGTCTGGCGCCCGCTCGGTCGGGCGTAGGCTGGGGTCCATCCGACCCGCAGCACCTGTACCCGTCAAATGCATCGGGCTGGTCATCGCGAGTTCCGGCAGCGCTTGGGCCAAGGTTGCCGCAAAAGGCTGCAGATCCTTGGCGACGTAGCCCGGTGTATTCGCATTGGCAATATTCTGCGCCAGCAACCCTTGCCGCCGATCTATCCAGCCGAGCCGCCGCTCCGCCAGATCGAATAAACCCATTCCGTCATTGCTCATGAGGCGCAAGCTGCACCCCAACCCTTACGGAACAGTTAAAGAACGCAGCTAACTGGTCATTAATCTTTTGGTGCTTCTCTGTTCCTCATGACGAGCCCGATCCTGTTCCCATTCGACGATGATCAGTATGACGCCGCCGCGAGCCAGGCCGTCGCGGCCATGAGCGAGGAGCTCGGGCGGACGATCTGTGTTGCCCGCGTGCTCGTGGAGCATGGCCGAACGATCGACCTCGCCGGCTTGGACCGTGGAGTGGGGCTGCTTTGCGCCAAGGCGTTGGATTTGCAGCCTCACGTCGGCCGGGAAATACGGCCTCATCTAGTGGTGCTACTCGCAGAGGTGGACAGGTTGACGGAGGCCATCCGCACCCACGCCGACAGCTGACCGTAGTTCCATGGGCAAAATGCCAAAAGGACGCCATGACATTCACCTCTTATCTATCGGCAGCTGCCGCGCTCGCCTTGGTTCTCGGGATCATCCTCCTGAGTGGCCGCGTCGCCCGAATGACCAAATTCGCAGGCGCTGCGGGTCGAACAGCCGGTCGCCTCGGCGTGATCGAGCAGCTCAGCCTGGACGCGAAGCGGCGGCTGCTGCTGGTGCGATGCGATGGACGATGTGTCCTGATACTGACCGGCCAACAGGACCATGTCGTGGGTTGGCTGCAGGATCCTGCAACATGAGGTGGGTGCTCCTCGCTGCGCTGCTGCTCGCGCCATCGCTCGCCGTTGCGCAGTCCGTCAACATCGACCTGGGGGCAGCCGGGCAGGCCGGCGCCACGGGGCGACTCGTTCAGCTTACTGCGCTGATCACCGTGCTTTCGATCGCGCCGAGCTTGCTGGTCATGGTTACGGGGTTCACGCGTATCGTGATCGTATTGTCGTTGCTGCGATCGGCGATCGGCGCCCAAAGCGTTCCGCCAAACACGGTTCTCGTCGGTCTTGCGCTTTTCCTCACGTTCTTCGTCATGCAACCAGTTCTGGAGCAGGCCTACAGCACTGGTCTGCTGCCAATGAGCGAAGGCAGGATCGGTGAATTGGAAGGTTTGAAGCTGGCCGCGGAGCCGTTCCGCCACTTCATGGCGATTAACGTACGTGGATCAGACCTGGACCTATTTCTCGGCATGGCGCACCTACCCACGGCTGCGACGGCTGACGGCGCATCTTGGCGGGCATTGATCCCCGCCTTTGCGATCGGCGAGCTCCGGCGCGCGTTCGAGATGGGGTTTCTGCTTTATCTGCCATTCCTGGTCATCGACATCGTCGTCGGCAGTGTCCTGATGAGCCTCGGCATGATGATGCTGCCCCCCTCTGGCATCAGTCTCCCCTTCAAGCTTATCTTCTTCGTGCTGGTCGACGGTTGGCGACTAGTCTCAGGTGGCTTGGTTCAAAGCTTCGCCGGCGGCGGATGATGCAAACCCTGGGACGGCCCGGCGTTAGTGCCGGTGAACCAGAGGAGGGCGGCAATGAAGCAGCCACACACAGAGCAGTCGATCGATCACACCGAGGGACAGCAGAACACGGGTAATCACAAGAAGCCGAGCGCAGCAGATGCAGGAGGCGCTGATCGGGTAGGCGGCACGCGGGCCGGCGCTGAAAACGTTGAAGGCGGCTCGGCGGCTCGCGATACGCGGGAAGAGTCGGTGGAGACTGGCACTGACGTCGACCGGGTGTCGGGACTAGACGAGGTCGACACCAGTACGAAGAAAGTTACAGACGCTCACGAACGGCATCCGGAGCGCGATGAGCACGGGCGGATGTAGCGACTAACCGGCCGCCGTCTTCCGACCGACTCTCTAACAGGGGTTGTCTGCAGTTCGTTTGCCTGCGAAGGCAATGAACGCAAGTACCGTAGGTCGGCGGCGGTCGAGCAGCTTATCGGCAGGCGGGGTTACGGTCTGCCAACGTTCTTGCAGCCCATACCCGGCGTCAGGCGATGCCGACCTCGGAGACGAATTGCGAGATGTAAGGCGGGAGTGCAAACGCCGAAGCATGCATGGAGGCAGACCAATATCGAGTGAGCCCTTGAAGGCCGGCAGCCTCTGCGCGCTCCGCCAACACATCCTGTTTGACCGGCTTTATCGGAGCATTGCTGGCGATGCCGAGCGCCATGAAGCCTCCAACGTAGGTCGGGACAGCGACCACGTATGCCGACACATGCTCGAACGCCCGCCGCCGCAGCGCGGTGGTCGCCTCCAGTTCCCCGGCCTGCATAAACGGCACGCCGCATTGGTTTACCAATAATCCACCCTCGGCCAGGACACGGGCGCAATCTTGGTAGAAGGCCTCAGTGAACAGTACTTCGCCGGGTCCAGACGGATCGGTGCTGTCTACGATCAAGACGTCGACAGACTGGGGAGGGGCTGCAGTGACGTAGGCGATCCCGTCACCGACGATTACCTCGCCGCGCGGGTCATTCCATGCGTCACCCCCGATGGCGGGCAAATAGGCTTTCGCATTTCGAATGACCGCCTCATCAATCTCGACCATGGTCGCTCGTTCGACGCCGCGATGTTGCAGCACGCGCCGCAGCACCCCACCATCACCAGCCCCTATGATAAGAACGCGCTTTGCTGAACCATGCTGAAGCAACGGCACATGCGCGATCATTTCCTGATAGATGAACTCGTCAGCTTCAGTAATCTGGACCACGCCATCCAGCAGTAGAACACGGCCATGGCTGGCCGTGTCTACCACTAGGATTTCCTGGAATGCGGACCTCTCCCTGGCAACCTCGCTGGTTACACGAAAACTCTGCGCCCAACCGGGATACAGCTCCTCCGCCAGCCAATCAGAGCCAGGCGCCAATCCTGCCTTCTGAAGCGTCAGAACTTGCCCCGGCGTTGCTCGTCCAGGTCAACACGCCCGGGTGAGAACGCCTCCCGAAGTACTGGGATAGCGTCGTGTGGATTGCAACAACCGCACATGAATATGTCGATGGCTGCGAAATTCCGCTCGGGCCAAGTGTGGATCGAGATATGGCTTTCAGCTAACACCACCACCCCGGACACCCCACCATTCGGCGTGAAGTGGTGGAAGTGGCTGTGCAGAATTGTCGCCCCTGCACGTTCCGCAGCAGCCCGAAGGGCTACGTCGATATGCACCGGATCCGAAAGGTTCTCCGCATCCCACAAATCGGCGAGTAAGTGCGTCCCCGCAAAGCGGACACCATCTTTCTCAACGAAATAGTCCTTCCGATCCTCCCCCCCAAAATCAGGAAGAGTCGCGATTGTCGTCTGGTTCTCGCTCGGAAGCTCCGAGACCATCCCCAGTTGAGCAAGTGCGTTCATCACGTACCCCCAAACCAGTAGACAGCCTGTTGGACGGAAGTCGTCCCCTTGGGCTAGGCAGCGGGAGATAGGGCCACAAGCCAGCGGGCGCAAGCCGTAATACGCTTTCAGCTGATTATAACTCGGTCGTCATCTCGCACCGAGGGCATTCAGCTCTGAAGGAAGCGCCCGAGCCAGGGCTATGTCGCCAGCGACCCGGTGAAGATCACCGACACCAGTGACAGGCGCATCCGTCAGTAGCCGAAATATGTTGCCCCGAGGACCCGTCATACGGGCAGCCTGCTTCACCCCAAGGGCGTGAAGAGATGATTCGTCCGCAGCACGGGACTGCGCTGAAGCGAGGCGCAGCAGCAAATCCTGCTGCCCGCTGTCTAAAGCCCCGGCGTCTGGAATCACTTTCGCGACAACCATTTGCAAGGCTTGTGCGGCACCACGCCAGTCACCGCTCTCGGCCAGGACGGTCGCCCGCAACTCGTCTGCAGCCTGTGTTCCGATGCCAGAAAGAAGGGCGGTCGCACCAGCCGTATCATGCATTTGCGCGTGGATCCGTGCGTCGGTCAGGCCACGTTCCTCCTGCAACGGCGCGGGCAGGCCCGGGGCGTCGGTGGTTGCCAACGCGGTCGCGGCGCCGGCGAAATCCCCCTCTCCGAACCGCAGAGCGGCAAGCCGGGCTCCCAACTTCGCCTTGCCGGCTCCAGGCGGGGCTGCAGCTGCCATGTGCTCGATTACCGGTCCTGCCCGCTTCGGAAGATCGAGTGCGGTCAGCGTATCGGCCAGGAGCAGTCCCATGCCCGCAACATCGGTCTGAGCGATGGCGCCCGCATTCTCGTCCGTGATAGCCACCAGATCGAGCGGTGCGATCGAGGTCGCGCCTGGACCGTGGAGCATATCGCTCAGCACTCCCGTCAAGCGTGCAGCAATCATGGCGCTATCGGCTGGAAACAGCTGCCCGGTTTCCTTGAGAGTGTCGATCGCTTTGCGCCACTGCCCCGCCTTGACCTCGAGCTCAGCGGTCTGGATGCGGAGGTCACGCTCCCGTTCGTCTCCCCGCCAGGCCAGGAATTGATGCTCGAGCGATGTTGCGGCCTCCGCAGGCGTGATCCGCCCTGCCGCAAGGCGCAGCATCACCCCGCGTCTCGCGGCCCGCGCACTGGTCAGACGGTCACGCCCGACCGCCAACGCATCATACACCGTCAGAGCAGAGTCGACCTCCCCCTTCTGCTCGAGCCGTATGGCCCGAGCGAAGGCCAGCAGAGGTTCGTCTGGAAGGCTGGCGAGCAGCGCGTCGGCAGCTTGCGGGGCACCTCCCGCGGCCATCGTCTCTGCCGCGATCGGAAGCAGTCGGTTACGCAAAGCATCTGGATACGACAGGACCAGTGCTGCCGTTGCGGCAAACACGGGAGCAGCCTCGCTCGAACCGTCCTTTCTCATAGCGATGCGAACCGCTCGCCACAGAGCGACCTCGTCGTTGCCCGACAGGTCCGGTGCGTCCAGACCATCTGCTTCCTGAGGCCGCCCGCTCACCAAGGCGGCGATCCCAGCCAGACCGCTGATCGCGGGATCGGCCATGGCGCGGGGATCTTCTTCCACGGCCAATCGCAGCAGCGACTGGGCTTCGGCTCCCAACCCGAGCGCCAGCATCGTCTGCGCTGCAGCCTTACGCGGAGCAATCCGGGCCTGCGACGGTGCTTGTCCTATGTCCTGGATCTGCGACTGGAGGCGTCGCAGCAGCACGGGAGCCGACGCAGCTGGGAAATCGAACTGCCGGGTCAGCCCCGCGGCACTCGCCAACGCGGGGCCGCTTTCGGGCATTGGGGACAGCGCGCCTCCGGTCTCGATGGCGAAACCTTCCGGCACCGATCGCAGATTGGTGCGATCCGAGACCGGCTCTACCACCACCCCCTGCCAGCTTGGCAGGATGGCGAATTCAGGAACATGAATGGTGACCGGCACGCCAGGTCCGGCGGCCTTCAACGTCCCAACCAGAAGGTTACGGCCTGTTTCGCTATCGGGTATCGCGACAACCTGCCCCGGTGCCAGGACCGCCAGCATTATCCGCGGCGGGCGGGTTACCGGCATCACGACCTGTCGGGTGCTCGGGGCATCCACGGCGATCACCGCCCAGCCGTCTGGGCGGCGTTCCAAACGCACCTCGCGGGAGGCTGGAAGCTTAAGACGCAGCAAAGTTGCGGCCGGCAGGACCTCGACGGTTGCAGACCTGAACACGGGGTCGTCGGCCAGAGCAGCAAGATCGACTGGCCTCCGCTCGTCGAACACGATCCAGGCCTCATCTCCGTGTCTGAACGCCGCCGCAGCGACCGACGAACCGAACGGCAGGACAACACCGCTCCCCCGGGCACCTATCGGCAGCGAGATGCGTGAAGCTGCGAGCGCGAGCGTGTCTGCCGGGGCGCCGCTGGGTGGCAAATTGACCGGCACCTGGAGGGAAGAGGCTGCTTCCACGCGGGGTGGAGGTGCTGCCAGCGCTTGCGGGAGGTCGGCTTTTGGCGCCGCCGGCTCGGGCACACTGGGAGCAGGCGGGGATAGCTGCATCAAGGCCGGGGTAGCCGCCACTGGACGGCCTGGCTTAGGGGCGGCCCGAGGTGCGGCGGGCGGGCTGGGAGCTCGTTTGGAAGTGGCCGGGTCCATGACATCAAGCACGATCCGGCTACCAAGCCGCATCATATGCAGGCGAGCACCAGGGACCATCGTAACGGTCGCGGTGCCAGCCCCGCCTGTCACCGCGGTGACGTTGCGCGTGATCCCGTTGGTCTGTGGGACGTCCTCGGCGACCGAGAAATGCAGCACGACCGTATTGCCAGCCCGCTCGGTTGTGAAATCGACCGGCTGCGAGAACTCGAAGACGACACGTCCGAAACCGTCATGGGCTCCCACCCGGACGAGTGCAGGCTGGGCTGCCGCTACGACGGGGCCGGCGACGAGCAGCGGGAAAACCCACCAGAAGGATCTCACTCTGGCCCACCAGGCACGAGCAGATCCGGAGACGATTTAGCCATCATGAATGTGAATTACCGTCGGTGGATTTCGGGGGAACGGGGTCGGCCACCGTCGTCGTGCGGCTTCGCTTCGCGGCCAATTGGGCCGTCAGCAAGCGGGCCCGATCGGGCAGCATCGCACCGAAGATCGCCGCGGTCTTGGTTTCCCGCATGCGGTCGACGATCTGCAGCAGAACCGGCATGTCCATCTCGTTGAAGATGGCCGCCGCGTCCCGTGGCTTCATCGTTTCGTAGACTTTGACCAGCCCCGCCCAATTCGAATCGTCCCGCTCGACGCGCGACTTCTCGAGTTGTTCGAGCCGCGCCTGAAGACTGGCGAGTTCGGCTGCACGCGCGATCAACCGCTGTTCTGCGGCATTCAGGACGCCTTCCTGCTCCGCCTGGGCCCTGTCCTTGGCGTCCCATTCCTGGCGGCGCCCACGCAAGTCTTGCAACAGCCGGCGCTCTTCCTCGCTGATCGGAGGAGGCTGGGAATCACTGGCGGCGGCGAGCGGGTTCAGTGTAGCCCCTGGTGCCGCCGGTTTTGGCTCAGCGGTCTTCTCGTCGTGTTTCGTTTCCGGTTTATCGCCGTGAGCCGCCTCCGTGGCAGCGGCGACCGCGACGGGCACCACCGCTTCACCAAGTGCCCAACCGCCCGGCAGATAGGCTATGGCCAGGCTCAAGGATTTGGTGGCGAGCAGCAAGCCGCCGATTGCGATAGTCGCGGGAAGGAGTCGCATGCGCATTACCGGGTCACCCGAAGAGCACGGAGGAGATCGCGTTCGGCCTGGCTGCGCACTCGTGGACCGTTGGCTTCCATCAGTTCGGGCTCCGGGGTGGGATAGCGGCGCGGTGCAGGTTCGGCGTCACGGCCAGCGCGGATCAGCCCGTCCATACGATCGGCCAGCCGATCCCCACGCTCCACCAGGGCTACGAGGTCGTCCTTCAGGTTCGCAGCGCCCTCGATCTGACGAGCGATGTGCTTACCGGCCCCGTCCGCCGCGCCGCGCAGCCGTTCCGTCGCATTTTCAGCCTGGCGCGTGCTGTCGTTGAAGCCGCGCAGCATCGTTTCGAGCTCTACCCGATCCCGCCGCACGACATTCAACGCCCGCTCGAGCCGCAGGGCATGAAACAGCGTCGCAGCGAGCAGGCCTATCAAGGCCACTTCCAGCAATATTTGCCATCCACCCATGCTACCTGTTCCCTCGTTCCGTCATGTCTGGTTTGGTAGCTGCAGCACTTCATGTTCGATGCGGACCGCGACCCGGTTCTTGCGGCGGCCGACCCGCCCCTCGAACAACGTCACGGAGCCGCAGCGGAGCTGGACGGAACTGCCAGGGCCGGCGCCAAGCACGATCTGGTCCCCGGGCTGCAAGGCCAAGACGTCCGCCAAGCTCATGACCTGCTCATCGAGCACGACGTCGATATCGACATCAGTGGCCCAGAGCTCCTCGGCCAAGTGCGTTTCCCAGATGCTGTCGCGGCCGAACTTCTCGCCCATGAACTGCTGCAGCAGCAGTTCTCGGACCGGCTCCAGCGTTGCGTAGGGCAGCAGCAGCTCCATCCTGCCGCCACGATCCTCCATGTCCACCCGCAGCCGGGCCAGCACAGCCGCATTCGACAGGCGGCTAATGGTTGCGAAACGAGGATTGACCTCGAGGCGCTCGAACTTGAACGTCACCGGGCAGAGCGGGTCGAAGCTCGCGGACAGGTCAGCCAGGACCACTTGGATCAAGCGCTCGACCAAGGTCCGCTCGATTGTCGTATAGGGTCGCCCTTCGATGCGCATGGCCGCCGTACCACGCCGACCCCCGAGAAGCACGTCCACGATGGAGTAGATCATCGCGGAGTCGACCACCATCAGGCCGTAATTGTCCCATTCCTCGGCTTTGAAGACGGCGAGCATGGCCGGCAGCGGAATGGAGTTCAGGTAGTCACCGAAGCGCAGTGACAGGATGTTGTCGATCGAGACGTCCACGTTGTCGGAGGTGAAATTCCGGAGGCTGGTGGACATGATGCGGACCAGCCGGTCGAACACGATCTCCAGCATGGGGAGACGTTCGTAGGACACCAGGCCGGACGAGATGATCCGGTGAATGCCGGAGCGACTATCCTCCGCTGCCGGGCCATCATCGAAGCCGAGGAGGCTGTCGATCTCGGCTTGGTTCAGAACGCGCGCGGACGATCCGGAGTCGGGGGCGGGATCGCTCTCCATAGCAGCGCGACCCGCCGCCAGTGCTTCATCGGCGTCGCTCATTGCACGAGAAGCTCGCTGAACAGAATGTCCACGACCCGGGCGGGAGCGACCGCGATATTGGCACGGGTAATCAGCTCCTCGCGCAGGCGGTAGGTGCCGGCAGACCCTCGGAGTTCCTCGGGGCGCATTTCGCGCAAATAGGTTTCGAACAAGTCGATGATGCGTGGCTGGGCGGCCGTGAAGGCGGCCTGATCTTCCGCCTTGGCAAGTTCGATGCGCGCCTTGAGCTTCACGAACGTGGCGCGGCGGCCCGGGGCGTTAAGGTTGGAAATCATCTCGGGCAGTTCGACGAAAACCGGGGTGTGCGCCTTCACAGCGGCCTCCTTGCCCTCCGCCTTGCCTTCAGCTTTGCCGTCCGCCTTGCCTTCAGCCTTGGCAGCCTCGTGCCCCATGCCGAGCAGGCCAGGAAGAATCCCCGAGAACCATAGCCCGGCCAGAACAACGATCAGCAGAACCGGAGCGGCAATCAGGATCAGCTTCTTCTTGCCACCCTTGGCCTTTGCCGGTGCCACATCGCCGGGTGTCGCGGTCGCCGCAGCTGCCCCCATCTCTCCACCCCTCGATTGCTACTGGGCAGAACTTGCCGGGATATGATTACGCAATCGTTAACGGAGCGGCCCCGCAGACGCCCCGATTGCCGCCGCAATGCCGACCGATAGGCGTTGCGCCGGGGGGTGCGAGACAGTGATGCAGGAATGCCGAGGCAAACTTCGCCCAGCTACAATCTACTCGGCCTGTTTGCCGCAGGCCTGCCACCAGGCAGAACGCCAGCGTTCGCACTGCCAGATGTGAATGGCGTTCGGCAGTGTCCAGATCGGGCCCGACGTGTTGTGGTACGGCGAGGGTCCGTCCAACCAGCCGTTCTTTGCCAACGTGGCGCATGGGCGGGTGGAAGATGACGGGCGCATCGGTCTGATGTGGGCGGATGTGCCGAAAGGCGTCATAGGCGCGTGCGGCGGACTTCTGTTGCACCTGCGCAGCAATGCCGAGAAGGAGGCGTTGACGGTGACGGGCGACTTTGGCGGCCGGTTCTGGACGCGATGACCCGGCAGGTTCTGCCGGGCAGGCATTCCACGCCCTAGTCGACATCGAGCTTTTCTGAGCAAAACCAGGGTAAATGCGGTGGTACAGGGCTTGCGGTGATCCGTTCGAACTAGCCGGACACCGTTGCCATGCAGAATGCCACCTCCGTCGCCCTATCCCGCCTCGTGGCGCAGCAGCGCGCCATGGACGTCACCGCGACCAACCTCGCCAATGCTGACACGCCGGGGTTCAAGACCGGGCGGACCCTGTTCGCGGACTGGCTCAGCACGCAAACCGGGGTCGATCCGGTGCGAGGCGGCCGCGTGGTGTCCTTCACGCAAGATCGTGCCACGTACCGCGACCAGGCAGCAGGGCCGCTCAATCACACGGCCAACCCGCTCGACATAGCGATTACCGGGCCAGGCTTCTTCACCGTGCAGACCAAGGGCGGACCCATGCTGACGCGCGCTGGGCGGTTCAGCTTGCAGGCGGACGGCACCGTGGCGGACGAGAGCGGGAACGCCCTGCTCGACGCCGCGGGCAAGCCGATGCGGGTCGCGGCAGCCGACACCGCGCTGCAGGTCGCTGGTGACGGGACGCTGAGCAGCGAGAATGGCCAGTTGGGCAAGATCGGCGTGGTGCAGCCCGCCGACCTCAACCGCATGCAGGCGCAGGGGGGTCGGCTGCTTTCGGCCGACACTCCGACGACGCCGGTGACCCAGCCGAAGCTGGTGGGGGGCGCGCTGGAGGAAAGCAACGTGCAGCCGATCGCCGAAACGACACGGATGATGAACGATTTGAGGGAGTTCCAGTTCGTCACCCAGTTCGTGGAGGCCGAAGGGCAGCGCGAACAGACCGCCATCGACAAACTTACCCAGCACCAGAGTTAAGGGAGGCCCATCATGCGCTCGCTCGACATCGCCTCCACCGGAATGCAGGCCCAGCAGACCAACGTGGACGTCATCTCCAACAACTTGGCCAACATGACCACGACGGGGTTCAAGCGCCGCCGTGCCGAGTTCCAGGACCTGATCTACGAGAATTTGCGCCGGGTCGGCTCCAACACGTCGGACACAGGGACGGTGGTGCCGGCGGGGGCGCAGATCGGCCTGGGCGTGCGCACGGCAGCCATTTACCGCATCAACGAGCAGGGTACGCTGCAGCAGACCTCCAACAGCCTGGACCTCGCGATCCAGGGCAACGGGTATTTCCCGGTGACACTGCCCTCCGGCGAGACCGCCTATACGCGGGACGGCACGTTCGGGCTGGCGCCGGACGGAACGATCGTGACGGCGGATGGCTACCCGATCGCGGGCGGCATCGTGGTGCCGGCCAATTCCACGTCGGTCACGATCAGTTCGAACGGTGCGGTGCAGGTCAGCCAGGCCGGACAGACGGCGCCGACGACGGTGGGCACGATCCAGCTCGCTGTGTTCCCGAACGAGGCGGGGCTCGATGCCCAAGGCGACAACCTGTTCCTGCAGAGTGCGGCGAGCGGCAATCCGGTGACGGGCAACCCCACGGCGGCGGGGTTCGGCAGCGTGATGCAAGGCTTCGTCGAAGGCTCCAACGTGAACGTAGTGACGGAGATCTCCAACCTGATCACCGCCCAGCGCGCCTACGAGATGAACAGCAAGGTCATCACGACGTCCGACCAGATGCTCTCAACCCTCACGAACCTGCGGTGACCGGGATGCGTATTCCACTGGCCCTGTTGGGGCTGCTCGCCTTGCCGGTGCATGCCGCGACGCTGCGGGGTGGCACGACCCTGTCGGACCAGGCGGTGCGGTTGTCCGACCTGTTCGATGGCGTGGAGCAGGATCGTTCGATCGGGCCCGGGCCGGAGCCAGGTGGGCGCATCATCGTGGAGTCGGCGCAGCTTGCGGCGATCGCGCGGCAGTTCAACGTGGATTGGCGCCCGGCCAGCACGGCCGACCGGATCGTGCTGGAGCGGCCAGGGCGGCCGTTCCCGCGCGAGGATGCGATGGCGGCGCTCCGCGAGGCGCTGGGTGTCGCGGGGATCGCCGCCGACTCCGACGTAGACATGCCGGGCTATGTCGGCCCGATCGTTCCGACGGACGCCAAGGGACGCGCCGAAGTCGGGCAGCTGGATTACAACGCCACCGAGGGTCGTTTCACCGCCGTGCTGTCCGTAACGGCGCCGGGCATGGCGCCGTCCCATACCAGGTTGTCCGGACAGGTCGTGGAGATGGTGGATCTGCCGGTCGCGGCCCACCGCATGATGCCCGGTGACGTCATCGGCAAGGCGGACGTCCAAATGGCCCGGCTGCGGGCGAGCGCCATTCGCGGGGACGTGGCGCAAGTTCCGGCGCAGGCGATCGGCATGGCGATGCGTCACCCCGTGGGGCTCGGCGCTCCGTTGCTGATGGCCGATTTGGCCCGGCCGTTAATGGTCGAGAAAGGTGCGGCGGTTCAAATGCGGTTGGACACGCCTGGAATCTCGTTGTTGGCACAGGGGATCGCGATGGATAGCGGCGCCATGGGTGAACGGGTTCGTGTGCTGAACGCGCAATCGCGGGCGGTCGTGGACGCGGAAGTGGAAGGCAGCGGCCGGGTCATCGTGAGCGGGACACCGCCAGTCTTGCTGCCGCCGGGTTCACCGATCCCGGTGCGGGTGGCCGCGCGATGAGGGCCGTGTGGCTGCTCGGGTCGGCCTTGGCGCTATCGGGGTGCGGCGCGCTATCGAAACTTTCGGAGGTTGGACGGCCACCAGAACTGTCCCCCATCAGCAACCCGGTGCAGGACCCGAGTTGGCGCCCCGTTTCGATGCCGATGCCCCGGCCGGATTTGGCCCCGACCCAGGTGAACAGCCTTTGGCGCTCGGGGAGCCGCGCGTTCTTCAAGGATCAGCGGGCGGCCCAGGTGGGCGATATCCTGACGGTGCTGGTCAATATCTCCGACGCGGCCAACATCGCCAACGCCACTGGGACGACCCGGACCGGGACGGAGTCCACCGGCGTGCCCAACTTCCTTGGTTTGGAAGCAAAGCTGCCCAAGCTGATCGCGAGCGGGCTGGACGCAAAGAACCTCATCAATACGAACAGCACGAACGCCAACAACGGCACCGGGACGGTCAAACGCGCCGAAACAATCACGCTGCGCCTCGCGGGCGAGGTGACCCAGGTGCTGCCGAACGGCAATTTGGTGGTGACGGCCCGGCAGGAGATGCGGGTCAACAGTGAGCTGCGGGAGTTGCAGCTCAGTGGCATCATCCGCCCGCAGGACATCGCCAGCGACAACACGGTGACGCATGATCGGATGGCGGAGGCAAGGATTGCCTA
>CAXTWC010000099.1:6436-19703 GCA_964247805.1 uncultured Acetobacteraceae bacterium | reverse complement strand
TCGCGGTGTTCCTGCCGATCCTGCTGATGGGCGGCATCGTCGGCCGGCTGTTCCGTGAGTTCGCGGTCACCCTATCGGTCGCGATCCTGGTCTCGTTGCTGATCTCGCTGACGACCACACCGATGCTGTGCGCGCTGTTCTTGCGGCCGAACGCCAAGCCGAAAGACATCTTCCAGCGCCGCCGCAGCTTTGGCGAGCGGGCGGTCGCGTTCTACGGCCGCACGCTCAGTTGGACGCTCGAGCACAACGCGCTGATCCTGACGGTGCTGGCGGCGACGGTTGTTATGAACGTGGTCCTGCTGGTCGTCATCCCCAAAGGGTTCTTCCCCATCCAGGACACGGGGCGGATGATCGGCAGCTTGCAGGCCGACCAGTCGGTCTCGTTCCAATCGATGAGCCAGAAGCTCACCCAGATGATGTCGATCCTGCAGCACGACCCGGCGGTCAACAACGTGGTGGGCTCCACCGGCGCCGGTGGTGGTGGCGGCGCGTCGCAGACCAATACCGGCAACGTCTACGTCATGCTGAAGGACAAGAGCCAGCGTGACAGCTTGGACGTGGTGATGGGCCGCCTGCGCCGCGAGCTCTCCCGCGTGCCGGGCGGCCGCCTGATCCTGGTTCCGGCGCAGGACATCCGCGTGGGTGGCCGGCAGTCCAACGCGGCGTACCAATACACGCTGCAAGCCGACAGCACCGCCGAGGTATACGCTTGGGCGCCTAAGCTGCTGGCGGTGTTGCAGCGCAACCCGGCGTTGACGGACGTGAACTCCGACCAGCAGGAGGCGGGGCTGGAAACGGAAGTGACGATCGACCGCGCCACCGCCTCCCGCTTGGGGCTGACGGCCAGCCAGATCGACAACACGCTGTACGATGCATTCGGCCAACGCTCGGTCTCGACGATCTACAACGCGCTGAACCAGTACCACGTGATCATGGAAGTGGCGCCGCAGTATTGGCAGGACCCGCAGATCCTGAACCAGATCTGGATCAGCACCGCGGGCGGCACCGCTACGGGAACTGCGACGACGCAGCTGCCCTCCGGGACCGTCACCGCGACGTCCACCGCCGCTTCCACCACGTCCTCGTCTTCTGCTAACGGCATCAACAATTCGCAGCGCAACGCCGCCCAGAACGCGCTGGCAGCGAGCGGGCATTCCACGGCGTCCTCCGGGGCGGCGGTCAGCACGGGGGCGGAGACGATGGTCCCGCTTTCGGCAGTGGCGCAGTTCTCGCGTGGCCACACCGCCCTGTCGGTCAGCCATCAGAGCCAGTTCGTCGCGACGACGATCTCGTTCAACCTGGCGCCGGGTCGCTCCTTGTCGGACGCGTCGGATGCGATCGAGAAGGCGAATGCCGAGATCCACATGCCGGCCGATATCGTCGGTGGGTTCGCCGGCACCGCGCAAGTGTTCCAGCAATCGCTGAACAACGAGGTGGTGCTGGTCGGGGCCGCCCTGCTCGCCGTCTACATCGTGCTGGGTGTGCTGTACGAGAGTTTCGTGCACCCGATCACGATCCTGTCGACGCTGCCATCGGCCGGCGTCGGCGCCGTACTGGCACTTATCCTGCTGAACACCGAGTTCTCCCTGATCGCGGTGATCGGCGTCATCCTGCTCATCGGCATCGTAAAGAAGAACGCCATCCTGATGATCGACTTCGCCCTCCACGCTGAACGGAACGATGGCGCATCCAGCCGTGACGCCATCTTCCAGGCCTGCCTCATGCGCTTCCGCCCCATCATGATGACGACCGCCGCCGCGCTGTTGGGTGCGCTGCCGCTGGCCTTCGCGTTCGGCAACGGCGCCGAGCTCCGTCGCCCGCTCGGCATTTCCATCGTCGGTGGCTTGATCGTGAGCCAGGTGCTGACGCTCTACACCACGCCGGCGGTATACCTGCTGCTCGACCGCCTGCGTTTGCGCCGGGGGGCCGCGCCGTCCCTGAGCCCAGCGGAATGAGGGTCTTCCTATTGGGGTTCACGGCCTTGGCGTTGGCCGGCTGCACTGTCGGGCCCAACTACAAACGACCCCCGGCGATCGGAACCACCGTGTCGTTCAAGGAGGCCCCACCGGGTTGGACCGTGGCCAAGCCGGAAGATGCGACGCCGAAGGGCCAGTGGTGGACGATCTACAACGACCCGCTGCTCGCGCAGCTCGAGGAGAAGGTCGCGGTCTCCAACCAGAACGTGAAGCAGTTCGAGGCCCAACTGCGGGAGGCGCAGGCCACGGTGGATGTGGCGCGTTCGGCGCTGTACCCGACCGTCAACGGCACCGCCAGCGTGACCCGCTCGATGCGCAGCTTCGGCTCGACCGGCGGCACCACCACCGGGCTCGGTGGCACGACGGGGACGGCGCTGGGCGGCACCACGTCCAGCACGCTGACGGGGACTGGCGCCACGACCGGAACGACGAGCAGCACGGCTTCGACAAGCTCGACTGGCAGTGCCAGCACGTTGTACACACTGGAGGGCACGTTCGACTGGGACCTGGACGTGTGGGGCCGCATCCGCCGCCAGATCGAGAGCGATGTGGCAGCGGCCCAGGTGAGCGCCGCCGACCTGGTGAATGCGACGCTGTCCGCGCAGGCGACTCTGGCCACCGATTACTTCGAGTTGCGGTATCAGGACGCGTTGCAGAAGCTGCTGCAGGACACGGTCAAGGCCTATGCCGACACGGTCCGCATCACGCGCAACCAGTATAACGCCGGTACCACCGACTCCTCGGCACTCGCCGAGGCGCAAGCGCAGTTGGACACGGCGAACGCGGCGCTGGTGAATGTCGGCGTGCTGCGGGCGCAGTACGAGCACGCCATCGCCGTGCTGACGGGGGCGGCACCGGCCGAGCTTTCCGTGCCGGTCGGCACGCTCACCAGTGACGTACCGGTCGCACCCGGCGTGGTGCCCTCCCTGCTGCTGCAACGGCGGCCCGACATCTCGGCCGCCGAGCGCACCATGGCCGAGCAGAACGCGCTGATCGGCGTGCAGGTCGCGGCGTTCTATCCCGACATCACTTTGTCCGCGCTGTACGGGTATTCCGGCAACCCGATCAGCTCGCTGATCCAGGCGGCGAACCGCGTGTGGTCGCTGGGCGCATCGGCGACGGAGACGCTGTTCGAGGGCGGCCTGCGCAATTCGGAAGTCGCCGCGGCCCGTGCTGCCTATGACGCCAGCGTGGCCTCGTACCGCCAGACCGTGCTGACGGCGTTCCAGCAGGTGGAGGACGAGTTGGCGGCGCTGCGGATCCTGGAGCAGCAGGAGGCCGCGGCGCAGACCGCCGTGCAATCGTCGCAGCACGCCGTGAACGTGGTGCTGAACACGTATCTCGCCGGTACGGCCGCCTACACCGCCGTGGTCACGCAGCAGACCACGTTGCTGACCAACCAGGAATCCGCGTTGGCGGTGCAGGAGCAGCGCCTGGTGGCGAGTGTGACCCTGGTGCAGGCGCTGGGCGGCGGATGGAGCACGCTCGACCTGCCGTCGCGCGGGTCGTTCCAAAAGGGATTGCCGTTCCTGAAATACTGATGCCGTGGACAGGCGGGCCAGACAGATGTATCGCAAGTAAAACCATCCCCCTCCCTCGAGGGTGGGGTTAGGGGAGAGGGGGGCGCGGTCAGTTTGGGGGCGATGGCACCCCTTCACCCAGCCCCCTCCCTCAAGGGGAGGGGGAGGTCGTAACCAAGAGGGAAGCACCATGGATCAGCCCGCGCCGTTCACCTTCCCGACCGCCTCGGATCGTTCGCTGCATCCTGGCTACATGTCTGGGTTCGGCAACGGCTTCGAGACCGAGGCGCTCCCTGGTGCCCTGCCGATCGGCCGCAACTCGCCGCAGCAATGCCCGTACGGGCTGTATGCCGAGCAACTGTCCGGTTCGCCCTTCACCGCGCCACGCACCACCAACGAGCGGTCGTGGCTGTATCGCATCCGCCCAACCGTGGCTCACTGGGGTCGCTTCCACAGGGCGGACGCGCGGTTCTGGCGGACGGCGCCGGCGCCCGAGGCAGAGCTGCCGATCGCGCCCATGCGGTGGGATCCGCTGCCCTTGCCGGACACGCAGATGTCGTTCGTGGAGGGAATGCACACCATCACCACGGCGGGCGATGCCGGGGCCCAGGCCGGTATGGGGGCGCATGTCTACCTGGCCACCCGCTCGATGGCGGACGAATATTTCTACAACGCGGACGGTGAGATGCTGGTGGTGCCGCAGGAGGGCGGCCTGCGGTTCTGCACCGAGTTCGGCGTGATCGACGCCGGGCCAGGCGAGGTGGTGGTCATTCCACGGGGGGTCAAAATCCGCGTGGAGCTGCACGGCGCGTCGTCGCGTGGCTACGTGTGCGAGAACTACGGCGGCGCGTTCAGCCTGCCCGAGCGTGGCCCGATCGGCGCCAATTGCATGGCCAACCCACGCGACTTCCTCACTCCGGTAGCCGCCTACGAGGACTGCGAGGCGCCCGGCGTGATGAGCGTGAAATGGGGCGGCATCCTGTGGCAGGCCGATATCGCACAATCTCCGCTGGACGTGGTCGCCTGGCATGGGAATTACGCCCCGTACAAATACGATTTGCGCAGATACTCACCGGTTGGCCCGGTGTTGTTCGACCATGCCGACCCATCGATCTTCACCGTGATGACATCGCCGAGTGAGACGCCGGGCACCGCCAATATCGATTTCGTGCTGTTCTCCGACCGCTGGTTGGTGGCGGAGAACACCTTCCGTCCGCCCTGGTACCACATGAACGTCATGAGCGAGTTCATGGGGCTGATCTACGGCCAGTATGACGCCAAGACGGGCGGCGGCTTCGTGCCTGGCGGTATCTCGTTGCACAATTGCATGCTGCCGCACGGCCCGGACCGGGATGCATTCGAGCGGGCGAGCAACGCCGGCCTGGCACCGCACAAGCTGGAAGGAACGATGGCGTTCATGTTCGAGACGCGGTTCCCACAGCGGGTGACGACCTTTGCGGCCGGCGTCGCGCAGTTCCAGAGCGATTACTCCGGTTACGGCCAAACCCTGAAAAAGCACTTCGACCCAGCCAGACGGTAGCGACTGCAAGAATATTGGTGCAGCGCACAATTTCTGCTTGCCACCGTTGAGGCAGTGTGGCTTACTCAATTCGCGGCGTTCGCGCCGCATTCTTGGACGTTTCCTCCCTAAACTTTGGCGGCATCGCAAGGTGTCGCCATTCTTTTTAGCGGCTGGGCGTCAATCGCCGCCTTTGCGGATCATCGATACAATTTGCTGTTCCAGTCTGCGTCCTGGCAATCGGAGCCGGCGCGGGATTGCAGCCCGCGCAGCACGGCTGGAGCGACGCACGGCGATGATTTAGAACGGTCGTTATGCGCTACGTCACACGACTGTTCCCAATCTGGGCCGTTTTAGTTTCTATCACCGCGTTCCTCTCCCCCGCGAGCTTCATGCCGCTCGGGCCGTGGGTCACCCTGCTGCTGTCGCTGATCATGTTCTGCGCCGGCGCAACACTGCGGTTCGCCGACTTCCGACGCATCGCCGCTAGCCCCGGGCCAGTGCTGGCAGGGCTCGGACTGCACTACCTTATCATGCCGTTCGCGGCGTGGGCCATTGCCCGGGTGCTCGGCATGCCGGCGGAACTGGCGACCGGGATGGTGCTGGTCGGCAGCGTCGCCAGCGGCACCGGGTCGACCGTGATGGTGTTCCTGTCCGGCGGTGACGTCGCGCTGTCGGTCACGATCAGCGCACTGTCGACCGTGGTCGGCGTGGTGGCGACGCCGCTGCTCACCCGGCTGTATGTCTCGCACGGCATCGCGGTGGACGTCGTGGGACTGCTAGTCAGCATCCTGCAGATCGTGGCGCTGCCGGTGGCGCTTGGGCTGGTGGTCAACCACTTCGCCCACCGGGTGGTGCGCCGGGTAGAACCCGCTTTGCCGCTGGTCTCCATGCTGTCGATCCTGGCCATCATCGGCGCCGTCGTTGCCGCTAGCCAAGGCAGCATCGCCTCCGTGGGTGCGCTGGTGATGCTGGGCGTGGTGTTGCATAACGGCATCGGCTTGCTCGGAGGCTACTGGGGCGGGCGCCTGCTCGGGTTCGACGAGAGCGTCTGCCGAACGCTGGCACTGGAGGTCGGCATGCAGAATAGCGGCCTGGCCGCCACGCTGGGCCGGATCTATTTCTCACCCCTCGCAGCACTGCCGGGCGCGCTGTTCTCCGTATGGCACAATTTGTCTGGCTCCGCGCTTGCGACGCTCTGGGCTGCCAGGCCGGCGAGCTCGCCGCAGGTGCAACCGACTGCGACGGTCGGGACCTGAGGCGCTATCGCGAGGCGGCGGCCTTGGATAGACGCCTGACAATCTATTACAGCTCCTGACTGGGATGCATTCGCGCTTGTGGCACACTGTTCTTGCCGCAATTGAGGAGTGTGAACATGTCAGCAGTTTTGTCGGCGACCGCGACATTTGGCGAGACCGCAGCTTTGCTTGAGCGGGACGCGGCCAATGTGAACGGTGTGGACGACCTGGATAGTGCAAAGCCGTTCCGCGGTATTGCGCTGGGTGTGTTCTTGAGCGTGCCGATCTGGATACTGATCGGTTGGACGGTTCACGCCGTCGTTTGATTGCTGCATTGTCGGAGAGGCGTCACTCGTTCCTCCCCTGCGCAGTTGGAGAGGAACGATGTGGGCGACTGTCAGGCCGTCAGTTCTCTCGCGTGATGGAGTAGTTGGTCGGCGCGGAAAGGTTTGCGGAGGATGCTGACGGCATTCCGTTCGCCGGCAAAATACGCCTCGTCGGCATCGCCGGTGACGATCAGGGATCGCAGCCCTGGCTGTAGGTCGCACGCGCGAGCGATAAGCTGGGCACCGTTCATGCCTTGCATCGCATAGTCGGTGATCAGCAGATCGTACAACGTCGGGCTACGAAGTGACTTCAGCGCCGACTCCGGATCGGCAGCCCGCGTGACGTCGAAACCGGCCTCGACCAGGAAATCCCCGAATAAGACCAGCAGGTCGGGTGTGTCCTCGACCAGCAGGATCTTCGGCTCCGACCCGACCCGGCGACGCACGCGCCGTGGCTCGATGGCGGCAGCAGGCAGCCAAAGTTCGGCGGTGGTGCCGTTGCCGTCCGAGCTATGCAGCCGAAGCTCCCCGCCGGACTGCCGCGCAAAGCCGTCAACCATGGGCAGGCCCATTCCGAGCCGCAAACGCGCGCCCCTGGTGGTAAAGAACGGCTCCCGCGCATGTTCGACGATGTCACTGGTCATGCCATGTCCGGCATCGGTCACCGCGAAGACGACGTAGTGGCTGGAGCCACCGTTTCCTGCGACCGAAGCACCCTCCGCAGCGAACGCACGCAGCACCAGTGTCCCGCCATCTGGGAGCATGGCTTCGTGCCCATTGAAGCAGAGGTTCAACATCGCGAGCCGCAATTGGCCTTCGTCCGCCAACGCTGGTGGAGTGCCGGGGGAGACTTCCGTGACCAGCCTGGTTTCCGGGAAGCCGGCGGCCTCGAACGACTCCCGGACCGCGGAGAGCAGCAGGCCAGCAGAGACGCTTTCCGGCCGTAACACCTGTTTGCTGCTGAACGACAATAGGCCACTGGTGAGCCGCGCCCCGCGCGTGGCCGCGTCCATGGCAGCTCTGACGTGACCGTCCGCCTCGTCGCCGCGCACCAGTTCCAAATGCCCGGTGATGATCTGGAGCACGTTGTTGAACTCGTTCGCGATCCCGCTGGTGAGTCGCTCGACGCCTTCGAGAAGGTGGTGGCGTCGCAACTCGGCCTGTTCTGCTTCCTCCGAAGTGAAATCCTCGACGCTGCCCAGCAGTAAGGAACCGATGGTTTCCGGCTCCTCGTGCACCGCGCTCATGGTTAGCCGAATGGTATGCGGCGCGCCGTCGAAGCTGGTGGCCAAGTCTTTTCGGAGCGGACCGCCGACGGACAGGCAGCGATCGAGATCCGGGCTGATCTCGCCCCAACGCTTGGCATCCCACACGTCTTCCAGGCGGCGGCCCACCACATCAGCCGGCAGGGTCAGCAAGCGGGCTGCTTCGACGTTGGCACGCTCGACCACGTATTCGCCTTGCAGGTCCCGGCGCAGACCGAGCAAGCCTTGGGAGAAATGGTCGAAGTAGGCCTGCAGCTTGCGCTCGCTCAGGCGAGCGGAGGTTTGGGCGGATACGATTTCGGTTGCGGATCGATGGCGGCGCTGGAGTTCGTAACGGAATCGGAGTCCGAGTAAGACCAACATCGCCAGCAAGAGCGCCATGGCGAAGGCAGTCGCCGCCCGCAGGCCGGCCGGCATGGCATAGATCCCGGGAGTGCTGAACAGGATGTAGATCGGCAGTCCCGGCAGTTTGCGCGTGACATAGATCCGCTGGCTGCCCGTGAGCAGGGCGGCTGCGTCGAATACCCCCGGGCCGTCTCGTAGCAAGTGCTGGAACGCGGGGGCGCTGCGGTAATCCGGGACCGGTGCAGCCTGATCCTCCGGAAAGCTCGCGATAGCCTTTCCATCGGCCGACAGGATTGCGGCGAAGCCTTGGCTCCCGAGGTCGTACGAACTGAGCATTTCGATGAGCCGGTCCCGCCTGATCAATCCGGCCACGACGCCGGCAAAGGATCCATCGGCATTGGACAGCCGCTTGGCGACGACCATGCCGCCGCCGGAGATGTAAGGCGGGAATTCGGGTGCATAGGCCACCTCGAACTCACGCGATGTTCGAGCCTTGAGGGCGCGGAAGAAAGCGGCCTCCGCGTAGCTCTGAGTGTTTCCGCTAGCTGGTGACGATTCGCCGGGCCCGGTGGGCGCGACCGCTTCGCCCGGCCCGGTAGGCCCGATTGCTTCACCGATCCCAGATGCGTCGATCACCTCGAATGGGCCTAGTTCGCGGGACAGCCCGGCCGCCTCCAGGCCGGCCTCGGACAGTTTATCCGCCGCCCGGGCCGGATCGCTCGCTGCGGCGGTTCCGGCGGCGTCCCGAGCGTCGATGAAAGCCGTCAAAGCCCGATCGAGATCGCCAACCTCGTGGCCGACCGCGCGTTCGAGACTGAGCGCGAGATTGTTGAAGCCGCGCGTGGTCGCGGCACGGCTTTGCACGCCGTCGGTCTGCAACCATGCCATGGCGATCACGATGGCCGAGGCGAAACTCAGCAGGAATCCACCCGCCAGCACGCTCAAGCTTGCCCGGCGTCCAATCAGGCTCAAGTTCGTTCTTCTCCCGGGACGAACGGGTGTACGGAGGGGGCGAGCAAGCCACACCAGCCACCAAGTGGCAAGAGCCTTAGTCGCAGGATACCAAAGTGTCCTATACCGACAAGGCTTGTAGGCGGTTGAGCAAATCCTGCCGCTTGTAAGGCTTCACTAGAATATCAGTCTTAGGCAGGTCGGGGCGCTGTAGATCCTGGTCACTGAAACCAGACGTCAGGAGTATCTTAATTTTTGGCGCGCGAATGCTGACCTCTTTCGAGAGAGCAAAGCCGTCCATTTCTCCTGGTAATACGATATCGGTGAATAAGACCGCGAAGTCGATGCTCTTGTCGAGTTCGACCAAAGCCGCGGACGCGTCGGATACTGCGCAGACGTCATAGCCGAGTTGGCTGAACATGCGCGAGACCGTTGCAAGCACTGCGGGCTGATCTTCCACCAGCAGGGCTCGCGGCCGGTCTATCCTGGCCAGTTGCTCGTCTTCCACACTTTTGGCCAGCGGCAAGAACAGGCTGAAGGTGGTCCCCTTGCCGAGTTCGGTCCGGACCAGGATGTGTCCGCCGGACTGGCGCACGAAACCATCCACCATGCTCAGCCCTAGGCCGCTCCCGGCGCCGACGCCCTTGGTGGTGAAAAATGGTTCGAAGATACGCGGCAGCACCTCCGACGGGATGCCGGCCCCAGTGTCGGCGACGCTGATCAGGGTGTAGTCGCCGGTCGATGCGTCCTCGATCGGGTAATGCGGTGACGGCAATCGAACCTTCGAGGTCTCGATCGTCACTTGCCCACCTGGCCGCATCGCCTCGCGTGCATTGAGCGCGAGGTTCACCAGGGCGGTTTGCAGCTGCGATGGGTCGACCAGCGGCTTGCTGCGGCCGTCCGAGATCTTGATGTCGAGCTCGTGCGATTTTCCCAGGGCGCGCCGGATCATGGGCCGCGCAGTGCTGAAGAAGCCGTCCAACGCGACGGCCTGTGGCCGCAACGGCGCCTGGCGCGCATAGGCGAGCAGTTGGTTGGTAAGTTCGACGCAGCGCTGAGCCGCCTGTAGCGCTGGGATCAGGATAGCCTGCAGGTCATCGCTTTCCGGCAGTTCCGAGATCGACTCCTCCAGATTGAGCGTGACCACAGTCAGCAGGTTGTTGAAGTCGTGCGCGACACCGCCGGTCAGGTGGCCCAGGATAGCGAGCTTTTCCGAGCGCATCAGCGCCTGTTGCGTCTCCCAACGCTCCGTCCAGTCCTGCACGTAGCCGACCAGGCTGCCGTCCTCCGCAACCCGCGAGTCGATGCGGACATGCCGCTGGCGTCCATCGGCCCGAACGATCCTCGCCTCCACCTGCTGGCCGACGAGCTTGTCCTCCGCCGACCTGATCCAGGAGAGGAACAGCTTGCGGTCTTCCAGGTGAACGTGCTCGAGCAGGCTTGTGAAGCTCGGTGGGCAATCCTTCCGCTGGCGGCCGATGAGGGCGTAGATCTCGTCGGACCAGGTCATCTCCTGCATGTTTTGACTGAGCCACCAGGTGCCGAGCTTGGCCAGGCGGTGCGCGGTGGTCAGTTCCTGGGTTCGGGCGCGCAGCTGGGCGGCAAGATCGCTGAGCAATGCATTGGACCGGCTCAACTCGTCACGCGCCGTCTGCACCGAAGTCATGTCCCACAATGCGCTCAGCACCGAATTCTCGCCGGCGATGGGGTGGAGTCCGGTCGCGGTAGCCATGTGCACGACGGCACCATCGGCCCGCTGATGGGTCCAGATGCGCGGTTCCCAGACTGCTTCGTCCAGATAGCTTCGCAAATTCGCCAATTCCGACGCCGACTGGACATCACCGAGCGTCATGGCCAGGAGCTGCTCCCGGCTCCAGCCATAGAACCGGGTGGCTGCCTCGTTCACCATCAGGAAACGCAAGCTGTTCCTGTCGTAGATCCACATCGGCAGGGGGTTGCCCTCGAACAGCAGCCGGAACGCATCCGCCTGTTCACGCTGCAGGCGCTCGGCGGTCAGCCGTTCATCGATGTCACGCTGTGTGATCACGACATGGGTTATCGCGCCTGCATAGTCGCGCACGGCCGCACTCTGTGACTCGGCCGAGAAGCAGCTCCCGTCCTTTCGCCGCTGCCTGATGATTGCGGGAGCAGCAAAACCACGATCCAGCGCTTGTTCGACCTGGCGCGTCAGGCCCTCACAGTCCAATCCCTCGAGGAGTGAAGTCGAGCCTCCGATCAGTTCCTCGCTGGAATAGCCGGTCATCCGCGTGAGGCTCTGATTGACGAACGCAATGCGGTATTTGCCTGGGGCGGCCGGGTCGATCTTGAAGATCGTGACTCCATCGCTGGCGATGGCGAGCGCAGACCCGAGTAGCCGCAACTGCTCCTCGTCGGCCTTCCGTTCCAGGCTGCGTCTGAGCCCCCGCTGGACCGATGGAAGGAAGGCAACGAGGTCGCGCAAGTCTTCTTGGACCGTGTCGAAGCCGAGAACGATGGCGTAGCGGTCCTCGCCGACGATCATGGGCAGAACGGTCAACAGAGCCAATCCCTCGCCCTGCATCGCCGCTGCCAGTGCGCTGTATTCGGGTGGGCTCGAAGCATCGGAGGAGAAGGAAACGACTTCGCCCGCTTGCATCGCCAGCGCGAGCATGTCGCTGTAAGGCAAATGCATCTCGGGTTGCAGGTCGAACTGTCCGGCTTGCAAGCCACCGGCCGCGGTGGACACGAGGTGAGCGTGCGGCGCCGTAGCCCGGCGGCCCCACACCTGGCAAAGCGAGGCGTCGCGATCCTTCGCCAGCAGTTCGGCGATGTTCTCCACGGCTTTGTCGCAGCTCACGGCCTGGGCGACGACGGACAACATGGAGTCCAACAGCATGGCCCGGCGTGACGTGGTCGCTTCCTGGGCGGCGTGCCGGCGGCTCTCCAACAGGGTGATCGCGATTTCCGCCAGCGCCTGCAGCGCCTGCATGTCTTCGTCGGATACCGGGGCGTGCGGCTCGACGTCGACGGCGCATAGTGACCCGATCGCGATCCCGCCGGGGGAGGTGACGGGCACGCCCGCGTAGAACCGGAGATGCGGTTCGCCGGTGACGAGCGGGTGGTCGCGGAAATTCTCCTCGTTGCGGGTGTCCAACACCACCATTGGGCTTGGAATGGCACTGTCGAGCATGTATCGGCAGAAACTAAGCTCGCGGGAAACGACGCGGACATCGATGCCGACGGCAGACTTGATCCACTGGTAATCGTCATCGAGGAAGGACAGCAGTGCGATCGGCGTACGCAGGAGCCGGGCGGCGAGTTCGGTCAGCCGGTCGAACGCGGGGTCGGACCAGATATCCATCACCCCGTACGTGGTGAGGGCAGCAAGGCGCGCCAATTCAGTGTTTTCACCCATAAGACGGACCTTGTGAACTCAGCGACCTGCTACACTCACGGAACGTCGTGGTCACCCAGCTTATTCGTGGGCCGACGTCAGGATTTGGTAGATAGTGTCAACTTCAAGGACGCATTCGGACGCTGGCAGCACCGGTTGGCGGGTGCTGACGCTACTTGCTAGGTTCCTGACACTCGGCCCAACAACTGGTCGATCTCGTCGGCCAGCTCCCGGCCGCTGATCGGCTTGGACAACAGGCGGGTGTTGCTCTCGCCACTGCGGTTGCCGAGTATCTCGGCGTCGTGTGGATGTCCAGTCAGGACGATGACCGGCAAGCCCGCACGCAGCTTGCGCGCCTCGGCCACCAGGACGTCTCCGGCCATATCGGGCATGGCGAAATCGGTGAGAAGCAGGTCGAAGGCTTGCGGGCTGGCCAGCGCTGCGAGCGCCTCGGCAGCGTCCGCACACACTTTGACGGCCATGCCGCGCCGTCCGAGTTGGCGGGCAAGCACGTCGCGGATCATGGGCTCGTCGTCGACCAGCAGGATACTCAGCGGGCCCGGCGCTTCGCCCGATACCGCAGGCGTGGCGATCGACACGGGCAATGCCTCCGGTGTGGGCCGTTGTGCAACGAGCTCTCTGGCGCCCGGCTCAAGCGGCAGCGATGTTTGAGTAACCCCGAGCGGCAGCGATGCCTGAGTGATCGCGGGTGTTAGCGATGGCTCGTCGACCGCATGCGGCAAGGATGGTGTCT
>CAXTWC010000099.1:0-6336 GCA_964247805.1 uncultured Acetobacteraceae bacterium | reverse complement strand
GTGATCGCGGGTGTTAGCGATGGCTCGTCGACCGCATGCGGCAAGGATGGTGTCTCGGCCGCACGCGGCAGCCATAGCGACACGATGGTGCCCTGACCGAGTTCGCTGCTGATGCGCAGGGTCCCGCCGGACTCCTCGGCAAAGCTGCGGGCGGATGACAACCCAAGTCCGGTGCCCTGCCCAGCAGGTTTCGTCGTGAAGAAAGCCTCGGTCGCGCGGGCCAGGACCGCAGCTGACATGCCGGCTCCGGTGTCCGCCGTGTCGATGCGGACGTATTCGCCGTCCAAAGGCTTGCCATTGCCTTGGGCGGTCGGGGGCGCCGGGTCGAGGCAGGCCGATATGGTCAATGTACCGCCCGTCGGCATCGCGTGTTGGGCATTCATCGCCAGGTTGAGCAGCGTCGCCTCGAGCCGGAATTTGTCGATATGCATCCTGGGCAGCCCGTCCGGCACGGTGAGCTTGATCGCGATCTGCCGCGGCAGTGCAGGACGCAGGATTTCGACCAACCCCCCCAGCATCGCCCCGACTTCGTAATCCGCGGTCTCGAGTGCCTCGTCGCGGGCGAATGACAGCAGCCGCCGTACGACCGACCGCGCGCCACCCAGAACACCGAGCATGACGTCCGTGGAATGTTCGACCGCCGGGATGTCGGTCGGGTTGTCACGAATGAGCCTCACGCTCCCGTCGAGCGCCTGTAACACATTGCCGAAATCGTGGGCGACGCCACTCGCCAAGGTCCCCATCACCTCCAGCCTCTGGGCATGGAGCGATTGTTCGCGGACGGCGTCGCTGGCTTGCTGGGATCGCCCGACCGGCTCGGCGATCTGCCGGTCCGGCGCCAGCGCTGCGGCCAGTTCGATGGCGGGTGGCGTTGCTGAGGCCAAGTCGACCTGGAAGGGAAGAACCTCCCTGTCGCTGGTGCATGCCGCCGCGCGCCCGATTGCGGCGGCGCTTCCGGCGAGCCGCTTGCCGGACCGCTCGAGAGAGCGCCGATAGAGCAACAGTGACGCTGCAATGGCGAACAGACACAGCACGAGGCCGATCGCAGGTTTGACGATCCGTCCGAGGGCCGGGAGCAGAGCGGGCGGGGGCGAGGTAATGGCGACCTCGATCTTGGTCTGCGGTGCTCGCGCCCAGGCCAGCAGCATCCGGTCGTCCGCCTCGTCGAGCGCCTGCATACCGTGATCTCCACCCATGAGGGTCCCCATGAGTTCGGCGGATGCTGGCTGCCCGGCTTGGTCGGGAACGGCGGTGCTCGCCGCAACGATGCCGTGCGGATCGATGATACTCACGGTCGTGTGCCGCGGCAGATGACGTGCCGACAGCAGAGCGATCAGCCGGTGGGGTGCGATGCTGTAGACCAGAGCGCCCGGTGTTCCGCTGCCCACCCGATGATCCGTCAGGGGATAGACGACATCCAACCGGTGCACGCCGAAATAGGAGCTGGGCAACAGCTTGTGCGTGCCAGTCGCTGCAGCCGCGATCGCATCCAGGAAACCGTGGATCCGCTGGCGACCCGGCGAGGGCGGAGACCCGGACGCCGCCGATGCGCCGAGCACCTGGCCGTCCCAGTCGACCAGGCAAATCGATGCCTCGCTCCCTTCGCCGGCCAATTGCATTTCGGCCTGCAGCTGGCTGAAGTCGCCGCGGGCCAGGGTGCTGGAGGCTGCCAGCCCGCGGAGTACGGCGACGGCCTCCGCAACCTCGAGATCCACCGTGTTCGCCAGGGTGTGGGCTTGCAGCAGAAGTAGTTCGGATTTGCTGCGCTCGCGTTCGCTTCGGGCCGCGATGAAATCGGTCCCGATGACTCCAATGGCGATCGCTGCGGATAGGGCTGCAACGAATATCGAAAGTCTCAGAGCACGGTCCTTGCTGCACGAAGCGATGGCGCGACTTCGCCATCGCCGTCCTTGTAAAGGACCGAACATGTTCCTGCCTTTCTGAGGCGGGCCCCGCTCGAGGATGGGGCCGTATACTACGCGATTTGAGCGCTACATTTGGAGTGATCGACGGGAGGTGTCAAAGCAGTTCGCTCAGCAGATGAGAGCCGGACGTGCCCGCGACCGGAGGTCCTCGGAGATCGCCTGCATGAACCCCGGCGGCTTCGGCCTGCTGAACAGGAAACCCTGACCGAACTTGCAGCCGCAACCGAGCAAGGCTCCTGCTTGGAGCTCGGTCTCGATGCCCTCCGCGACCACTTCCAGACCGAGGGCCTCGCCCAGGCTCACGATCGACTTGACGAGGGCGCGCGAGCGGTCGTTCTCGCCTACGTCCTGGACGAAGCTCCGGTCGATCTTGAGTTTCGAAATCGGGAGATCGCGGAGGTATTGCAGGGACGAGTACCCCACGCCGAAATCGTCCAGGGCCACGCTGATGCCGGAGGCGCGAAGCCCCTCGAGCAGCGCCCGCGCCGCAGCCGGAGCTGCGATCAGCGTCCGCTCCGTGACTTCCAGTTCGATCCTGGACGGATCGACGCACTCCCGCGCCAAAGCGCCCATGAGCGTGCTGCAGAAATCCGCGTTGAGCAGCTGGGCGGAGGACACGTTGATCGCGACTTTCGGCGCTTGCCAACCGACGCTTTTCCAGGCGCCGACTTGCTTGACGGCGGCATCGATGACCATCGCCCCGATCTGGATGATGAGGCCGCTTTTCTCCGCTGCCGGGATGAACTCATCGGGGCTGCAAATCCCAGTGGACGGGCTGTTCCAGCGGATCAGGGCTTCCATCGAAACCATTTCCGACGAGCGCAGGTCGACCAGCGGCTGGTAATGCAGCGTGAATTCGTTGCGCATGATCGCGTCGCGGAGCAACTGGTCGAGGATCGTCGCCCGGCGGATCCGCGCGTCTTCGTCGACGGTGTAAAGCAGGAAGCCGTCCTCGCCGTGATCGATGGCGAGTTCCGCCGCCAGGTCCGCTTGCCGGATCAGCTCGTCGGCGAGATCGAGCGACGCGCCGCGGGCGACTTCACCGCTGAAGCGTGACGATCCGATGCTGCACGGCGCGGAGAACGACAGCCAGTTGCCCCGGCGCGAGTCGCTGATAGCCGAACGCAGGTCCACGGCGACTTCATGCAAGTCCGTCCACTCGGGGTCGTATTCGTAGGTCAGCATGATCCGCCCGTCCGCCGACGTGCCGAGGACGCAGTCGGGCGCGAACTTGCGGATGGACGCGTAGACCCGTTCCAGCAATTGGTCTGCGATCCCGTCGCCGTAGGTCTGGCGAATGGCGGGAACGTCGGGCAGCACGATGCGCGTGATGGCCAGGCAGGGATACGGTGACGGCAACGCGCTGAGCCGCGACGCGACCGCGGCCGAGAACATGCCCCGGCTCAACACCCGCGATGTTTGTGCTACCAGCATGTGCATGGGTGTGTCTGCATGACCAAGCCTATTCCTTGCTTCAGGAAGCGGACGAGCGCCGCACCTTAATCTTGCTCCAAATCTTCATCGGTTCGCCTCGTATCTCGACACGCCGATATTCGACTACGGTGACGTCGAGAGTCAACAGACCGACCACGAACGTCTTCAGCATGACAAAGGCAAATTGTGCGGCGTTTTCTCACCGTTGGACAACTTTCTCCGTCCCGAGACAAGACTATCAGTATGTCATTCAGGATTACCGCCGGGATAACGGTTCATTTCTGTAGCGACGCCAGCGGAGAGGCTTAGCGGTGTATCAAGACCTCTAACGAAGGTTGTTTAGGTCACCTTTTGTTGACGAAAGCTCACCGTTAATCGGATTTCCTGGCGAAATCGTCCTGGGTAGTGGGCGCGCCATGTTCACCACATAAACTGACATTCATCGGACAATGACCGCCCTCCCCAACCAGTCTCTCCAACACAGGACACTGCTTTACTGAATAATGTTCTTGATTAGTGGCCGGTTAGGAGCGCGGGCCATGGCGATGAATTCTGTTTTAGCTTTGATTGACCGGTCGTTTGCACCTGCGGAAGCAGTCACATGCCCGCAGCCGAATACCGCCCCACGGCCTGTTCTCGGGCGCCGCCGTTGGCTAAGCGTGGCGGCGATGTGCGTAACGGTCGCTGGCGTGTCGTCGTTGACGACAGTCCATCTCGGGCGCGCGGCGGAGAGCATACCAGCGGTGCCCGACGTAATCCAGTTGCCGCCGATGTTCGCGAGCTTGCAGGGCGTCGACCGGGCGGCTTGGGACGTCTTCCGCCGACGCTTCATCGCCGCAGACGGCCGGGTCATCGATACCGGCAACCACGGCGTGTCGCACACCGAGGGCCAAGGCGTCGGTATGCTGATGGCCGTGGCGTTCGATGACCGTGAGACCTTCGAGCGGATCTGGAGTTGGACGGCATCCAATCTGAGCCGTGGCTCCGATGCGTTGCACGCCTGGCGCTACGTCCCAGGGGTCCCGCAGCCCGTTACGGACATGAACAATGCCACCGACGGCGACATCTACATCGCAGCCGCACTGGTCCGCGCCAGTGTCCGCTGGAGTGCACCCGACTTCCTGAGCGCAGGTCAGGCCATCGCCCGCGATCTGCTGGCGCTCAGCGTCGTGGACGTCGGCGACCGCACTGTCCTGCTGCCGGCGGTCGATGGCTTCGTCAAGCGCGACCATGTCGTGGTCAATCTTTCTTACTATGTGTTTCCGTTGCTGGCCGAGTTGCAGATGGTCAATCCCTCGCCGGCGTGGGCGAGGATGATCGCGGACGGCCGGCAGATGGTGAACGAGGCCCGGTTCGGGGAACGCAATCTTCCGCCGGATTGGCTGCAGGTTTCGACCCGCGATAGCAGCCTGTCGGTGGCTGACGGCTGGCCCGCGCGCTTCTCCTTCGACGCGGTCCGGATCCCGTTGTTCTTGGCGTGGGCCGGCGCCGACGAGGCGGAGTTGGCGCGGTTCAACCGTTTCTGGGGGCATCAGCCGGCCCATGCAGTCGCCTGGGTCGATCTCGGGACGGATGCCGGCGCGCCCTACCACGCGTCGCGCGGCGTGGTTGCGATCGCCACGCTCGCCGCTCGCGACACCCGCAGGACACAGGTCAGCTTCCCGTCGATCGTGGAGGACGACGACTACTATTCGGCGTCTCTCAACCTGATTTCCCGCATCGCAGCGTTTGAATGCGAGTCCCGCGCCCGGGTGGCCGCCAACACGTAAGCAGAATTCGAACCTAGCCATGAAGTTTAGGGGAGGTTAAGGTTTTCTCGGTCCTTGGACCGAGGAGTTCATTGTGGACCTGGCTATCCAAGCTGAGGGCACTGGTCTGTCAGTGCCCCGCATTCTACTCGTGGAGGATGACCTTCAAGTCGGCGAAACGATGCGCCGAAATGTAGAACGTGCAGGCATGCCGGTTTGCTGGGCTAAGACGGGCGCGGAGGCGGTCGAGCTGAAGGGTAGTTTCATCCCCGACGTGGCCCTGGTGGATCTCGAGCTCCCCGACGTGAATGGGGTGGACCTGATCCGCTGGCTGGTCGGCCAGCACGATTGCGGCGTCATCGTGGTGTCTGGCGCCGGGGACGAGACCGATCGCATCGTGGGCCTGGAACTGGGGGCGGACGATTACGTCGCCAAGCCGCCGAACATGCGCGAGCTGATCGCGCGGATCCGTGCCGTTCATCGGCGCACATCGCAACGTAGCAAGCCGCCGGAGGCACCGAGTTCGGCGATCGCGATCGGTGAAATTCGGTTCGACATGGCGCGCCGTAGCGTAACCGGGCGCGATGGCAGCCGGATCGGATTGACCGGGGCCGAGTATTCCGCCCTGGAAACGCTGGCCCGTTCGCAAGGCAAGGTCGTGACGCGTGATGAACTGTCCCGCGCAGCCTTGCGCCGGCCGTGGCAACCCGAGGACCGCAGCGTCGACCAGCTCGTGCTGAGCTTGCGGCAGAAGCTCGGCCCCGACGGCAGCGGCCAGTCGCCGATCGAGTCTATCCGCGGCAGTGGCTATCTTCTGCGCGCAGCCACCTGAGGGTCCTGCCAGGGCCTGACCCGAGCTGTCCGGTCTAGGTTAACTCCGCACTTCAATTCGTAACACCGTCATGCCAAGGCGTGACCTTGGTATGCACGCGGTCAGGCTGGTGACGTCGAGCGAGGACTCGGCAGCGCAGTGCGCCCACCTGGTGCAGGCCGTGCGCGCGGGACGCCGTGATTTAGGGTCGAGCCCTGGCCAGACGGTGGAGTCGCTTCCGGCTTCGGATCCGCCTTACGGCCCTGTCTCGCTCCGATCGATCCCGCCCGGAGGCAGCAGCGCACGGTAGCCGGCGATCGCCGCGTCGAGGTCCATGCCCCGCAAGTCCGGCCGCAACAGCTCCTTGGCCTCGTCCGTTCTCCCGCCCATCGCCAGCACGGCGGCCATGTCGTGCCGC
>CAXTWC010000098.1:0-19755 GCA_964247805.1 uncultured Acetobacteraceae bacterium | reverse complement strand
AACCGTTGTGCACTGTCAAGGTGTACCGTGGGTTCGAATCCCATCCCCTCCTCCACTGCCCTGTCTAGGGCGTTGTAATTGAATGCGATTTTAGCGGAACGGCCGACAGCCCATCCCGAGGCCCATTCGGAGAGAGCGGCACCGAGGCTCATCGTCACGGTTTTTCGAAGATGGCGGCGAGATCGAGCCGAAGCGCCTGCCCAGCTCGACCTTCACGACTCGCCGGACGATTGGTCCACTGGATTGCGGATGACGGCGTGGCGCCCGCACGTGGCCGACCGGCTGCTGAATTACGTCGCCGGCACCATCAGCGGCGTGGCGGCCGTCCATCAGCGTGGGGAGTTCTTGGCCGAGAGGAAGGCGGCGCTGGAGGCTTGGGCGACGTATGCGACCGGGACAAATACGGAATAGGTCCATCTGCGAGAATTCATACAGCGGCGCCGAGTTACCCGATCGGCGGATCGTCTCCAGCCCTTGCCACGGAGCCGGAAGCACCCAATATTGGGTTTATGCGTGATATCGGCGAAGTGGTGACGGCCCATTTGGATACGCTTCGGTTGACGAGGCTGGAAGAGGCATTGCAATCGCTTGAACCCGAGATGACCCTGCCGCTGTTGCAGACACTACTTGCAATCGCGCGCAGTCCAGGAATGTCGGTCAACGAGCTTGCAGATAGAATGGGAAGTCCTCAGCAGAGCGCTAGTAGATACGTGGCAATACTTTCGGGGCGCTACCAAAGCCCCGCGTCAGCTTCGACCTGGCTTTCAAAGCCCCTCCTTAGATTTGCAATTCCGGAAGACGATCCACGCCGGCGGGCTCTTTTTCTGACAGACCTTGGCGCCGAAAAGGTCAACTTATTTCTTTCAAGCATATATTGAGAGTCCAGCATGCCTCATCCAAGCGCTGCAGCATCGCTGGTCGGCCTGGCCCTTTCGAGGGAATGGAAGGTGGAAACGAAGTTTCCGCGTGGCGCAACCGCAACTGGCGGCGCGTTCTCAGAGGCATACCTTGTAAAAAACAACGACGGGCGGCAGGGCTTCCTCAAAGCACTTGACTTCTCGGAGGCATTCGACCCGAACGTTGATACGATCAAGACCCTGGGACGCCTGGTTTCCGCCTACGAGCACGAGCGGGACGTACTCAGCCTCTGTGCAACCAAACGTCTTTCCAATGTAGTGGTCGCGATCGATCATGGCGAGGTTCAAGTTCCGAATTTCCCTCAGATGAATGGTCGGGTATTTTACCTAATATTCGAGCTGGCTGCTGGTGACATTCGCTCCCAAGTAAACAAGGTTTCCAGATTAACAGGCCTATGGAGTTTGAGGGCTCTCCGCGACGTTTGTTTAGGCCTGTCGCAAGTGCATCGACAGATGATCGCCCATCAAGACATGAAACCCTCAAATGTTCTGGTCTTTCCAGAACGAGGGTTTCACGTAGCCGACTTCGGCAGAGCTTCAATCAAAGGTAAAAGCATGCCGCACGATGGCTACGCCGTAGCGGGCGATCGAACTTACTCGCCACCTGAACTCCTCTACGGATATACTCACCCCGATTTCGGAGCGCGCCGTTTCGGCTGCGACCTTTACATGCTAGGCAATCTCGCATCTTTCATGTTCGCCGGCGTGAATGTTACCGCCAGCGTGATCGCCCGCATGGATCCCCAGTTCGCCCCGGGTAAATGGAGCGGCAGCTATGATCAAGTCCTACCCTATCTACAGGAGGCGTTCGGAAAACTACTTACGGAAATACGCCCCCAAATGGAGCCAGTGGTCGCAACCACCGTCATATCGCTGATAAGCGAACTTTGTAATCCGGACCTCTCAAAGCGCGGTCATCCGCGAGGAATGGGAAGACCCGAGCAACATACCCTGGAACGATATGTATCGAGCCTTGACTTGGCTTACAGGCGAGCAGAAGTAGCTTTGAGTCCGAGGAAGGTGGCATGATTACTAATCCCGCCGGATCGACGCGCAATATGCTCCCAAGATGGAGATCACTGAGCCGCACACTTGAGAGTCATGAGCTGTCAAATCCCAAGCTCCCTTCTGCAGTAGGAAGCTATGGTCACTTTGACCCAGACTTCTTAGACAAGATACAGCGGTCGCGAGTATCTCCGAACTTGGTGCATGCGGCAGAACTGCTTGAGGCGTCTCTTGTGATGGGATACGAAGCCGAGGCTGTCAATGCCGCGCGCCGTATAATAAATAGTAAGGTCGCTGTAGATCTCGTCAGGAAGAATGCTGCGCTTGTCTTGGCTCGCACCGGGAACCACTTAGACATTCCTCCTGACCTGATTGATGGCGGGAAGGAAGACACCGCCCACATTTGGCGTGAGCGCACGCGACTACACCCACATGACGCACTTGCCTGGTTAGAACTGGCCTTGGCCCAAATCTCGTCGCGCGCGGAGCCGAGCGCCCGACGAAACATATCGGTCGCGTTAAGTCTTGCGCCACAGAACAGACATATCCTTCGAAGCGCGGCCCGGTTCTACATTCACACCCATCAGAACGATCGGGCACATGACCTGATCCTAAGAAGCGAGGCAACACCCTATGACCCCTGGCTGATAGCGGCTGAAGTTTCGACCGCTGCACACGCGGGCCGGGCGTCGCGATATTTGAAACACGGTTTGAGGTTGCTGGAGGAAAAGGGGCGTTTGCCGCGGCAAATTACCGAACTGGCCGGAGCCGCGGGTACAAGAACCTTGGCGGACGGTGATCGGAAGCGAGGTCGCCGTCTCATGGAGCTCAGCCTAGCGGACCCAACAGGAAATTCTCTGGCTCAAGCGGAGTGGGTCTCGCAGAACTACGGCGAGAGATTTCAACAGGGCGACCAGGTTAATAGGCTCTCCGATGCCAAGGAGGCGTTGGCAATACGCTATTTCCGAACTGGGAACTTCAAGTTGGCAACAAAGCTAGCGCGCGAGTGGATAGTTGAAGAACGATTTTCGTCTAGGGCCTACGTGTGCGCATCAGCCGCTGCAGCAGTCGACGAGGATTACAAGGCAGCCGAAGAACTTGCATCGGAAGGTCTAAAGCACGATCCCACGTCGGAGTCGCTCTTAAATTCGCGCATTTTCGCTCTCGCATGCCTTGGACGACTTGAGGATGCGGAAACTCTCCTCAGGCCGCTCGCGAGTCGGATTGGCAAGGGCGATATGATGGAAGGCGTCGTTTGCGCGAATCAGGGACTAATCGCATTTAGAAGTGGAAACGCTGATGCCGGCGGCGATTTCTACAAAAAGGCAATTGGACTTTTCGCCCGGAAGCAACTTCGGGAGCAAGAGCTTGCGGCCCGGGCTTACTATGCCCGAGAGGCCAGCAGGGCTGGCATTGCCGACGCGGCGAAGCTTGTAGCGGACGTGCTAACGGCAAACGAGAAGTTTAAACTCCCTCATATCGCCAGGGTCATTGGCGCAGAGCTGATACCAGAGGAACTCCAGGCCACTCCTCGTTGACGCAATAACCGGTCTGCCTCCAAGCCAGCCCTTATCGCATCGAACGCTCGGCGCTGACGCTCGCCTTCGCTCTTCTCTAACGCACGAGGGTCGCTCCGGCACGCCACTCGAGAGACCAAGTTAGCGAAGCCCGGCCAAGTGAAGCAGGTTCCAGCAGCCCGCGGATAAGTTGGCGACGGGATATTGCCGGGGCTATGAGGTAGGCGGCGCTGAAGGCTTCGACCGAAGGTGAATCGCCTCGCCTAACAGTTGGGATCTGACGGGGAGCACGTCGCCGTGGCGCAGCAGCAGTCGGTCCGGCACCACTATATACCGGTATTCTACCTTGAAGCCTGGACCGGCGCCGACGGAATGCTCTGCGAGATAAGCCGTCCGAGGAATAGAGCAACTCCCAAACGTGTGGCTCCTAAGGCAACTGGTTTTGAGCGGCACCTTTACACAGTGACAGGCATTCCTGCCGATAAACGGTCGGTCGTTGAGGACGACTATTTCCAGAAGGTAGACGGGACGGCAGCCGAAGCATTGCAGTTCATGCTTCAAACCGGAGGTCACGATATGCCTGATCGCCTGCGGCGGGGCTGGGCGCGCTTCATTCTGAGCCTGCGTCAACGAAACCCTGAGAAGCTGGCCGAGCTGAAGAGAATGTCGTCGGATCGGCTTGAAGAGATCTTGGAACAAATACGAGGTGATGATGGGAGCACCGGAATTCCGTCGCTCCCTGAGGGCATGTCGTTTGGTGAATTCGCCACCCACATGCGCCAAGATGTCCGAGATAAGATCTGGGCAGAGGTTTTGCTCGGCGTTATCGATACGCCCCGGTCCGGCTTATTTCTCGCTAATATGCGGTGGAGCATCGTCACCGTGACCGCTGGGTCACCTGGTTTGCTAACCTCCGATCGCCCAGTGATCATGACGAACGGTTTGGATCACGCAGACGGCGAGCTGATCTTGCCAATTAGTCCGACGCAGGTTTTCCTTGCGGTGAATAGCGAAGCCCAAGAGCACGTCGCACGGGGCGTCGAAACTGAAAAGCTGCGACGCTTGATCAATGAGAAGATCACCCGGCAGGCAAAGCGGTTTGTCTACGCACAAGATGACAAGCAACTACGGTTCGTGGAAAATCGCTTGTGTAGGAACGGGAGCTAAGCCGGTGTTTTCTCGTGGCGCTTCGCGGGGAGCTACCACATAGAGGCAATGGTTGCCTGCGCGATACGAACGGCTTTGCGGGGGAGGGCCGGCTTGGCACGCGCTGAGTTGGTAACCGGATGCTTCCAAGAGCAGGCCGCCGATCGTCGCCCTACCCCGATGCAAGTTGCGATGGCGTTTGAAGGGCTAGTGTTATAGCCGCAGTTCCCGCTCGGCGATCTTAGTAAGATCACCGATCACATTTACAAAGTAGTCGACGTAGGCGGGAAACATTGGGTGGTGATTGCTGACAGCTTGTAGGCCCCCCACCATAGAATTGTGACGTAGGGCGAATGCCCTCGACACAATGAAACGCCGACTTGCGAAGTGAACATGATGTGCCGTCAAAGACGCCTCCCATTCACTAATGCGCTTTATCCCCTCAGCATCGGACACGACACCGCCTGTTTCAAGTATGGCGCAGACCCTGGACTTGAGCAGACAGTCTTCCAAGCTGCTAACTAGCACTCCGTAAGCTTCGATACGCCTTTCCCATGCTGTTTCGCGAAGCTTGCTGTTGCGGTTGAGGAACCACGTCAGCAGGCCACCCGCGAGGGCGCTTAAAACGCCGAATGCGGCTACTGGGATTCCAGCCCACCAAACGGGCGCTTGGCCAAACACGATGTTCATTGCCGAGAGATACACGCAGCCGCGTCAGGGTTGAACCCTGCCGGCCTTGCGTGCAATGGTGTCCGTGGGCGTCGAAACCCGGACTGAAGCAAGGACGCACTACCGGTTGGCGCCGGAAGTTCGTCCGAATTGGATGCCGCTGTGCGGCGATCTCGAGGCGCGACTTGGCGGTCGTGCGCTCACCGACAACCTATGTCGGGATGCGTGCGCCATACAAGAGCCTTTCGGGGTGAAAGTGCACGGCCAGTCGCTTCAGCTGGTTTCGAACGTCCCGGCGCCAGGTCCGTCCACCTGGCACGGCCGTCGAAAGCCGTCTGAAGGACTGAAACATGCAACACCCGAGCATCGGGCAAGCCGTGGCACCGCCGCGCCTGCGCCCGTCTATCGCCCCCAGCAAGGCCGCCTCGAAAGGGGCGGCCGGGCGCAACCGCACCCTGCGAGTCCGTCTCCCTCAAACTGAAGACGACGGCTTTCCCTTCTGCCGGCACCCGGCCGTCACCCCACTCCTTCACTGGACGGGCGTCGTCACCCCGGCCTTTCGTCGCCGTATTGAGCGGGACGTCGAGCTGCTTATCGCCTTCCTCGATGCGCTCGATGCGCCGGCCGAGGATCTCGAGCTTGACGAAGAGGGCTGCTGCAACGCTGAGGAGCGGCCAATCGACGGGATGCACGAGCTCGGCGACCTGGACGACGCGGAGGACGGTGGAGACCTCGAGCGATCTGGCGACGAGTGCGAGCCATCGGACGGCAACGACATGGGCGGTTACCGCCTGTTCATCGTCCACGGCGAGGTGCCAGCATGAGCCCGCGCCCGTTGAACGTCGGCCACATACACGCCGCCAGAGACGTCACGGTGACGGCGCATCAGCCCGGCAACTCCGGCACGATCGTCTCTCACACCGGCCGCCTCATGTCCGCGGTGCTGCGCGACGGCCGCTTGGATCACTACCGTATCAGCCTTGGCGGCGGGATCGCGCTGCTGGCGCCGCCACACTGGCTCACGCGGGAGAGCCGTGCGGCCGTGATCGCTGCCGGGCTGCCCGTGCCAGCCCCCGACCCAGCACGCCGGCCGGGTCGCACCTGGTTGGCGCCGCTCTGGATGAAGATGGACGCACGTGCGGAGTTGGTGGCATGAGCGGCGAAGCGATTTCGGCCCGGCGAGCGCGGCGGAAGGCGCCCGTCCATGTGGGCAACGTCGTCCCGCTCCGGCCCGCCCCGGAGACGACGGAGGACATCGAGCGGGACGTGGAGGAGCGCAGCCGTCGGAAGGAAGCGGAAATCCACGGCATGCTTCAAGCCGCGGTTGCTACCCTCAATGTGCGTCACCGGAAACACGCCCAGCAGTGCGCTTCGATCGGCTATTCTATGGACCGTCCAACTCTCGACAACTGGATTGAGATCGGGCGACGCATGCTGGGGCAGAAGGGGCGTCGGTCATGAGCACCCGCAGGGACCTCCTCGGCTTCACGGCAGGCGCGGTGGCGGCGCGCACTGTGCTGCCAATCGCGGCCAGGGCTGAGACATCGTCGTTCGTTCACGCCATGTCGCCGGCTCACCCGGATGCCACCCTGATCGCCGCCTGCATGGCACACAGGGCAGCCTGGGACGCAGTCGAGACCAAGTTGTCGGAGCCGTGCGACAGCATCGACTGGACTGCCGATGCCGAGCTTGCCGCCGAGGACAAAGCTCTGTCCGTCGTGGCGGGCATCAGGGCGACGACGCTGATCGGCGTGAAGGCCAAGGCGCGGTCGATCCTGGCGGCGTTCGACCGGGATATCCCGACTTATGTGGGGTCAACGGTCGAGGATGAAGCGACGTCGCATGAGTTGGCGGCATATCGCCTGCTGCAGGACGTGCTGATCTTGGGTGCAGCTTAGCAGTTAGGGCAGTCCTTAGGAGGTAGGGGAGAGCGCAAGCTCTCCCCTACCTTGCACCCAACCCGCGAGCGCGGGTGAACGAAAGGGTAACCGAAAAGGCTTGACGTGAACCTCTTTTGCTTATCAAAGCGAAAATGGGCGTTTTCGGACTGCATCGAACCAAACAGAACCGAATGGGATCAGGTATGCGCACAAGAAACGGGATACCAGAAAGCGAGCTGATTAGTAATCAGACACAACAAGTGATCACCGGCGCACTAACGGTGCGAGCCGCCGTTGCTAAGACCGGGATCAATAAGACTCGTATCTATGCATTGGCGCAGGAAGGAAAGCTGGATCTGCGGAAAGCTGGCAGACAAACGCTTGTAACGGAGGCGTCAATCGCTGCCTACCTCACGAATCTTCCACCCGCGAAGCTTCGTGACCCTCCCCCACCGCGCAAACTACAGACCACCGCCCCGCATCCGAACCCTTCTGGCAAACCGCGCGCAATACGTCGTGGTGTAGAGCGGTCCGCAAGATCTCGCTTGCCGCGAAGTGAGCCGGTATCAGCGACCTGACTACGCCTAAACGCGAGCCATCCGCGCAAAACGAAAACCGCTGGTCCACGCAAGAGAACCAGCGGCGCCCGATAGAAAAGCCCGTCACTGCCACGCGACGGGCAAGTTCTAGCGAGGCGCTGCGCAAGGTTCAAGCGGGATCGGCAAAGTTGGGATATTGCCGATGGTCCACCCTAATCCACTTGATAGGCTGCGCCTACAACGCGGCGCCGAACACCTCCACGATCTCGGTCCACGCGCCACAGCGGAGTTTCTGGCCGAGATAGGCGAGCGCATCGGCGGCATGCCTACGATCTTGAGCATCCTGGCCGAATACGAGTGCCGCTTGACGCCTGCCCTACTCCTCAAAGCCGGTGGCGATCGCTTCCCGCCACGGCCGATCCGGCAGGTGGCGTGATGCCGATGGGCAGTGCCTCGCTCCAGTATAGCCCCAGACCCGACACGCTGGGCGACGGCCTCCGCCAGCTTCAGCGGGACTCTGGCGGTGTGGTTTTGCTCCAAATCGTCCGCCCGCCTGAAGCCGGCGCGCTGGCGACATTGGCGGCGGGCGGAGATACCGAAGCTGGCCAGCTGCTCGAGGCTGCGATGCAGATCATCGACCGGGTCGCCGCCGCGCCCGGGCGTGAGCCCGTTCGGTGTAGCGGATGCGGTGCTGCGATCCGACGCATGCGGTTCACCTGCGCGGTCGTGTTGCCCTTCCAGGCCGCTTCAACGGCCGGCCTTGGCATGGCGATCTGCTTTGGTTGCGGCACCGAGATTAGCGCCATCATGGACGCGACGCAGAAGGCGGTGCGGCGCATCCTTCCGCTGACACGCGCGATCCGGCCGACGCATGCGACCGGCGGCCGAGCGTGAGTAGAACGGCCGTCGATGCATACGGCACATTCATACCCGCGGCCGATCTCCCGAAACGTGTCAAACCGCCGTATCGAATCCAGAGAGTTTGGCGGGGCGAGTTGGGCGAATGGCGCATCGAGGCCGTGCGCGTCCATGGCGACGATCTGGTGCACGCCGTCGCCCACAATCGATCGACCGGGCACTCCCACGCCCAACGCATGGCGAATGCGACGCCGGGCAAGGTGAAGGCCTGGGCGGCGGCGCTACCGGTGGACCGCCGCGCGTGAGCGCCAGCCAGCACGACGGGACTGCCGAGTTCGTGCGCGCCATGGGGCCCGTAGCACGGGCCTTGCTGGGCGAGCCCAACGCCAGCTTATCCACGAAACAGGAACTACGCTGGGGCAATCGAGGCAGCTTTTCCGTGCGGCTCGACAAGGGAACGTGGTTCGATAACGAGGCAGGCGAAGGCGGCGGCGTGCTCGATCTGGTGCAGCAACAACGGCGGGTCGATAAGCCGGCCGCACTGGATTGGCTTCGCGAACAAGGCCACCTCGCCACGGCCGAGATGGCGACCAGCACTCGCGGCGAGATCGTGGCGACCTATGACTACCGGGACGAACGTGGCGAGCTGCTCTTTCAGGTGTGCCGTTTCGATCCCAAGGATTTCCGCCAGCGCCGACCGGATGCCAGCAAGCTTGATGGGTGGAACTGGAGCACAAAGGGCGTGCGCCGCGTGCTGTTTCGACTGCCGCAGATCCTTGAGGCCGTAGCGGCCGGGCGCACCATCTACGTGGTCGAGGGTGAAAAGGCAGCGCTTGCGCTCGAGGCGATCGGCCTGGATGCAACGTGTTCACCCGGCGGCGCGGGTAAGTGGCACGCGGAAATCGGCAGACCGCTCGCGGGTGCTGATGTCGTTGTTCTGCCGGACTGCGACCCTCAAGCGACGAACCGCGACGGATCCTTGCGCTGGCACGAAGACGGCCGCCCGGTGCTGCCAGGCCAGGATCATGCCGACGACGTTGCGCGCCAGCTCACCGGTGTCGCCAAGCGAGTGCGAGTGCTGATGCTGCCAGGGCTGCCCGAGAAGGGTGACGTGGTGGACTGGCTGGCGGCCGGCGGCAGGGCAGTGCTGCTCGATGAGTTGGCGGACGATCTTCTACTGGATCAACCTCAGGCCGAAGCAGTGCCCGTGGCCGATGCTGCAATCGCCGAGTATTTTTCGGCCGAGGCATGGGTCAAGCGCCAGTTTCCACCATCCGTAAAGCTGTTGGGCGATCTGCTCACCACTACAAGCCGCGCCTTCTTCGTTGGCGCCACCGGCTTAGGAAAAACCATGTTCGGCGTTGCCCTCGGCGCTGGCATGGCGTCCGGTAAGGGCTTCTTAGACTGGCGGTGCGATCGTCCGGTGCGCGTGCTCTATGTCGATGGGGAGATGCCCGGGGAATTGGTGCGCGCCCGTTTGCTCGATGCCATGCGGCGCCTCGGTCGTTCCGACCTTCAAGGCAATCTTTTCGTCTATTGCACTGATACTGCTGAAGTCAGCGCCAAGCTCTTTCCCAAGATCGGCCGTATGGAGCCGTTGAACACTGAGGCAGGGCAGAACTTCATCTATGGCTTCATTCAAGCCATCGGTGGTGTGGATGTTGTGATCTTCGACAACGTGATGTCACTCGTGAGTGGCGATCAGAAGGATGAGGTGCCGTGGACCGAAACGCTGCCGCTGGTCGCTGGACTGACATCGCGACAGATCGGGCAAGTCTGGCTGGACCACGCCGGCCACAATACCGGCCGCCAGTATGGCAGCAGCACGAAAGCGTGGCGGTTCGATGCTGTCGGCATCATGACGGCTATTCCCGATGACGAGCGAGCCGATCGTGAGACAGGGTTCAAGCTGTCGTTCGACACACCAGGCAAAGCCCGGCGACGCACACCCGACAACTGGCACGAGTTCGCGCCGCGCGTGATCCGACTGGCCGATGACGTCTGGAGCAGCGAGCACGCGAACGCGTCTGACAGACCCACTAGAAAGGCCGGCCTGGGTAAGGTGTCGCCATCACGAGCCGTCTATCACACCGCACTGCTCGACGCCCTGATCACCAACAGTGTCAGACCCGGCACCACGACACTGGCAACATGGGAAGCCGAGTGTGTTCGCCGAGGATTAGTGGATGCTCCGAACGCGGGCGAAGACAGCGCTAGCAAGCGAGCACGAACAGCGTCTTTCCGCGCGGCTCGATCTCACCTTGCAGCGGCTGGTTGGGTCGGAATCGACGGCGACCACGTGAGCGACTTAGCCCGCGATTATGACCGGTTCGGAGGGCTGCAACAGTGAGTGCTTTTCGCACCTTGGTTGCAGGTGTGGTTGCAGCTCCTGTTGCCGCTTCGATTGCAGCGTGTTGCAAGGTGTTGCAGCCTGGTTGCAGCCTGGTTGCAGGTCGTTTGGGCAAGGTGGTTGCAGGGTTGCAGCGCACCTATAAGGTGCGCAACCTGCAACCAGCCCGGCAGGCGCCACTCCGACCACGACAGATTTGCCGCCTCGGCCGAATGCGAGCATCGCATCAGCCGCCGACCGCGATGCGCGCCGGTGGCATGGCGGTGAGTCGAGACATGCACCTAGCGAGGGTCCCTGGCGACCTTCGGCTAATAGGGGTGGAACAGGCCCCCAAAAACCGCAGCTACGACGCATGCATAGGGGGTTCCTCCTCCTCAAAGTGCCCGAAACGCGACCTGCGAGCGGCGCCGGCGGCCCTTCGAGGCTTTGGGCGAACCCGGTGCCGTCACCAATGCCGCTCGCGGCTTCCAGCGACCTTCCTGGGCCGGGAAATGTCGCACCAATCCAAAAGGACCGATGAAATGCCCACCGACACCCAAATCGGGGCCGATATCTTCATGACCGCACGCTCCGTGCGTCAACTCCGCGCCGACGGTGTGCTCCCGGCTTCCGGCAGCGATTTGAAGGCCAACCGCAAGGCCTACATCCTTGCCATGCGCGAGGCCGCAGCCGGCCGGGTGAAGGCACCTGAAGCGACAACTCTCGACGTCCAGCGGGCCCGGTTGACCGAGGCGCAGGCCGAGGACGTAGAACGCAAGAACGCATTCGCCCGCCGGGAGCTGCTGCCAGCCGGGCCGGTAAACGCCGCGGTCATCGGCATGATCGAAGTGGCCAAAGCCAAGCTCAAACGCGTCGGCGGCAAGGTGGGCCAGGGTGACGCCCGCTTGGCGGCACGGATCAACGCGGCGATCAACGACGCCCTTTCGGACCTGTCGGACACCGGCGCCGACGAAGTGCTTGGAAGATTGCATAGGTGACGGTCAGCGCCACCGTCCAGCTCGCCCGGTGGCGCCGCGTGTGCGCCCAACGTGACGCGGGCCAGCCGCTTCGCTCAGAGGACGCCGAGTGGTTGGCAGATGTCTGCCGGGATGCGGTCGACGCGGGTAAACCGTTGCGTGCCGCCTTCGGTCTTCCAGTCCGCGGTGGACCCGGCAGCCTGGCTACGGTGGCGCGCTTATCGGCTCGAGACGCGTTGTTGCGGGATGTGCGCCGAACCTATTTCGCAGCGATGGCACCTCGTGAAGCGGCCAGGGCAATACTCGAGGCGGCGCACCGCATTCAGCGACCAAGATCCCGCGAGAGACACGTTGCGGACGAGGCTCTCAGGCCGGTGATTGCGTGTGGCGAGCTTCCGGGCGAACGGCAACTCGCTCGTATCCTTCGGGACATTCAAACCCCTATTTGAATGTCCCGCGATCTGTGATCCACGGGCGAATATGAAATTCGATCTCCCCGTGGTCGTTGGGAAAAACCTAAGTGTCTCGGTAGGCGAAACCGTGACGCACCTGACGCCAACTGCCGGTATCAGACTTGCCGAACGACTGCTGCGCGTCTCGACCCGGCGGCTGGTGCAGGAGGAAGCCGAGCTGGCCACACGTGCCAGCAGCGCGCGCAAGCCGGTGGCCCGGTGACACGCACCCAATCGCCCGCCCGCGCTTCACTCGGTGCCCGCGGACCCATCGAGAGCCAATCCAGCCTCGGGAAAGCCGGCGGGCGAGACGGCAACGAGCAAGGCTGGAGTGGTCCGCACCCTCAATCCCCAACGGAGATCCCTATGACCGCCGCCGACGTCATCCTGAGATTGCGCCCTGTCGACAGCACTTCGGCCTCCATCGCCGCCGCCGTCGAACGTGCCCACGCCGAGTTAGCAAAGGCGGATGCCGCAGTGGTGGAGGCGCAGCGGAAGCGCGATGCGGCGCTATGGGATGCGCCAGCCGCCGACCTGCAGGACCTCGAGCGTCAGCTGACCGGCGCGCGCACTTTCGCGGTCGAGATGCAAGAGCGCATTGCGGCTATGCTGGCGCAGCTCGAGACGAAGCTGACCGCGGCGACCTTGTCCGAGATGCTCGCCAGTCTCGCGGCGGCCAAGGGCGGCGTCGAAGTAGCTGGCACTGCCCTGTCAGACAAATGGGAGCGGACACGTGCGACGATCAAAAGCCTGATCAGCGAAATGGTCGACCTCGAGACCGAGTGGGACCAAGCGTATTTCGCCTGGAGGCTCGCGGCCGGGAAGACGAAAGGCGCCTACCCGGAGCTTGAGCCCGAACACCCCATGCCGACGCGACAGGGCGCCCATCTTTGGCAGCAAGTCATCAAGGAGATGACGGATCCACCCTCGCGGCCGGTAGTGCACACGCCGCCAACGGCGGAGGAAGAAGCGCTTGCCGAGCGCCGGGAGCAGCATCGCCGCGACAATCCCACGCCTGACGGCTTTAGCCCGAAACTGTTGCGCCGCGCATGAGCATCGCGGTAACCCGCACGGCCCCGGCCGGCAGCCGCCACGACTTGCTCCTGGCGACCGCCCGCCGCATGGCAAGCGTGAAGCCTGCAGCGCTGCCGGCCGTCGCCGCCGTCGTCAGCCCCACCGCACCCGCATCGCCTTCACTGGACGCGGCGGCCATTGCTCAAAAGTGGAACACCACGCCGAGAACGCCACTCGCCGCCGCCAGCATTCGGCTGGCGAGCGCTACTCCGGCCAATCGCGCGATCGACCACACCGCGATCCGCGCTCGCTTCAACAGCCGGAATGCCAAAATCCCAGCACCTGACCAACAGGAGAAATCGCGATGAAACGCCTTGCCCCAGTCGGTTTCGCTGCGGCGCTCTTCTGCTGCTGCACGCTGCCAGTCGTCGCTCAGTTGCCGCCCAAACCGCAAATTAGTGAGTATGACGAAGACGTGGGCAACTTGCCGTATCCCGGCGAGATCGCGATGACACCGGACACGACTTACGCCGTTGGTCGTAGCCTCAAGGCTGCGTGCAGCACGCCGGGCAATGTCAGCGTCACGTATGCGGACGGCAGCACGGGGATCTGGGGCGTCGTGATCGGGACCCAGACGCTTCCGATCGTAGTCAACCGGGTGAACTCGTCCGGCACGACCGCGACATGCGCCTACGGGAACCTGAAGTAGGAGCGAGCGCCTCTATGGTCACTCAATGTCCCGAACCGAAGGAGCCGATTTCGTTTGGCGGGCATGCGTTTGAGCGTGCAGAGCGCGAGCGCATCGTCGCCTACGTCCAAGAGCAGCGCACCGTCCGCCGCAAGGTCCTGAGTGAAGAAGAGCGGGCAGCGATCGCCGCTGAGAATCGGGAATACGTGCCGATCACCCTACGCGTCCAGCTGCCCTGCCGACGCCGTCGCGGATGGAGCGCGATGGCGCCCATATCCGGTAGGGCGTCGCCGGATCGAGGAGTCGAATAGATGCCGCCGGCCATTCCGATTATTGCCGCAGCGGCGGCCGTGGCGGCTGACGCCGGAGTTGTTGGGGCGGGCATTGCCGCAGGCATTGGCACTGCGATCGGAGTTAGCGCTGCCACTGTGGGTGCAGTTATCGGAGGCCTAGCCGCCCTCGCTGTCACATTCATTGGCAGCGCCATAATTGGCACCGCGTCGCAGCCGCAGAACAGCACGTCCAGCGCCACCAATCGTGGGCAGCAAGTCCGAAGTCCCGTCTCACCGCATCAGATCATCGTGGGCACGGCAAAGGTGTCCGGCACCCTGGTCTACATCTACAGCCCGCCTCAGGCCCGTGTCGGCTTCGCCAGCTGCGTGTTCGGCTATGCGCCCCACGACTTCCAGCCGAACCAATTGCTCTACATGGCGACTGTGCTGTCCAGCTTGCCTCCGGAAGCGATCAGTCTTGACTGACCAGGAACGCCGCGCCCGCACTGTCACCCGCAAGTTTGTCCCGGGCGGAATTGAGCATCGCTATCCGGGTTTCTACTGCGCTGTTCCCGGTGGGACCTGTTTGCACCCGGTGATCTGTGAGGGCGATGTCCTACTTGTCAGTCCGACACTCCCACCGGTGCCCGGATCTTTCGTGCTGATCTGGCTGCAGCCGGGTGATGGCGGAACCTACGTCTACGCGAAGCGACTCCTTCTTCCGTTTCCTCACTTCAAGCAGGATGGGACAGGTCCGCTGGTAGCCGTTGAGATGTTCCAGCCGGCGCGGCGGTTCGGCCTCGATATGAAACAGGTTCGGGCCGTGCACTCCATCGTGGGGCTCTCACGCGGAGGTACCGAACCAATGCGGGAAGTTCCAGCATGCTATGAGAGAGGACGACTGCAATGAGCGGTATCGACTATCCCCTGGTGTTCGGTGGCGGTCTGCTGATCCTGCTGGTGGGCTACGTGCCGACGGCGGCGCTTGGCGCGGCGACAGGGCGCTTCATCCGGCGTGTCCGCGAGCGCGTGGAGCCCAAAGGCGGATCCTAATCCGGTTTCATCGCCTGCCCGGTCGGCGCAGTGACGGGGCGAGGTCGAGTTACGGTCAACCTGGTCGACGAAGGCGAGTGGTCGTGGGCCCTGCCGCTGATCGTGCCCGCGGAGGATCTAGTGAAGACCGGCCGGTGGGCTCGGTCTCGGTCGGCCGACGGTCAGCTGGGACCGGTATCAGACAGGCCAATCGGCAGCGGCCTCCATCCGGCGATCGCCCGCGCCATCTCTCTGGCCTTCGCGCCATCAGTGATGCCCGGGAACAGCCGCCGTAACTCGACGCCGGCTGACAGCTCACCCTCCCGCTCGAACGCGGCCCGGATCGCGGCAGCCTCGGCTTCGGACACGCTGAACATCGCCTACATCCTTGCCCAGATCCCGACCTGCCGTGCCAGCGCCGCGCAACCCGGCGTCCCGGCCCGAGACAGGAAATCCATCGGCGAGGAGCCAGAGAGCACGGCCGCGCCATTGCCGGTCACCAGCCACTCACCCACGGCGTCGCCCTTGATCGTGCGCATGCCGGCGTCGATCGCCATAAGATGCTGCACACGCGTGATCTGGTCAGGCGTAAGCGACCCGGCGCGGTAGCCAAGCCCGGTCAGCATCCGCCAGCCGCGCGCAGGCGGCAGCTTCCACGTCCGCAGCAGCTCGAGAAAGGCCTCAATCGCGGCCGAGGACGTCAGAGATGCAACGGGCTCTAACGTGACCTCGGCCGCTCTGCCCGCCGGGACAGCGCAGCGCGGCGCAGGGGATTTGCCTGGCGGACGGGCGTAGACGATACGCGCGGGGCGGTCGGACATTCTCGGGAAGACGTCAGATTGGCTTTCGCATGTCCACGTCGGCTTAGCCGCCGTTCCGGTGCGAGTGGCTCAGGGACGGGAGGGAAGCGTTTGGCAAGGCTTGAAAGCTAGGTGCCGCGTGTATCCGGATCATCGCTCAGTTGTGACCTGCGAACCACCCTGCCAGAACACGGCATGGCGATCAGCTTGCCCACCATCCTCGCGGCCCTTGTCGCGATCCCATGCCTGCTCGCAGCCGGCCTCCTGCCCGCGGTTTTCGCCGACCGGTCGCCTGCCGGCACTGCTGAACCCCAAGCTCGAGCAGCGCGTCACGGCGCTGTGCAACGATGGCTACGCAGTCGCGGCCTCGGGCGTCACGCACGGCACGCTCTGGTCGGCCGAACATCTCACCGCGGACGACGTCGCTTCGGCTCGCGACACGATCCGGGCCGGGATATTCCATCCGGAGGACCGGCTGCCTTACGTGGACCGAGCACAAGTCGGAGACTATCGCCGCTCAGGCTACGACCGCGGGCACATGACACCCTCGGGCGATATGCCCAACGCGGCCGCGCAGGAGCAGAGCTTCTCGCTGGGCCAACGTGGTGCCCCAGACCGCCCAGCTGAACCGCGGGATCTGGGAGGGCATCGCAACAGCGGTCCGCAATCTCGCCGTGCGCGAGGGCGAAATCTACCTGGTGACGGGCCCGGCGTTCGTCGGCAGCGAACTGCAGTCGATCGGCGCCGATGGCGTGCTGGTGCCGACCTCGACCTGGAAGGCGGTCTACGATCCGCAGGCTGGCGGCACGGGGGTTTATGTCTGCCAGAACACGAAGCGGCCTCGGTGCGCGGTGGTGTCGGTGGCTGCGCTGATCCGAATCGTGGGTATTGACCCGTTCCCGGGACTGCCGGAGGGCATCAAGGCTGTGGCAATGACCCTGCCCGAGCCGGAGGTCAGCGCCTATGCTCCGCGGCGACGGCGGTATCCGGCCTTGCTGGACAGCCTGCCCGGCCAAACGGAGACGCCATGACCCTGACGCCGTTCGCCGACGATGCCGCTTCCGTGTCCATCGGCAAGTTGACTGTCGAGAACGGGACTGACCGGATTGCGCTCTACGGCTCGCTGGACATCCCCCGGGATCAGCAGGGGCTGGCGCATGCCCGAGCGTTGCTGGTGATCCTGCAGGCAACAGTGCAGCTGCTGGAGGGGGAGAAGGGGCTGCCGGCCGCCGTGCCTCCTCCAGCCAAGCCGAGGACGGTCGCCAACCCGTTTGAATGACCTGGGGCAGATGCGGTCACCCGGGCCGGGCAGCCGGGCATAGGCGTGGGCGCTAGTGCAGCACCCCGGCCAGGTGCAGCAGATAGCCCGCGCCAGCCAATGCCGCGCCACCCACGACGATGGTTGCGCCAAGTACGGCCGGCAACTGCCATGGTCCAAGGTTCCGGGCTATGGCTGCATTCGCGACGGCCAACGACCCTGTCTCGACATTCTTCACCCGCGTATCAAGACCATGCAGAGCTTCGGCCAGGGTTCGTGTATCGCCTGCGCCGCGTTCGATATCGGTCTTGGTCGCCAGCGTGCCCAACACGGCCTCAATCCGGACCAACGACAACTCCAGCCCCTTGAGGGAGGCCTTTACGTCCTTCATGTCGGCTTCGAGGTTGGTGACGCGCGCTTCCATGTCAGGATCATGGGGTCCCGACCCCCCTCCAGCAACGGGCGGTGTAGGAGGGGGAGGCTGCGAGCTAGAGCCGTTGCCTCCCTTATTAGCCCGAAGCGCTGTGAGCTTTTCAGAGAGCCCATTCAGGCCGATCTCGTCCTGAACTCTGGAGATGTATTGTATCGCCGTCACATCCCCTTTGAGGCCTAAGACAAAAGCGCCCCATATCAGAGCTGGCGCTAAGCCTTTATTTATCGCTTCATAATACGCATTAGTCGCCTCGCCTGCGATGTGCCAGACGTATTCTCCATCGGGAAACGTGCGTTCAACGTCTAGTCTTGCGCTGCCTGCCGGCAGATCTGCCACGTTCGGTGGCGATGTGTTTGTGGGATCGGATACCGGCATGGCTACCAACATGCCAACGTCAAAGTGACGAGTCTACGCGCGTTCAGGACAGTGGATCCCCCTACGATGGGCGGCTCTGGCGACCTCTTGATGGGTGGCTTGCCACCAGGACGACTAAGCCCGCGCCAGCATCCCAATTTTCGGCGTTTGGACCCGCCCTCGTGTGCAAAAGAACGCGACGCTACGACAGGCCTGGCACAGGAGGCAGACCGCAGAACGTCGCCCAATCCGCCATCATGGCGCGGCGTTTGTCGAACAGATCGCCACGCCGATATGCCGCCTCGACCCGGTCCCGGAGCGTGTGCGCCAGTGCCATCTCCGCGACCTCGCGCGGGTAACTGGTGACCTCGGCTGCCCAGTCGCGGAAGGTGGACCGAAAGCCATGGCTGGTGAGGTCCAGGCGCTCCATGCGACGTAGCAGCGCCAGCAGCGCCATGTTGCTCAGCTGCTTTCCAGCGCTTGTGGCCGAGAACACCGGACTGTCTAGGCCGGCGGCGAGCGGCTGCATTTCGGCGAGCACGGCCAGGGTTGCATCCGACAGTGGCACCCGATGCTCCCGGCCGGCCTTCATGCGTTCAGCCGGCACCGTCCAGATCGCGGCAGCCAGGTCGATCTCCCGCCAGCGCGCGCCGAGGGCTTCGTTGGTGCGGCACGCCGTCAGGATCACGAACTGCAGGGCGATGGCCGCGGTGCCGGTTCGGCTCCGCAAGTCTTCCATGAAAGCCGCCATATCGACATATGGAAGCGCCTTGAAGTGCTGCACGGGCCCGACGCTGCGGCGGCTCGGCAGCAGGTTGGACAGGTGCCCCGCCCAGCGGGCCGGGTTCTCCCCATCACGCCAGCCCTGGCTTTTGGCGTAGTCCAGGACCGCATGCACACGGCCGCGTAGGCGCGAGGCCGTTTCCGGCTTCGTCCGCCATATCGGCTCGAGCGCCTTCAGCACGCCTGCCGTGGTGACGGCCGATACCGGTTCTGGCCCGAATACCGGGTAGGCGTAGCGCTTGAGCGAGGCCCCCCACTGCGCCGCGTGGATCTCACTGCGCCATCCCGCGCGGTGGGAGTCGATGTAACGCTTCGCCACGTCCTCGAAGGTCCTGGACGGCTCGGCAGCCTTCGCCGCGGCCCTGACGGATCGTCGTTGTTCGATCGGGTCCACGCCGTCGCGAAGCTGCCGGCGGCAGGCGGCCGCAGCATCCCGCGCCTCGGCCAGTGACACATCGGGAAACGCCCCCAACCCCATCTCCCGCAATTTGCCATCCCGCTTCCACCGGAACGTCCAGGAGCGATGTTCAGCGTCTCGAACTTGCAGCCAGAGGCCTTCGCCGTCACCGTAGCGGCCGGGCTCGACAAGCCGTTTCGCTCCCAACGCGGTAAGCTTCGGCATCCTCCCAACTCTCCAGCCCATCCGCCAGCCCATCCTGGCGATGCGGATTGTGCGGGACGCAGCGGAACTTCACCAGACGCCGAGGGTGGAAAGGCTATATAGAACTCGGTCATAATGGGGCTTCACAGAACGTCTCAGGATGGAACTTGCTAGGACATCCCCTCCTCCATGTCTCACCTCTACAACATGACGATGCAATGAAATGGGGCT
>CAXTWC010000097.1:0-19798 GCA_964247805.1 uncultured Acetobacteraceae bacterium | reverse complement strand
TCTCCGGCGCGCCCGACCCGGTGATGATGCTGATGCGGTTCTTCTCCCGCGCCATTCCCTGTACCGCCAGCCCAATGGCGGAGTTGGATAGCCCGGTGACCATCTGCACGTCCTGCTGGTCGAACCATTGCCGCACCAGGGCGGAGGCCACGTCCGGCTTGCTCTGTCCATCGCCGGTGAGCAGCTCGATCTTGCGTCCGATCACCTCGGGGCCGAAATCCTCCACCGCCATCTGCGCTGCGACGACCGCGCCCTTGCCATACACGGCCGACATGGAGGTGCTGAGGTCTTCCTCCATGCCGATCCGCAAGGGCTGCGCGAGGGCCGACGTTGCGAGCGCGGTTGCGGCGATTAGGCTAAGCATAAGGGCCTTCATGGCTCGTTTCCTCTCTTCGTCTTATCTAAGCCCTCTCCCAAGGGAGAGGGGGAAGTGCGGTGTTCAACTCCCAAAATCGATCCCTACCGATTGGGGCACCTGGCCCACATCGCGCCCCCACGCATCGGCAATCGCATCCGCGGTCCAGCCACCATCGTGATAGGCCGCTCCTATCTCCTGCGGATGCGACCAGAGCGAGAGCTTGTCGCCCCCAATGCCGATGCACTGCCCAGTGATCCCGGCTGACTGGTCGGAGGCGAGGAAGACGAACAGTGGCGCCACGTCCTCCGCCGTGCCCATGCCCATGCCAGCGCGCAACTTGGCCGGGATCGGCTCACCGCGCTCAGCGGCCGCGGCGGCTTCGGCGAACAGCGGGATGGTGGCCACCATACGGGTCAGCGCGTTCGGCACGATGGCGTTCACGGTGACACCCGCCTTGCCACACTCCATCGACCAGGTGCGGGCATAGGCGGCGATGCCGGCTTTGGCGGCGGAATAGGCCGTCTGGCCGAAATTGCCGCGCTGCCCGGCGATCGAGGCCAACAGGATCAATCGCCCGCCACCGGGCCGCGAGCGGAAATGTCGCATCGCGGCTCGAGCGCACGTGAACGTACCGCGTAGATGCGTCGCGATCACCGCGTCGAAATCCTCGTCCGTCGTGTTCCACAACACCCGGTCGCGCAGGATGCCGGCATTGGCGCACATGGCATCCAGCCGGCCGAAGGCCGACAGCGCACGGTCCACGCACAACTCCGCGGCTTCAGTGCTGCCGATCGGCGCCACCGCGGCTACGGCCGCACCTCCCGCCTGCTCGATTGCAGTCACGGCCGCCTGCGCCGCCTGCTCGTCCACATCGTTCACCACCACAGATGCACCGGACGCGGCCAGCGCGCGGGCGGCCGCGAGCCCGATACCCCGGCCACTGCCCGTCACGATCGCAACCTTGCCGTCCAACCTGATCATCGCCGCTCTCCCCGTTTATTGCCCGATGAACCGCGCCGGGCGTTTTTCCATGAAGGCGCGCGGCCCCTCGCGCGCATCCTCGGTCGCCATCACCACGCGCTTGCTGGCATCCTCCAGCCGGTAACCCTGGTCTAGCGTGAGACCACTGCTGGCACGCACGGTGCGCTTGATCTCACGCACCGCCACCGGGCCGTTTGCGGCGATCCGCTTGGCAATCTCCATCGCGCGAGGCAGGACCTCAGCCGCTGGCAGCACCTGGTTCAATAGGCCCATCCGAAGTGCATCCGCGGCCCCCACCATGTCGCCGAGCAGCAACAACTCCATCGCGTGGCAGTAACCGATCTGCCGCGGCAGCCGCACCAGCGACCCGGCGAACGGGATCAGCGCGCGCTTCACCTCGGGGAGGCCGAAGCGCGCGTGGTCGGCGGCGATACGGATGTCGGTGGCCAGCATCGTCTCCATCCCGCCGGCGAGGCAGGCGCCGTTGACGGCCGCGATCACTGGCTTGTCGAATTCGTACTCCCGCATGGCGGAGCGGGCCATCACCGCCGGGTCGTCCAGCAGGCGGCAGTCCCATTCGTCCTGCGGCGCCCGTGCCCCGGTCATCAACGGCAGCGTCAAGGCGAGGTCGCCGCCGCTGCAGAATGCCTTGTCGCCAGCGCCGGTCAGCACGACCACACGCACCGCATCGTCCGCCGCGGCATCGGCCAACGCGTCGGCCAACAGGCACGCCATCTGGGGCGAGATCGCGTTGCGGGCGTCCGGCCGGTTCAGCGTCAGCAGCGTCACGCCGCCGCTCGTATCCACCAGCAGATGCGGCTGTGTCATGCAGTCGGGACCATGCGGCGGGCTGCCTCGCGCAATTCGAACTTCTTGATCTTGCCGCTGGCGGTCTGTGGAAAGGCGTCGATGATTTCCATGTAGCGGGGCACCTTGTGACGGCTGAACGACTCGCGGCAGTGGCTGCGCAGCGCGGCGGGGGTGAGATCCGCGCCGCTCCGCAGGATGATGAAGGCGAACGCTTCCTCGCCGAACTCCGGGTCGGGCACGCCGACGACCTGCGCCTGCTCCACCTGGGGATGGCGCATCAGCAGGTCCTCGATCTCGGCGGGGTAGATGTTCTCGCCGCCGCGGATGATCATGTCCTTGGTGCGGCCGACGATGCGGAGATAGCCGCTGCGGTCCAGCGTCGCCAGGTCACCGCTGTGCAGCCAACCCTCACGGTCGATCGCCTCGGCGGTTCGCTCCGGCATGTCGAAATAGCCCGGCGTGACGCCGTAGCCCTGGATGCACAACTCGCCCTCCTGACCCGGCGCGACGGGCTCGCCGTTGCCGGGCTCGACCACCTTGATGGCAGTGAACGGCAGCGGGAGGCCGGCCGTGGTGCTGCACAGTTCGAAACTGTCGGTCGGCAGGGTTTGGGTGATCAGCGGGCTCGCCTCGGTCATGCCCATGATGACCATCGGGTCGGCACCAAACGCGGCCTTCATGTCCTGCAGCACCACGGCGGGGATGGAGGTGCCGCCCAGGAACGCGATCCGCAAGGAACCGCCTAAGTACCGGCCCTCGCGCACGCCGGGTTCGGCCAGGAGACGGAGGTATAGCGTGGGCACGCCGTTCATGATCGTCGCGCGTTCGGACGTGATCAGCGCCAGTGCGCGGGCGGCATCGAACGCCACCATCGCGAGCAGCGTACCGCCCCGGGTCAGCATGCCTAGCACGTTGCACACGCACCCGGCGGTGTGGAACAGCGGCATGACGGCCAGCAACCGGTCGTGCTCGGTCCAGCCACCGCGCAAGCCCATGAGGTTGGCGTTGTTCACCGTGCCGTGATGGGTCAGCATCACCCCTTTCGGCGCGCCGGTGGTCCCGCTGGTGTACTGGATCTGCACCACATCGCCCGGCTTCACCGCGGCCTGGCGCTCCCGCAGCGTTTCCGGCGGCGTGGTATCACCCTGCTGCAGTACGTCCGCGAAGGTCGCGAGGCCGGCACCCTCCCCAATGAGGATGGTGTGCTGCAGGTCCGGCAGCGCCGCCTCGTTCTGCAGGGCGCGCAGACTGTCGAGATAGTGGTTGCCGCGATACTCGGCCACGGTGAACAGCGCCCTGACCCGGCCCTGCCGCAGCAGATAGCCGAGTTCGTGCTGGCGATAGGCGGTGTTCACCGTCACCAGCACGGCACCGATCTTGGCGAGCGCGTATTCCAGCAGGATCCACTCGGGCAGGTTCGGCGCCAGCACCGCCACCCGGTCGCCAGGCCCGATGCCCAGCCCGATCAGCCCGCGCGCCAACTGGTCCACTCGCAGGCGCAATTCGGCGTAGGTCCATCGCAAGTCGATGCCGAACTCCGCATCGCGAAACACCAGTGCGTCCCGGGAGCCGAAACGATCCACCTGCTGATCGAGCAGGTCGCCGATGGTGATGTCCAGGAGTGCGACGCCGAAGGGTTCGGGCGTCCAGATCGATCGATCGCCCTCGACAGCCATGCCGCCCCCCGAGACTGTCGCGGACGCGTATGTCGCGTCTCGCCGGTTGATTACGAACAAACCTGTTCGTGCATCGAACATTCTCCCGAGGCCGGGTTGGCTGTCAAGGATATTGCCTGGGAGTTGGGGGTAGCAGACGAAGCCGGGCGGGTCCGCTAGCTTTGCGTGATGACGACCGACACCGAACCGCCCCTTGCGCCTGGCGAGCTTGCCGACACTATCGGGTTCCGCTTGCGCCTGGCCCAGATCGCCGCGTACCGGCATTTCGAGGGCAGCCTCACCCGGTATGGCATTGCCCCGCGCTATCTCGGGCTGCTGGGGATCATCGAGCATCACCCCGGCCAGCCACAGGGCCGGCTCGCGGAGGCCATCGCGCTCAAGCGGTCCAGCATCGTGCCGATCATCGACCGGTTGGAGGCGGATGACCTGGTAGAGCGGCGGCCGTCCCCGAACGACGGGCGCCACAAGGTGCTGTGGCTCACCCCTAAGGGCAAGCGCGTGGTGACGGAGCTGAAGGCGCGGGCGCAGGCGCAGGAGGAACGGCTGGCCAAGGGGTTGACGCCGGCTGAACGGCGGACCTTGCTGGAGCTGTTGGGACGGGTGGTCGACAACCTGGCATAATCCGGGAACCGCAATGTCTGCTGGCAAGGGGGATCCATGGCCGACGAGCCCGTCGCATTCACGCCCGACTGGTTGCCGCCATCGCTGCGCTGCACCGTGCGGGGGGCCGTCGCGGTGCTGGCCTTGGCGCGGCCGGAGAAGCGCAATGCCGTGGACACGGTATTGGTGAACGGGCTGCGTCGCTTCTTCAGCGATCCGCCGCCGGAGGCACGGGCCGTGGTGCTGCATGGCGAGGGCGGGCATTTCTGTGCTGGGTTGGATTTGAGCGACATCCGCGAACAGGAAGCAGCGGCCGGGGTGTTCCACAGCCGGCTATGGCACCGCGCCTTCGCTGCCATCGAGGACGGCGAGCTTCCAGTCGTGGCGGTGTTGCACGGGGCGGTGGTGGGCGGCGGGCTGGAGCTGGCAGCCACCGCGCATATTCGCGTGGCCGAACCCAGCACGTTCTATGCCTTGCCCGAGGGGCAGCGCGGCATCTTCGTGGGCGGCGGCGGGTCCGTCCGCATTCCCAGGCTGATCGGGGTGGCGCGCATGGCGGACATGATGCTCACCGGGCGCACCTACGGCGCTGTCGACGGGGCCGCGATCGGGTTGTCGCAGTATCAGGCGGCGGCCGGCGAGGGGCTGGCGCTGGGGATGGAGCTGGCGACGCGCATCGCGGCGAACGCCCGCATGACCAACTTCGCCGTGATGCAGGCCCTGCCCAGGATCGCGACCGCCGACCCGGCGACTGGGTTGCTGACCGAGAGCCTGATCTCGGCCATTGCGGCGGCTGATCCGGATGCCAAGCGCCGGCTGGCCGAGTTCTTCGACAAGCGGCCGGATACCAAGGTCGTGCACCGGGGTTAGGTCTTCTCCCTCTACCTCTCCCCGAGGGAGAGGGCTTTTGAAGGAAGGTGAAGCGATGCAAAATGATCCCGCGGTGCAAGTCACCCGCGTGGCCATCATCGGCACGGGCGTGATCGGTGCCAGCTGGGCCAGCAACATCCTGGCCCGCGGGTTGGACGTGACAGCCTACGACCCCGCCCCGGGCGCAGAGGATGCCATGCGCCGTGCCGTCTCTGCGCACTGGCCGGCGATGCAGACCATGGGTTTGGCGCCCGGTGCCGACACCGCCCGCTTGCAGTTCATGCCGAGCCTCGCCGCCGCCCTGGAAGGCGCCGAGTTCGTGCAGGAATCCGGACCGGAACGGCTGGCAGACAAGCGGGCGCTATTCGCCGCCATGGACGCTGCCTGCCCCGCCACAACCGTGCTGGCGTCCTCCTCGTCGACGTTGAAGGTCAGCGACGTGCAGGCCGGGTGCCGCCATCCGGAGCGGATCGTGCTCGGCCATCCGTTCAACCCGCCCCACCTCATCCCACTGGTGGAAGTCGTGGGCGGCGGCGCCACGTCCGAGGCCGCCATCGATGCCGCGATGGCGTTCTACCGGCAGATCGGCAAACACCCGATCCGCCTGAAGCGCGAGATGACGGGCCACGTCGCCAACCGCCTGCAAGCCGCCTTGTGGCAGGAAGCATTCTATCTTCTGGCCGAGGGAGTGGCCGACGCGGCGGACATCGATGCCGCGATCTCTCACGGGCCGGGGCTGCGGTGGGCGCTGCTCGGGCCGTTCCTGAACCTGCATCTGTCCGGCGGCCCCGGTGGCATGGCGCAGATGCTGGCCCATTTGGGCCCCCCGACCGAGGCCATGTGGCGCGATCTCGGCCACGTCACACTCGACCCGGCGACGGTCCAGCGCGTCGGCCGAGCCGTGGCGGACTACGTGTCCGGGTTGCCGATGACGGAGGTGGTCGCGCAACGCGACGCGGCGCTGGTCGGTCTGCTCGATGCCAAGGCACGCTCGCCGGCACTGCCGTAGCGGGGCGATCGGCACGACCTTTGCTTACTGTCCACCTACGATCTTGCGGAGGGCTCGGCATGGAAATCGGTGTTTTCATCCCGATCGGAAACAACGGCTGGCTTATCTCGAGCACCTCGCCGCAGTACAAGCCGAGTTTCGACCTCAATAAGACGGTGGTGCAGACGGCCGAGCGGCATGGGCTCGATTTCGTGCTGTCCATGATCAAGCTACGCGGCTTCGGCGGCCCCACCGAGTTCTGGGATCACAACCTCGACTCGCTGACCCTGATGGCCGGGCTGGCCGCCGTTACCTCCCGCATCCGCTTGTTCGCGACGGTCCCCACCCTGGCGGTCCCGCCGGCGATCGCGGCGCGCATGGCGGTGACGATCGACAGCATCTCCCACGGGCGCTTCGGACTGAATGTGATCACCGGTTGGCAGCGGCCGGAATATTCGCAGATGGGGATCTGGCCCGGCGACCACTATTTCGACCGGCGCTACGACTACGCGGCGGAATACGTCCGCGTCATGCGCGAGCTGTGGCAGACCGGCGTGTCCGATTTCCGCGGCGAGTTCTTCCAGATGGATGATTGCCGCCTCAGCCCACTGCCGTCGGTGCCGATGAAGCTGATCTGCGCCGGGCAGAGTGCCGCCGGGATGGCATTTACCGCGCGCTGGGCCGACTACAATTTCTGCCTCGGCGCCGGGTTCAACACCCCAACGGCCTGCGCCCCCACGGTCGCGCGCATGCAGGTCGCCGCGGCTGAGACAGGGCGCCCCATCGCCTGCTTCGCCCTGTTCATGATCATCGCCGCCGAGACCGATGCCGAGGCGCTGGCCAAGTGGGAGCACTACAGCGCGGGGGTGGATACCGAGGCGGTCGCCTGGATGGCGGAGCAGGGCGCCGCAGACACGCGGCCGAATGCGGACACCAACGTGCGGCAACTCGTGGAGGCGGAGCGGGCGGTCAATCTCAACATGGGGACCTTAGTTGGTTCCTACGCCCATGTTGCCGCCATGTTGGACGAACTCGCTGCCATACCGGGCCTCGGTGGCGTAATGCTGACCTTCGACGAATTCATCAGCGGCACCGAGATTTTTGGAACGCGCATCCAGCCATTGATGCACTCGCGCCGTCACATCTTGGCAACCGAAGCGGAGGCTGCCGCATGAGCGAGCACGCCGGCTATCTATCGCCAACCGATCCGCTGGCGCGTGCTTTGCCCGCTAAGCCGGAAGCGCTGACATTCCGTCCCGACCAGTCCGCCCTGATCGTGGTGGACATGCAGAACGCCTATGCCTCGCCGGGTGGATACCTGGACTTGGCGGGCTTCGACATCGCCGGTGCCGCGGCCGCGATTACGAAGGTGGCCGAGGCCGTTGCCATCGCCCGGGAGGCCGGCATGCCAATCGTGTTCTTCCAGAACGGCTGGGATCCGGCGTATCAGGAAGCTGGCGGCCCTGGCTCTCCCAATTGGCACAAATCCAACGCGTTGAAGACGATGCGCGCCCGGCCGGAACTGGAGGGAAAGCTGCTGGCCAGAGGCGGCTGGGACTATGCCCTGGTCGACGCATTGCAGCCGCAACCCGGCGACATCGTCATCCCAAAGCCGCGCTACAGCGCCTTCTACAACACCAACCTAGACAGCACGCTCCGTGCCCGTGGCATCCGCACCTTGGTGTTCACCGGGATCGCGACCAATGTCTGCGTCGAGTCCACGTTGCGGGACGGCTTCTTTCTGGAGTATTTCGGCGTCGTGCTACAAGACGCGACCCATGCGGCCGGCCCTCCCTTCATCCAGGAGGCGGCCCTGTACAACATCCAGACCTTCTTCGGCTGGGTGTCCAGCGTGGCGGAGTTTCGGGGCGCATTGCAGGCCAACGCCGCCCCGGCGATGCAGATGGACGGCCCGGCTTAATTCCGCCGGCCGCGACAGGTATAACGCTGGGTAATAGCTTGCCCGACGACAGAAATGGCCCAAGCGCATCGGAATGGAAGAAGGCCCAAGCCTCGTGCCTGAAACCATCGAGAGTGTCCACACGCACGGCATCCCTCCGCTCCCGGAGCAGTATAACGACGTGGCCGGCGTAGACGACCTGGCTGAGAAAGGAATTACATCGTGAGTGGATCCACCGACATGACGGGGCTAGTCGTTAGCGCCCATTCCGCCGATTTCGTGTGGCGTGCCGGCGGGGCGATCGCCTCCCACGCGGAAGCGGGCGTGGCCATGACGGTGATATGCCTGTCCTACGGCGAGCGGGGTGAGTCGGCCAAGCTTTGGCGGCAGCCCGGCATGACGCTGGAGCGAGTGAAAACCGAACGTCGCAAGGAGGCCGAGGCCGCGGCGCAAGCCTTAGGCGTATCCGATATCCAGTTCTGGGATTTGGGCGACTATCCGATCGACCTCTCGCAGGAGGCGCTGTTTCGACTGGTGGATGTCTACCGCACGATCCATCCGGCCGTGGTGCTGACGCATTCGGAGAAAGACATCTACAACCACGACCACCCGGCGGTCACCGACTTCGCGCAACACGCCCGTATCGTGGCCCAGGCCCACGGTCACAAACCGGGGCAAAAGGTGCTGGGCGCGCCGCCGGTGTTCCTGTTCGAGCCGCACCAGCCAGAGCAATGCAATTGGAAACCGGACGTTCTGCTGGACATCACTCCCGTTTGGGAGAAGAAGCGCGCCGCCATCGAGTGCATGGCCGGGCAGGAGCATCTGTGGGAATACTACACCCGCGTGGCGCTGCAACGGGGCGCCCAGGCCGCTCGCAACTCCGACAAGCAGATTACCTACGGCGAGGGCTACCAGGCCGTGTTCCCGCACGTCGTGGAGCGCCTGGCATGAGCGTCGTCTCCACCAACCCGCCCTGTGCTGAGATCTCGGTCGTCGCCGGCTTCGCGGTCGCGACGGTGCACGAAGCGCACCTGTACGGCATGCGGCAGACGCGCGCGCGCAAAGGCCTGGCCTACAAGCCATACGGCGCATGACGCCGTTGCACGCAGCGATCGGCCGTTACAAGCACACCGAGGCCTTGTTCGATGACTCGCGGCTGCAGCTCGAGGCGTTTCCAGTCATCAGCCGCGCCTTCGCCCCGATGGTGCGCACGCAGCGTTTCGACGTCAGCGAGATGGCGATCGCCACCTTTCTGATGGCCCGTGCGGATGGCAGCGACCTGGTGCTGCTGCCGGTCGTGATGGCCACGCGGTTCCAGAACGGTGCGCTGCTGCGCCGGGCAAACGACGCCTTCGGACCCGGTGATCTGGCGGGTCGCCGGATCGGTGTGCGGGCCTACAGCCAGACAACCGGACTGTGGCTGCGCGGCATCCTGCAGGAGGAAAACGGCCTGCGGCCTGACCGGGTCCGCTGGGTGACCTTCGAGGATGCGCATGTCGCCTCGTTCCAGGACCCGCCTTGGGCCGAACGCGCGCCGGCCGGTTCCGACATGCTGGCGATGTTGCGCGCAGGCGAACTGGACGCCGCGATCTTCGGCAATGAGCTCCCGTCCGGTCCCGACTTGGCCACCGTGTTCCCGGACCCGGGGTCCGCCGGGCGGGCTTTCTTCGCGCGGCATGGCCTGATGCCGGTCAACCACATGATCGTGGTTCGCGCTGCGATCGCCAAGCAGCCCGGCGCCGTCCGCGAGCTGCTCGACGGGTTCCGCGCGGCCGGCAACCGCTTCCCATTCGGGCGCCGCAAGCTGGACCCGGCGGTCGGCCTTGCGCTGCAATACGCCGGCGAGCAGGGATTGCTGACCCGGCCGTTGACGCTGGACGAGGTTTGGTCCGGCTTGCCACCGGACTGCAGCGAATAATCTGCATCGACGCAAAGGGAGGTAAATCCATGAACAAAGTAGCGATCATCGGCTTCGGCGAAGTGGGCGGGATATTTGCCCGAGACCTCAAGGCGGCCGGCGTGCCGGATATTTGTGCGTTCGACACCGCCGAAGCGGCCCTTGCCCGCGCGACCTCCGCCGGAACTGCGACCGTGTGCGACTCGCCGGCCAAGGCAGTTGCCGGCGCGGACGTGGTGTTCATCTCCGTCACCGCCGGGTCGGTAGTGGCGGCGGCCCAGTCGTTGGCGGGCGCGCTGACGCACCGGCCCTTCGTGGTGGACGTCAACTCGGTTTCACCGGCAACCAAGATCCAGGCGGGGCAGGCCGTCACCGCTGCGGGCGGGCGTTATGTCGAGGCCGCGGTGATAGCCAGCGTGCCGCCGAAGGGCATCCGCTCGCCCATGCTGCTGGGCGGTCCGGATGCCGAGTCGTTCATCGAACTCATGGCGCCATTTGGGCTAGACCTCAAGATGTTCTCCACCGAGATCGGCAAGGCGTCCTCGGTCAAGATGTGCCGTAGTGTCATGGTAAAGGGGCTGGAGGCGCTGACCACCGAGTGCATGCTGTCCGCCCGGCATTATGGCGTGGAGGATTACGTGTTGCGCTCGCTGGCCGACACGCTGCCGCATGAGGATTGGCGCGGCCTGGCCCGCTATGTAATCAGTCGCGCCCTGCTGCATGGCAAGCGCCGTGCGGAGGAAATGCGCGAGGTCGCCCGCACGGTGTCGGAGGCCGGGGTGGAGCCATTGCTCAGCCGGTCGATCGCGCAACGGCAGGATTGGGCCGCCCAGCGCGGGCGCGAAATGACCAAGGCGGCGCTCGCCACCACCGATCTCGACGTGCTGCTGGATGCCTTGACGGCTACGATGACCGCCCGCCACGAAGCCGCCGAGTAGCGGTATGCAAGTTCCTCCCTCGCTGGGGAGGGTGGCGGCGAAGTCGACGGAGGGGGCGCACGGGCAGGGTCCGTGTGTATGGCCGGTCCCCTCCACCATGCTTCGCACGGTTCCCCTCCCCCAGCGGGGGGAGGAACTTAAATCTCCGGAAACGAAGCTGGCTCTCGCTGCAAAATGTCACATACTGACCACGCGGCAACTCGGTGCTGGCGTAATGCAGAAGGATATGGGCCCATGGTCAAACTCGGCGTTTTCATTCCGATCGGCAGCCGCGGCTGGTTGATCTCCACCACCTCGCCCAAGACGACGCCCAGCTTCGACCTCAATCGTACTGTCGTGCAGCAGGCCGAGCATTACGGGCTGGATTTTGCACTCTCGATGATCAAGATGCGCGGCTTCGGCGGCCCTAGCGGCTATTGGGACGAGAACCTCGAATCATTCACGCTGATGGCCGGCATCGCCAGCGTCACACGCCGTATTCAGCTGTTTGCCTCTGTCGCCGTGCTGACCATTCCGCCCGCCTTCGCCGCGCGCATGGCGGTGACGATCGATAGTATCGCGCCGGGCCGCTTCGGCATGAATATCGTCTCCGGCTGGCAACCGACCGAATACAAGCAGATGGGGCTTTGGCCCGGCGAGGCACACTTCGCCAAACGCTACGAGTACTGCTCCGAATACGTCACCGTGATGAAGCAGCTGTGGGCCCACGGTCAGTCCGACTTCCAGGGTGAATACTTCAAGATGGAGGATTGTCGCCTCGCTCCGCAGCCGTCGAAGCGGATCGAGCTCGTGGGGGCGGCCCAGAGCGACCGCGGCATGCAATTCGTGGCCGAGCATGGCGACTACTGTTTCTGCGGCGCTGGAGGTTTGAACCAGCCGGAGCGCGTGCCTCCCGTGGTCGCCCGGCTGCAAGCGGCGGCAGCGAAGACCGGGCGGGACGTGGGCGCGCTGATCCTGCTCATGGTGATCGCAGACGCGACCGACGAACTCGCGATGGCGAAATGGGAGCACTACAAGGCCGGCACAGACCTCGAGGCGCTGGCCTGGCAGCGCACCCAAGCCGCCGCGGACACCAACGCATCCAAGGAATCCACCGTCGGCCAGATGATCGAGCGGCAGAAGGCGGAACCTGCTCCGATCCCTACCGGCATGCTGAAGCTGATCGGCTCCTACGCCACCGTCGCGCGCATGATGGACCAAGTGGCGGCGGCGCCCGGCGTCAAAGGCATCCTGATGACGTTCGACGACTTCATCATCGGCATGGAGCAGTTCGGCCAATACATCCAGCCGCTGATGACCAGCCGGCAGACGATTGCTGCTGCGGCCTGACGCTGTCCGGCACGGAGACGAAAATGGAACTGTCGAACAAATCCGCCCGCCAACTCTACGAGGAGATGAAGCAACGTCCACCCCGAGCCCGCTTCGGCTTCGGCCGCAAGGTGGCGCTGATCAATGTGGACCCGCAAAAGGCCTACACGCTGCCGGGCGAGTTCGTGACTGCGTACGAGACCGATCCGAACCAGATGGAATACATCAACGAACTGAGCGAGCTATGCCGCGAGCTCGGCAGCCCCGTGATTTGGACGCATGTCGCGTACCTGCCGTCGGGCGAGGATTGCGGCGTGTGGGGTACCCGCACCGACACGCCCGACTCGTTGCAGAACGTGAAACTAGGCTCCCGACGGGCGGAGTTCGATGACCGGCTCCGCATCGATCACGGCCGCGACATCATCATCAACAAGCGCATGGCCTCCGCGTTCCATGAGACCAACGTGCCGTCCTTGCTCACCTGGCACAAGGTCGACACGGTGATCGTCACCGGCGGCTCTACCTCCGGTTGCGTCAGGGCGACGGTGGTCGACAGCCTGTCCCACGGCTACCGCACCATCGTGCCGGAGGAATGCACGTCGGACCGTCACGAATCTCCGCATTTCGCCAACCTGTACGACATGGCCGTCAAATACGCCGACGTCCTGCCGGTGGCGGAGGTTAGGGCAGGCCTACAACAGCTGAAGCAGCGCCCCGACTGAGCGGCTGCGCCGACTTGATCCCGGCGGGCGGGAGTGCTGCAAAGGGAGGGTGGACCAAGCAGTAAGAGGGCGAGCGGCATGACCAATCTGGTGATCACGGGTGGCCGCGTCGTCGACCCGGCGAGCGGGATGGACCAAATCTGCGACGTGGCGCTGCAGGATGGCCGGATCGCCGCGGTCGGCACCGGTTTGGGCGGCGCCGAACGGGTGATCGACGCGACCGGGCTGGTGGTGGCACCCGGCTTCATCGACCTCCACGCGCACGGCCAATCGATCCCGGCTGATCGCATGCAGGCGTTTGACGGCGTTACCACCACGCTGGACCTCGAGGCGGGGGTGATGCCCGTCGGCTCGTGGTACCGTCGCCAGGCCACGCAGGGCCGGGTGCTGAACTACGGCGCCGCCACCAATTGGGCCTTCGCCCGCATCGGCGCCATGACCGGCTCCAACGAGGAATCGTCGCTCGAAGCATTCGGCCGCGCCATGCGCGATCGCCGCTGGGTGGACAACGTCGCCAGCGAGCCAGAAGTCAGGGGCATCCTGGAGCGCATCGCCCGCGGGCTGGACGAGGGCGGTATCGGTATCGGTATCCTCAACGCCTATGCACCCGGCGCCGGCGTGCAGGAGCTGACCGCGGTCTGCGAATTGGCGGCGGCGCAAGGCGTGCCGACCTTCACCCATGTCGCCTACATGTCGCGCATCGATCCGGAGAGTGCGGCCGAGGCCTATGTGCGCCTGATCGGCTACGCCGGGGCGACGGGCGCGCATATGCACATCTGCCACTTCAATAGCTCCAGCAAAACCGACATCGAGCGTTGCGCCCGACTGGTGGCGAAGGCGCAGGCGCAGGGCTTGCCGATCACGGTCGAGGCGTATCCGTATGGCACCGGCTCCACCGTGCTGGCGGCGACGTTCTTCAGCGATCCGGAGTTCGAAACGCGCAACGGCACCGGATACGATTCCGTGCAGCGGGTGACCGACGGGCGCCGCTTCCATAGCCGAGAGGAGCTTCTGACCGCGCAGGCGGAGGAGCCCTCGACGCTGGTGCTGTGGCACATCCTGGACACGGAGAACAACGAGCGGCATCGCGAATTACTCGATATGTCGGTGCTGTACCCGGGTGGTGCGATTGCCTCGGACGCGATGCCCTGGTCGCTGTCGGATGGTAGCAACTACACCGGCGATGCCTGGCCGCTGCCGGAGGACGCCACCGCGCACCCGCGCTCCGCCGGAACGTTCACTCGGTTCATCCGCCATTGGGTCCGCGAGCGGCAAGCGGTGTCGTTGATGGAGGGTGTAGCCAAATGCGCGCTGATCCCGGCGCAGATCCTGGAGGCGAGCACGCCGGCGATGCGTGCGAAAGGGCGGCTGGCAGTGGGCGCGGATGCCGACGTGGTGGTGTTCGATTACGACACGCTGACCGACCGCGCCGAGTTCTCCGCCATGAACCGCCCGGCGGAGGGCGTGCGCCACTTGGTGGTTTCGGGCCAGCCGTTGATCACCGACGGCGTGATGGATGTCGCGATCCGCCCCGGGCGCCCGGTGCGGCGGCCCGTTGCGGGGGCGGGGGATACGCCGTAACCGGAGAAGTCCGCTAGGCGAGCCGGTTTAGCTACCGGCCTCGTCGAACACATTGCGCGCGATCTGGAGGGCCGTCATCGCAGGCGGCCAACCCGCACAGAAGGCGAGGTGCGTATTCACCGCGATGATCTCGTCCTTGCTGACGCCATTCTCCAGCGCGCGCTTAAGATGGAACGGCAGTTCGTTGATGCGATAGATCGAGATCAGGCTGGTTATCGTCACCAGGCTGCGGTCGCGTGGCGATAGCGCCGGGTTCTCCCAGACGTCTCGTGGTGCTTGCGGTCCGCAAGCACCACTGAGGCGCCTGACTGGGCGAACGCTTTGGCGGTCGCCAACCCCATTCCGGAGCCTGCCCCGGTGACGACAGCGACCTGGTCGTTGAATTCGTAATTTGGATTCACGAATTACTTTCATTCGCCGAGCTGTTGGTGGTTCGGCTGCATGCCGCCTAACTGGGGGGTGCAAGGGACGGCGATAAGACAGTAGCACCTGCATGGACTTATAAGCCGAGGTTCTGAATGCCGAGAGCCGACCTCAACGATCTCGTGGCCTTCCTGGCCGTCGCCAAGGAGCAGAGCTTCACCAAGGCTGCGGCGCAGCTCGGGGTGTCGCAGTCGGCGTTGAGCCAGACCGTCCGGGGTCTCGAGGCGCGGCTTGGTCTGCGTTTGCTGACCCGCACGACCCGCAGCGTCGCGACCACGGAGGCGGGTGAGCGCCTGCTGCGCGCTGCCGGGCCGCATCTGGACGAGATCGACGTGGAATTGGCCGCGCTGAGCGAGTTGCGCGACGTACCGTCCGGCACCCTTCGAATCACGGCACATGATCACGCGATCCGGTCCGTGATCTGGCCCGCCCTGGAGAAACTCCTTCCGGCTTACCCGGATATCAGGGTCGAGATCGTCATCGACTACGGCCTGACGAACATCGTCGCCGAACGCTACGACGCCGGCGTTCGATCGGGCGAGATGGTCGCAAAGGACATGGTGGCGGTTCGCATCGGCCCGGACCTCCGCTCCGCCGTCGTTGGAGCACCGGGCTATTTCGTCAGGCAGCCAAAACCGAAGAAACCGCAGGATCTGACTGGCCACAGATGCATCAATCTCCGGCTGCCAACCCATGGCGGTCTGTACGCCTGGGAATTTGAGAAAGGCGGGCGCGAGTTGAAGGTGAGGGTCGAAGGGCAGCTCGTTTTCAATGCCACGGCGCCGATGCTCGACGCAGCGCTGGCAGGCTTCGGTTTAGCCTATTTACCGGAGGGTGACGTCGGGGATCATCTCGCGCAAGGACGGCTGGTCCGCGTGCTCGCCGATTGGTGCCCACCCTATCCGGGTTACCACCTGTACTACCCCAGCCGACGCCAGCACACTCCAGCGTTTGCCTTGTTGGTCGACGCACTCCGCTACCAGGGCTGAGCGTTTCGGGTCAGGCCGTCAACTGGTGACCTGGGGTGATCGGGGCCTGCGTCAAGTATGAGCGCCGGGTGCTTAGTCCATTGATCCGCATCTCGACGATTACTTACAAATACTGACAGGGCAAGCCCGTGATCGTCAGGGCGAGCGTTCGACCGGGCTCGGGCCTGGTATAACGCCTGAATAACGACTTAAAGACGTTATCGGAGACTGCAGGCGCCCGAAGTCCAAAAAGCACTATTGACACCTAGGCGCTTACAGCGTCGCAACGTACGCTACGGGGCGCTTGTGCCATTACGGCCTAGAAACATCCAGCTAGGACAATACCCACCTTGGGTGTTGTAAGTGAAAATTTGCTCAGATACCGGTGAGCTTAGATAACCTAAGCTAAGGTGCCGAACTATGTTGTATCAAAATACGCAAAAAGTCACGCCTTATGTAGCGCCTCGGGCAACATCGGGCGGCTGGGTTGCGGCAGCTTCGACTGTCCTGGGATCGTCGCCAGCACAGGTGTTCAAGTGAACCAAGTCGTTTCGAGCACGCCATTTCCGCTTGGTGCGTATTTGGGTAATCCTAATGGCAGTGACCCGTCTGCAGAGGCGACGTTCGAGGCTGAATACAGCAGCTTCACCTCTACGATGGGGGCATCGCCGACCTACCTAGACAATTACGTCGACTACACGCAGACGGTCGACGAATGGGTCGGCAACGCCAACTGGCAAGCCTGGTCCGACGCGCAGTCGTCCGATGCCGCATCCATGACCCCGGTCGTCGCGCTACCGATGGCCTCCACCAACTCGAGCGCTGGAAGCGCGGACGCCCAGTATCAAGCCATCGCAGCCGGCGACTATGACAGCGTCTACCAAGGCATTCTGCAGGCTTATGTGGCCAACGGGTATACCAACCTGGTTTTCCGGCCCGGTTGGGAAATGAACATCCAAGGCCCGACCTATGCCGGTGACACCGCGCAAGACCAAGCCGACTGGGTGGCTGCCTACAAGCAAATCTACACGGTGCTGCATCAGGAAGCAGCCGCGTTGGGCGTCAACGTTACGGTGGTCTGGAATCCCAGCGTCACCAACTATACGAACGCAAACGCGCTCACCAGCCTCTACCCAGGAAACGCCTACGTCGATGCGATCGGCGCCGACGTCTACTCCGACATCTATCCTTACTCGGATGGCACCAACGCCAGCGGCCAACAGACATACCACGACTGGGACACGGGTGGCGAAGACACCAGCGTCGCCGCCTTCATCGCAGACCCGGTGAACCGCGAGCACTACTTCACGTATCCTGCTGCCACCAAGTGGTCGAACGACGGGAGCGGCGGCCATGCGCTCAGCCTGGACCAACTCCTCGCATTCGCCGAGCAGCAGGGCAAACCCTTTGCAATCCCCGAGACCGGAGCAGGCAGTTCCGACAGTGGCACGGACGTGTCCGACGACGCGGCCTTTCCGCAGTGGCTGGCCAGCCAACTCACGACGGCCGAAGCCCAGGGCGAGGCGATCGATTTCGTCAACATCTGGGATAGTAATGGCGGCGGAAACTACGAGTTCTCCAACGCCTCGGACGACAAGCCGCAGGAAGCGGCTGCCTGGGCGCAATACTTCGGCGGCACGGTCTCTGCGGACGAAGTCAGCGCCGTTTCCAAGAGCAACGTTGCGAGCCCGGCGTGCTATTGCCACGGCACGAGGATTCTGACCGATCGGGGGGAGCGGCCAGTCGAGGAACTCGGCATCGGCGACACGGTGATCACGGCCTCCGGCCAGCACCGAGCCATCAAGTGGATTGGCCGCCGCAGCTACGCCGGGCGTTTCCTCGCCGCGAACCCGTCCGTCCATCCGGTCCGCTTCCTTGCAGGCTCACTCGGGGATGGGCTGCCTCGCCACGACCTGTTGGTGTCGCCCAAGCACGCGATGTTCCTGGCCGGCCTGCTCGTTCCGGCGGAGTGCTTGGTCGATGGCACGTACATCGTTCGGGAGCGCGGGCTGAGCCGCGTGGATTACGTTCACGTCGAACTGGCCAGTCATGACGTGATCCTGGCCGAAGGTGCCGCGTCTGAAACTTTCATGGACGACGAGAGTCGGGGCGTGTTCCAAAATGCGACGGAGTTCGCGACGCTGTATCCGAACGCGCCAACCCCACCCGAATACTGTTTCCCAAGGGTGGAGGCTGGTTTCCAGCTGGAGTCGGTACGCCGAACGCTGCGGTCACTCGTGAAGCGCCACTCAGGCCAGTCCGACCGTTTGGCCGCTGCTTAGCCCGAAGTAGACCAGAAGAGAAAGTCAACCTGGCAGTTACGACAATGATGCAAGCAGGTCCGAAATGACGGTTGCGTAGTACGCGTGCGTACATAGATCGCACAAGTTGGTTTCGGTCCCTGAGACGTTTACAAAGATGTTGCCCAGTGTCGGCTACGGCAGCTAGACAGCCGCATGTCTCACTTGGACTACATGAACAAAGCGCCAGCAGTGGTGGCGCGCGTCCACGACGATTTCGGTAGCTGCAAATCAACCGCGTCCACCGTCTTACGGTATCGTGGCTGCGAGGGCGCTCTCGCTCGCTTAACGGCAGGGCATAGTGGGTTGGCCGACCTCCGTCGCAGAGCGCGGCGCCGGGGGAGGCTGTGCCGAGCCGTAGCCCCACTCCTCTGCATCGCCACGATTTGGTGCAGGCCAGCCTTGGCGGCTCCGGCGGGGGACTCCGGTCTTTGCATGGCCGCGATTGCCACGGTCGAAGCGTCCGCGCATTTCCCGCCCCAGATGCTCGTCGCCATTGGCTCGGTCGAGAGTGGCCGGCCTGTTGGGCGTTCCGGAGCGGTCGTGCCGTGGCCTTGGACCGTCGATGTCGCGGGGGCAGGCCAAATGTACGATAGCGCAGCGGAGGCCATCGCCGCGGTACGGAGTGCCCAGGGGGCCGGCATCCAGTCGATTGATGTCGGTTGCATGCAAATCAACCTGCAGCAGCATCCGAATGCGTTTGCGAGCCTCGATCAGGCGTTCGATCCCACCGCCAACGTCCGGTATGCGGCCGCATTCTTGAACCAACTCTACGCCGGGTCGAAAAGCTGGGCTACCGCTGTTGCCGCCTACCATTCGAGCACACCGGGCATTGGTGCGGCCTATCTCACCCGGATTGCCTCTGCCTGGCCGATGTCGGCGGTTTATGGCATTGTTCCGCAACTCGCTTCGGCGGCGAGTTCAGGGGCACCGTCGCCCGTATCGCAAGCTCAGCTGACGACTCAGGCTGTGGACCCCTATCACGTGCTCACCCCCGCTTTCCGCGCCCAGTTGGTGGCCGATGCCGATTTCAAGCACCGCCGTGACGAAGCGCTGGGCCTGGTCGCCAAGACTGTTTCGCCATTGGCAGGTGGATCGGGGTTCGTGGCGCGACGGTTACCGCCACGGGGAAGACTTATAGTAGCGAGCCTGCGCCGGTGAGAGTGTGGGCCGCACCCGATTTGACCGAGCAGCCGACGTCAGAGCATCCACCAAAGCAGTAGGCCAACGATCCACACTCCAGCTCCTAGCGCCACGCCCAACAAAATACCTCGCGCAGGCCGCAACGCTGTTGCCGGGTCGACGACCCTGTCGCCGCGGTTGAATAGCCGCCTATAGTGCAAAGCGGAACGTCAGCAACACACGGTCCTCCGAGTAACCGGAACCAATCCGTTGCCCATTTACCACACCCAATTCGATTCCGCCAGTTGTATTGCGCCGGTCGAACTCGTAGCTACCAATCATTCGGAGGTTGCGGT
>CAXTWC010000096.1:0-19799 GCA_964247805.1 uncultured Acetobacteraceae bacterium | reverse complement strand
ACTCGGCCAGCGCGCGCACCAAGGCCTCCCGCGCATCGATGTCCAGATGGTTGGTCGGCTCGTCCAGGATCAGCAATTGCGGCGCATCCCGCGTGGCCAGCGCCAGTAGTAGCCGCGCCCGCTCGCCACCCGACAGCTGCATCGTCGGCGTATCCGCCCGGTCCGCGTCCAGACCGAATCGCGCCAACTGTGCCCGCACCGCCGGCGGCAGCGCGCGAGGCATCGCCCGGGCCATGTGGTCCACCGCGGACTCACCGCCGACCAACTCCTCCGCCTGGTGCTGTGCGAAATAGCCGACCCGCAGCTTCTGGTTGCGCTGCACCGTGCCCGACAGCGGTTCCATCCGACCGGCCAGCAGCTTGGCCAGCGTGCTCTTGCCGTTGCCGTTGGCCCCGAGCAACGCAACCCGGTCCTCCATATCCAGCCGCAAACTCACGTTGCGCAGCACCACTCGGCCGTCATACCCGGCGTCCACCCGCTCCAACTGAAGGATCGGGGGCGACAGTTCGGCTGGTTCGGGGAAGGCGAAGCGGGTGGCATGCTCCTCCACCACGCTCTCGATCATGGGGAGCTTCTCCAGCGCCTTGAGCCGCGACTGCGCCTGCCGCGCCTTGGTGGCTTTGGCGCGGAAGCGGTCCACGAACGATTGCATGTGGGCGCGCTGGGCGGCGATCCGCTCGGCGGCACGGGCCTGCTGCATGGCCTGCTCGGTGCGGATGCGGACGAACTCGGTATAGCCGCCGGGGGTCAGCGACAGGCGGCGCTGGTCCAGATGCGCGATCGCCTCCACCGCCCGGTCCAGCAAGCCGCGGTCGTGGCTGACGATCACGCAGGCGCCGGGGAAGCGGGCCAGCCAGCCCTCCAGCCACATGGTCGCCTCGAGGTCGAGGTGGTTGGTCGGCTCGTCCAGCAGCAGCAGGTCGGGTTGCGCGAACAACGCCGTCGCCAGCGCCACTCGCATGCGCCAGCCGCCGCTGAACTCGCTTACCGGGCGGGCCTGCGCCGCGGTGTCGAACCCGAGCCCGGCCAGGATCGCGGCGGCACGCGCCGGGGCGGCATCGGCGCCGATGGTGCGGAGCCGTTCGTGCACCTCAGCCAGCCGGGCTGGGGGGGCGCTATCGGTCTCCGCCAGCAGTGCCAAGCGCTCCGGGTCGCCTTCCAGCACCGTCTCCAGCAGGCTGGCCGGGCCGGAGGGCGCTTCCTGCCGCACCTGCGCCATGCGGGCGGTGGCGGCCAGGTGGATCGAGCCGCCATCCAGGCCGAGTTCGCCCGAAATCGCCTTCAGCAGCGTGGACTTGCCCGCGCCGTTGCGCCCGACCAGGCCGATGCGCCGCCCGGCATCCACCCGCAGCGAGGCGTGCTCCAGCAGCGGGCGTCCGGCCATCCGCAAGGTTACGTCGTCGATCACGAGGAGACTCATGGGCGCGATCTAGTCTGCATCCCGCACCGCTTCCAGGCTTTTCGTCCCTCGCGCCCGGCGTTGACTTGGCTTGTGGCCTGGGTAGCTTGCCGCCCCCGCGGCCCGCTCGAGCCCGGGTCAAACGACTGGGGGTTGCCGATGCCGTTGTTCCGCCTGCCGAAAGGTGGGGTCGTCCTCGCCATGTCCACGCTGCTTGCGTCCGCTGCCACGGCGCAGCAGACGCCGACCACCGGCCCGATGAGCATCGAGAAGCAAGGCAGCTTCTTCGTCGGCGGGCGCGACGTGAAGTCGGACACGCTGTCCACCGTGCCGGCCTATGCGCCGTCGGGCACCATCACCGTCGACCAGATGTATGTGCACTACCAGGTGCCGGCCGGCGCCGGGACGCATGTGGCGCTGACGCTGATCCACGGCTGCTGCCTAACCGGCAAGTCGTGGGAGGAGACGCCCGACGGCCGCATGGGCTGGGACGAGTATTTCCTCCGCAAGGGATACCCGGTCTACATCATCGACCAGGCCTGGCGCGGACGCTCGGGTGCCAGCCCGGCAGCGATCAATGCGGTCAAGACGGGCAAAGCTCCGGTGGACACACTCCCGACCGTGTTCTCCGCCGGTCGCGAGGCGGCTTGGACCATCTTCCGCTTCGGTCCGGACTACCCGAAGACCTATGACGGGCTGCAATTCCCGATCGAGGCGCAGCAGGAGTTCTGGAAGCAGATGGTGCCGGACTGGTTCGCCAACCTCGACACCCCGAACCCGACCGTTCCGGCACTCAGCCTGTTGGCACAGCGGATTGGCCGGACCGTGCTGGTCAGCCATTCGCAAGCCGGCATCTACCCGTTCCAGACGGTGGCGCAGAGCCGGCAGGGTGTGGCCGGCATCATCGCCGTCGAACCCGGCGCTTGCCCGACGGCCACAGATGACATGACGCCCTACAAGGGCCTGCCGATTTTGGTGGTGTGGGGCGACCACGTGGACGAGTCGCCCCGTTGGGCGCCGCGGCTGAAGGGTTGCCGGGACTTCGTGCAGGCGGCCAATGCGGCTGGCGGTCAGGTGCAGATGACGGTGCTGCCGGAGATCGGGATCCACGGCAACTCGCACATGATGATGCTGGACAAGAACAACCTGCAGATTGCGGACTTGCTGGCGGATTGGGTGGAGAAGACCGTAGCCAAGCCGTAATCCGGCTCAGCGTTCCCCTACTCTGGCGTATCCTCCCACGCGCTTGCGGGGGAGGGGGACCATGCGCTTGCATGGTGGAGGGGGCGCGAGACACCGACCGAGCGCCCCGTCCGTCGGCTTCGCCGCCCCCTCCCCCGTGAAGGACGGGGGAGGATCTGCGGTTAGTGGATTTCCGGCTCCGGTGTCGGCGCGGTCCCTTCCAGCACCTTGAAGTCGCAGCCGTCATTCGCCTGGCTGATCTGGTCCGCACTCAGCTTGCCCCAGCCACGCGCGAACCGCGGCGGCGGTGCGACCCAGGCGGCCCGACGCGACGCCAACTCCGCCTCGTCCACGTCCAGCGAAATGCTCCGTGCTGCCACGTCCAGCGTGATCATGTCCCCCGTCCGCACCAAAGCGAGCGGCCCGCCCACCGCACTCTCCGGCGCCACGTGCAGCACGCAGGTGCCATAGGAGGTGCCGCTCATCCGTGCGTCGCTGATCCGCACCATGTCGCGCACGCCCTGCTGCAGGATCTTTTTCGGGATCGGCAGCATCCCCCATTCCGGCATGCCCGGCGCGCCGATCGGGCCGGCGGAGCGTAGCACCAGCACGCTGTCGGCTGTGACGTCGAGCGCCGGGTCGTCGATGCGGGCGGACATGTCGTTGTAGTTCTCGAACACGATTGCCGGCCCGGTGTGGCGCGCCAGCTTGGGGTCCGCCGCCGATGGTTTGATCACCGCCCCATCCGGCGCCAGGTTGCCGCGCAGCACCGCGACGCCGCCCTCGGCCTTCAACGGCTTGTCGCGCGGCAGGATGACGTCGTCGTTTAGGACCTTGGCGCCCTCGAGGTTTTCGCCCAGCGTCTTGCCGCTCACCGTCGCCGCCGACAGGTCCAGCAGGTCGCCCAACGCCACCATCAGCGCACGCGATCCGCCGGCATAATAAAAGTCCTCCATCAGGTATTTGCCCGACGGCCGGATGTTCGCGATCAGCGGCGAGTTGCGGCTGAGCTCGTCGAATCGGTCCAGATCGAGCGGCACCCCCGCCCGCCGCGCCATCGCAATCAAATGCACGATCGAGTTCGTCGACCCGCCCAGCGCCATCGCCACCCGCACCGCGTTGTCGAAGCTACCCGGCGTCAGCATCGCTTTCGGCGTCAGGTCCTCCCACACCATGTCCACGATCCGCCTGCCGCACGCGGTGGCCATACGGGCGTGGTTGCTGTCCGGCGCTGGGATCGCGGAGGCGCCGGGCAGGCTGAACCCCATCGCCTCCACCGACACCGTCATGGTGGACGCCGTGCCCATCGTCATGCACGTGCCCCACGAGCGCGCGATGCCGTTCTCGATTTCCTGCCAGTCGTCCTGGGTAATGTTGCCCGCGCGCAGCTCGTCCCAGTATTTCCAGGTGTCGGAGCCGGAGCCGAGCGTGTTGCCGTTCCAATTGCCCCGCAGCATCGGCCCGGCCGGCATGAAGATCGACGGCAGGTTGGCGGAGATCGCCCCCATCAGCATCGCCGGCGTCGTCTTGTCGCAGCCGCCCATCAGCACCAGACCGTCCAGCGGTTGGCCGCGCGCGATCTCCTCCACCTCGATGGCGAGCAGGTTGCGGTAGAACATGCTGGTCGGCTTCATGTATTGCTCGGGCAAGGCCAGCGCCGGGATCTCCACCGGGAAGCCGCCGGCCTGCCACACGCCGCGCTTCACCTCCTCGGCGCGAATACGAAAGTGCTGGTGGCATTGGTTGAGGTCGGACCAGGTGTTCAGGATGCCGATGACCGGCTTGCCTTTCCAGTCCGCCTCCGCATAGCCCATCTGCTTGGTGCGGCTGCGATGGCCGAACGAGCGCAGGTCGGCCGCCCCCCACGTGCGAAACGAACGGAGTTCTTCCGGGGTCTTTCGTGTCATTGCATGTCCTCCTGTTGGCGCCGCGCACGGCGGATGGCTAGGCTGGGCGCGTGAGCACGCACCGAACCCAAATCAAACTCAGTGACGTCGCCGCCGCAGCTGGCGTCGCGCCGATGACGGTATCCCGCGTGCTCAATACGCCCGAGCAAGTGGCGCCCGAAACCGCCGAGCGCGTCCGGGCGGCGATCGAGCGGTTGGGCTACGTGCCGAACCTGCTGGCGGGTGGGCTGTCGTCCCGCAAGTCGCGCATCATCGCGGCGATCGTGCCCACCGTGGCCAGCCCGATCTTCGCCGCCAGCCTGAGCGCGTTCACCGACGAACTGGATGCGGCTGGCTACCACGTCGTGCTCGGCCTGAGCGGCTACGGCCCAAGCAACGAGGGTGAGGAAGCGTTGGTCGGCGCCATACTCGGCCGCCGTCCGGATGGCCTGCTGTTGACGGGCACGGAGCATTCCCCCGCGACCCGGCGCCGCCTGGCCTTGGCTGGGGTGCCGATCGTCGAGATCTGGGACCTGGCCGGTGAGCCCGCCGACATGATCGTGGGCTTCGACCATTTCGCCGTAGGGGCCGCCGTAGCCGCGTTGTTCCTGGGCCAGGGCTATCGCCGCTTCGCCGCCGTGGGCGCAAACGACACGCGCGCCGTCGCCCGGCGTCGCGGCTTCACCCGCGCCCTGCCGCCGGGATTGCTCGTGATGGACGAGGAATTGCCAGCCCCCGCCAGCATGCAGGGCGGCCGTGATGCCGTGGCAAGACTGCCGGCCGGCGCCGAACCGACGGCCATGTTCTGTTCGTCCGACCTGTCGGCGGCCGGTGCCGTGATCGAGGCGGCCGCACGCGGCATTGCCGTGCCGGACCAACTCGCCGTCTGCGGGTTCGGCGATCTGGAAGTCGGGCGCGCGATGCAACCGTCGGTCAGCACCGTCAGCGTGGACGGGGCCGAGATCGGGCGCGTGGCGGCGAAGTGCCTGCTGACCCGGCTGCAGGGCGGCGAGGCGCCGCGCACGATCGCCGTGCCGTTCCGCGTAGTGGAGCGAGGGTCGACGCGTGCGGCTGATTGTCTTGTTTCCCACCCTTGACGTGCTTTTCATGGTATCGCTACCATTGAAGCCGTGAACAGGACGCCGGGTCAACCCGGTGCTGAAGGAAGGGAACGCGATGACGGATTTTGCACGACGCGCGGTGCTTGGTGGCACGGCAGCCTTGGCCGGTGCGGCATTGGTTGGCCGCGCACGGGCCCAGGTCGTAAAGCCGAAATCGCCGCTGACACTCAGCATCGTGGACGTAGGCGGAGCCTTGGCGCTGACGCAGAAGGCGTTCGAGGCATACCGTCGCGCCAAGCCCGAGATGGTCGGGCGTTTCGTGTTCACCAAGGCGCCGGCGCCCGAACTGCCTGGCAAATTGCGCGCGCAGCAATCCGCGGGCCGCAGCGACATCGACATGGTGCTGGGTGGCACCGACGTGATGTCCGCCGGTATCGCGCAGAATATCTGGACCGAGCTGTTCCCGGCGCACGCGACTAACCTGCCGAACCTGCAATCCGTCCTGTTGGACCCGGCGTGGCAGATGCAGCAACTAACCAAAGGGCAGGGCTGCATCGTGGTGTATTACCCCTCTGGCCCGTTGCTGGAGTACATGCCGGACCGGGTCGCCTCGCCACCGAAATCCGCACCCGAGCTGCTGGACTGGGCGAAGGCCAACCCTAATCGCTTCATGTACGCCCGCCCGGCGAATTCGGGTCCCGGGCGCACGTTCCTGATGGGGATGCCGTACCTGCTGGGCGACTCCAACCCGAAGGATCCGGAGAAGGGTTGGGAGAAGACCTGGGCGTTCCTCGCGCAGCTCGACAAGTATATCGAATACTACCCGACCGGCACCGGCGCCACGATGACCGAGCTGGGCAACGGCTCGCGCGACATGATCGTCAGCACCACGGGCTGGGACATCAATCCGCGCGTGCTCGGCATCGTGCCCAAGGAGGCCAAGGTGCAGGCCCTGAAGGATTTCCACTGGGTCGTGGACGCGCAGTACATGTTCGTGCCCAAGGGCATCGATGCGGAGCGGATGGGCGTGCTGCTCGACCTGATGAGCTTCATGCTGGACAAGCCGCAGCAGGCGATGACCTACGACGACGGTTATTTCTATCCTGGCCCGGCGGTAAAGGACGTCTCGTTGAGCATGGCTCCGGCCGATAGCCAAGCCAACCTGAAGGAGTACGGCCGCCCGGAATACGAGCAGCTGATCGCCAGCGCGCCGAAGGAAATACCTATCGACTCCGATGCTCTCGTCTACGCGTTCCGGCGCTGGGACGAGCAGATCGGAAGCCGAAAGACCAAGTAGATGGCCATCCACGCCGCCGATTTCCGGGAGCTGCGGCTGGACCGGCTGAGCCGCCAGTTCGGCACGATGAACGCGTTGAACGACGTGTCGTTGACCGTCAAGCGCGGCGAGTTCATCGCTCTGCTCGGCCCGTCCGGCTGCGGCAAGTCGACCACGCTCAACATGCTGGCCGGTTTGTTGCCGGCGACCGGCGGCGGCATTTGGCTCGACGACCGGCGCATCGACAATCTGCCGCCGGAGCAGCGTGGCTTCGGCATGGTGTTCCAGAACTACGCGCTGTTCCCGCATATGTCGGTGCGCAAGAACATCGGCTTCGGGCTGGCTATGCGTCGGATTAGCAAGGCCGAAACAGTTCGCCGCGTGGCCGATGCGGTCGCCTTGGTGCGGCTGCAGGGACAGGAAGAAAAATTGCCGGGCCAGCTGTCCGGCGGCCAGCAGCAGCGCGTGGCGATCGCGCGCGCCGTGGTGGTGGAGCCGCCGTTGGTGCTGATGGACGAGCCGCTCTCCAACCTGGACGCCAAGCTGCGGCTGGAGATGCGGGCGGAAATCCGGCGCATCCATTCGAGCCTGGGCGGCACGACGATCTACGTGACCCACGACCAGGAGGAAGCGCTGTCGCTGGCCGACCGCATCGTGCTGTTGAAGGATGGCAGCATCCGCCAGGTCGGCACGCCGGACGATCTGTATTCACGTCCGGAGCACCTGGACGTGGCCGAGTTCATGGGTTTCCGCAACCGTATCCGCGGCCGGGTGCTATCCCGCGATGGCGAGCGCGTGACGCTCACGGTGCAGAACGCGACCGTTACGGCCATGCTGCGCGACAACCTGGCCTCGGGCGACGAGGCGACGTTGGCGGTGCGTCCGGAGGATCTGGTGGCCGCCGATGACGGCCCGCTGGCGGCCACGGTGACATCCACCGAATTCCGCGGCCGTGACCACACAGGCTTCGCGTCGATGGCAGATGGCACCGAGTTGGTGTTCCACTCCGAGCATAGCTCGCCGCGTGGCAGCACTGTCCGCCTCCGTCCCGACCCGGCGCGCACGCTGGTGTTTGCGTGAGCGCAACCGCGTCTACGGTAGAGGGTGTGACAGTCGCGCAAACGGTCGCGCGGCACCCCGCCCCCCAGCCCCCTCCCGCAAGGGGAGGGGGGGCAATTGCGTCTTTGTCGGCACGGGGTGTCGACGGCCTCACTCTGCTCGTCGTTCCCGCCGCACTCTTTCTGCTTTTGCTCTTCGTCTATCCGTTCCTCTACGGCCTGTGGATCTCGTTCCAGCCGAAGGAAGGCGGCGTTCTCGCCAACTATCAGAAGTTTTTCTCCGACCCGTTCCTGTACGATACGGTTTGGACCACCCTCCGCCTTGCCGTCCCCGTCACGTTGCTGAACCTGTTCATCGCGGTGCCGATCGCACTCAGGGTGCGCCTCATGCGGCGGCAGCGTGTGCTGACCACGATCCTGGTCATCCCCATCACACTCGGCACCGTGCTCGTGGCGCAAGGCCTGCTCAACTACCTGGGGCCGCAAGGTTGGTTCAATCGGACGTTGATCGCCATCGGGCTGATCCACTCGCCGGTGCGGTTGCTGCATAACTACTGGGGCGTGTTCCTCTCGCTGCTGATCACCGGGCTGCCGTTTACCTTCCTGCTCACGCTATCCTATGTCAGCGGTGTCGACCCGGTGCTCGAGAACGCAGCCGCCACCCTCGGCGCCACCGCAGCCTCGCGCTTCCGCACCGTGCTGCTGCCACTGCTGATGCCGGGGCTGGCGATCACCTTCTGCTTGTCGTTCGTGCAGGCGTTCAGCGTGTTCCCCTCGGCCGTGCTGCTTGGCGCGCCCTCCGGACCTACGCGCGTGATCTCCATCGCGGCGTATGACGCGGCGTTCGAGCAGTACGATTACGGCTTGGCCTCGGCGATCGCGATGATCATGGGCGTCGTGCAACTGGGTGTGGTCGCCATCGTGCTATTCGGGCGCGGATTGCTGTATCGCGGCTCCAGCGGGGGCAAAGGCTGATGATCCAGCGCCCCAGCATCCTCTCCCGACTGTGGGTCACGGCGGTCTGGCTGTTCGTCGGCTTCTTCGTGCTTAACCTGTTCGCGCTGATCGGCACCGTGCTGCTGGACAGTTTCGCGACGCGCTGGCTCGGCACCTGGCTGCCGGCCGGCTGGACCACACGTTGGTACGGCTCCGCCTGGGACGAGTTCCAACTCGGCGACGTGCTGACGGTGACGTTCGAGGCGGTGTTCCTGGTGGTCGCCATCTCCGGCGCGCTCGGCGTCCCCGCGGCGTATGCCCTGGCCCGGCGCGAGTTCCCCGGCAAGCGGTTCGTGACTTTGCTGTTCCTGCTGCCGCTGCTGATCCCGCCGATCACCTACGGTATCCCGATGGCGACGGTGTTGTATCAAACCGGGTTGGCCGGGTCGCTGACGGGCGTGGTGCTCGCCAACCTGGTGCCGACCGTGCCCTTCGTCGTGCTGGTGATGATCCCGTTCATCGAGCAGATCGATCCACGTATCGAACAAGCCGCCCGCGTATTCGGCGCCAACACGCCGCGGCTGTTCGGCCACGTGCTGCTACCGCTACTGCTGCCGGGCGTGTTGGCCGCGCTGCTGCTGGTGCTGGTGCGCACGATCGCGATGTTCGAACTGACGTTCCTGACCGCCGGGCCCGACAGCCAGACGCTCGTGGTAGCGCTGTACTACGCCGTGTTCGCGGCCGGCGTGCGCGCGGTGCAATCGATCGACGCGATGGCGGTGGTTTACATGGTGACCACGCTGATCTGGCTGATCCTGGCTCTGCGGTTCGTTAACCCGACGCAGATCGTGGGGCGGTCCAAGCGGGCCTAACCGGAACCAGCCCGGCTGGCGGCTGTTCAAGCCTTCACACAGGAGGTCCCATGACAGCATCCACTCGCGGCACCGGCAACGATCCGCTCGAAGGCGTCGATCCCGGTGGCACGCGTCCGACCAAGCCCGGCAACCCCGACAAGGGCGGCCCCGCCAAGCCGGGTGACGTCAGCCGCGAACAGACCGTCGTGACCGGCGACCAGAACCAGCCCTCGGACGAACGCGCCCGCTAACGCCGCCTAGATCCTTCCCCGTGCTTCACGGGGGAGGAGGCGGCGAAGCTGATGGAGAGGGTGCAGGGCATCAGCCGCCGATGCCGCTGATGATCTTCTGGCAGACAGTCTTCGCCTCGGTCTCCGACTCGCGACGCATAACCATGGTGTTCACGCAACGCTGGAAATCGGTCTTGCTACCTTCGGCGACGTCGTTCCGCGGTGCGTCTTCCGCCCCGCGGGCGTTGCTGTAGCGTGGGATGGCCGTGTTGCCGTTATCCGGCAGCGGTGGGGCCGAGCGGGAAGCGACCCACGGCCCGCTCAGATAACCGAACGGCGCGTCGAACGTGTGCTCCACGTACGCGCCCAGTAGGAAGGCCACCAGCACAGCGGCGATGAGATAGACGGCGCGCATCGGAATATTCCAGATCAGTTATTCGTCGGTTAGTGGCAACGGTGGCTCTGTGTCCAGCACGCCGTGGTTGCTGGGTCCGTCAAGCCGCCGGCTTTCATCCGGAGCGTCGTCCTTCAAAGCCACGCCCGACAGGCCGCGTGAGCGCATCGCGCCGAGCAACCAAGCGATTTTGGCCGCGGCGGACCCCGGCAGCAGACCAGCCGGGCGGATGTTGGACACGCAGTTGCGGGCGGCATCGGTCGTGCCGGGCTGCGGGCGCCACGTAAGGTACGCCCCCAGGCTGTCGGGCGCAGACAGGCCAGGCCGTTCACCGATCAGCACCACCACCGCGCTAGCCCCCACCGCCACCGCCACCGCATCTCCCGCCGCGACCCGGCCCTGCTGCACCGCGACCAGCGGCGCGATCCGCCAGCCTTCGAGCATTGGGTGCAGCGCCGCCACCACCGCCGGGGCGTGGTCCTGCACCGCCCGGGCCGACAACCCGTCCGCCAACACCACGGCAAGGTCGTAGTCACCCCGGGGCAAGGCGGTGTGATCGGCGAGGTGACGCCCGAGATCGGGGCGCAGCAGATACTCGGTCCGGTCCCGCGCCGCGCTATGCACAAGCAACAGCTCGCCCAGCTCGGCCCGCAACGCGTCCACGTCCAGTTCGGCATGCACGGCATCCCGCGCCTGCGCATGGGCGAGCCGGAACGCGAGCAGCGGAGTGGTAGCCAGCGAGGCGCCACTGCGCGCCAGGCCGATCCGTGCCGCAGTCAGGCCGCGTAGTCTTTGCCACGGATCGCTACTCACGGCAGCAGCACCTGCATCCGCGCGGGCAGGCCTTGAGGCCGTACCCGGCCGCCCGCATCCAACAGGTCTTGCCGGGCCAGCCAGGCTTCGAACTCCGGGGCAGGGCGGCGGCCGAACAGCTCGCGCATGGCCAACACGTCGTGGAAGGAGGTGCTTTGATACCCCAGCATGATGTCGTCCGCGCCGGGTACGCCCATGACGAAGTTCACCCCGGCGGCCGCCAGCATGGCCAACAGCACGTCCATGTCGTCGCCGTCCGCCTCGGCGTGGTTGGTGTAGCAGACGTCGCATCCCATCGGCAGGCCGAGCAGCTTACCGCAGAAATGGTCCTCCAACCCGGCGCGGATGATCTGCTTACCGGTGGCGAGATATTCCGGCCCGATGAACCCCACCACGGTGTTGACCAATAGCGGCTGGAAGTGCCGGGCCACGGCGTAGGCACGCGCCTCGATGGTTTGCTGGTCCACTCCATAATGCGCCCCGGCGGAGAGCGCGCTGCCCTGGCCGGTCTCGAAATACATCACGTTCTGGCCCACCGTGCCGCGGCTGAGCGACAACGCTGCCTGCTCCGCCTCCCGCAGCAAAGCGAGATCGATGCCGAACGAGCGGTTCGTGCCCTCCGTACCCCCGATCGACTGGAACACCAGGTCCACCGGGGATCCCCGGCCGATCAGCTCGAGCGTGGTGGTGACATGGGCCAGCACGCAGCTTTGGGTGGGGATGGCGAGCTTGGTGCGCGCCTCCTCCAGCATGCACAGCAGGGCGTGGGTGCGCTCGGGGCTGTCGCTGGCCGGGTTGATGCCGATCACCGCGTCACCCGCGCCGAGCATCAAGCCGTCGAGGATGCTGGCGGCGATGCCCGCCGGGTCGTCCGTGGGGTGGTTCGGCTGCAAACGGACCGAGAGCCGGCCCGGCAGCCCGATCGTGTTGCGGAACCGAGTGACGGTCGTGCAGCGTGCAGCCACCACGACCAGGTCCTGCAGCCGGCACAGCTTGGCCACTGCCGCCGCCATCTCGGGCGTGAGCCCCGGTGCCAAGGCCTGCAGGGCAGGGGTGGTCGCCTCGTCGCCAAGCAGCCAGTCGCGCAGTCCACCCACGGTCAGATGGGCGATCGGGGCAAAGGCCGCTGGATCGTGGGTGTCGCAAATCAGCCGGGTGACCTCGTCGGTTTCGTAGGGAATGACCGGGTCGTCCAGCAGGCGGCGCAACGGCAAGTCGGCCAATGCGAGTTGGGCCGCGACTCGCTCCTCCTCGGACTGCGCGGCGACCCCGGCCAGCGCGTCCCCGCTTCGGTGCGGTGTGGCGCGCGCCAGAAGGCTGCGTAGGTCGGGGAAGCGGTATGTCGTCCCGCCAATGTTGGTCGCGAACATTCGCGAGTATAGGCATGGACTCGCGTCGGAGAAGTATCATGCATACGTATGATGCCGTTAAGGGATCCGCCGATGACACCTCAGGAGTGGCCGCTGTGACGCATGGTCTCGACCCGGCGGATTGGTCCGGTTTGCGCGCCACTGGGCATCGCATGCTGGACGATATGTTCGACCACCTCGCCGGCCTGCGGGATGGCCCCGTGTGGCAGAAACGTCCCCCTAGCGACGCCTTCACTCAACCGCTGCCGCGTGATGGCGCGGATCTGGAGGCGGTCTACGAGGTGTTTCGGCACCACGTGCTGCCGTACTCGGTGGGCAACCTGCATCCCGGTTTCATGGGGTGGGTGCATGGCGGCGGGACCGCGGTGGGCATGCTGGCAGAGATGCTGGCGGGCGGGCTGAACGCCAACCTCGGAGGCCGCGACCACGCGCCCATTGCCGTCGAGCAGCAGGTGATCGCCTGGTCCGCCGCCATGGTGGGCTTCCCGCCCGAGAGCTCCGGCGTGCTGGTCACCGGCACCTCGATCGCGAACCTGATCGGCGTGCTGGTGGCGCGGCGGGCGGCATTGGGGCCCGATTGCCGGACCGGCGGCAATGGCGGCATACCGCTCGTGGCCTATACCTCGGCTGCCGCACACGGTTGCATTCCGCAGGCAATGGACATGGCGGGTCTGGGCACGGACGCATTACGCCTGATCCCGGTGGACGGCGCCGGCCGGATGGTAACGGCCGCCCTGTCGGAGGCGATTGCGCGGGACCGTGCGGCTGGTTTGGGGCCGTTCCTCGTCGTCGGCACGGCTGGTTCGGTGGACACCGGTGCCGTGGACGATCTGGCCGCGTTGGCGGCCGTGAGCCAAGCCGAGGGCCTGTGGTTCCATGTGGACGGAGCATTCGGCGCTTTCGCGGCCCTGGCGCCCTCGTTGCGTCCGCTGCTGGCTGGGATGGCGGAGGCCGACAGCCTGGCGTTCGATTTCCACAAATGGGGACAGGTGCCCTACGACGCCGGCTGTATCCTGGTCCGCGAACCACAGCGCCTGCTCGACACCTTTGCGCAAGACAATGCTTACTTGCGCCGGGAAGCGCGGGGCCTGGCTGGTGGCTATCCGTGGCCGTGCGACCTGGGACCCGATCTATCTCGTGGGTTTCGCGCGCTGAAAGTTTGGATGACGCTGGCGACGTTCGGTACGACCCGCCTCGGGGAAGTTGTGGAACGCTGTTGCGCCCTGGCCCGGCGTTTGGCTGCCCATGTCGAAGCGGAGCCGACGCTGGAGTTGCTGGCCCCCGTCACGTTGAACGTGGTTTGTTTTCGGGTTCGAACCCTGAGCGATCAGGCTAATGCCGACCTTGTGGCGGACCTGCAGGAGCAGGGCCGTTTCGCCCCGTCCACCACCCGGATCGGTGCCTATCTGGCCATAAGATGCGCGATCGTAAACCATCGCTCGTCGGAGGAAGACGTCGATAGTCTAGTTGGCGCCGTCCTGGCTATATCAAACGTTAACTAAAATTCATCTACCAGTCGGCGCCACTCTTCCATCGTAGCAGGATATCTTCCCCTACTTCGGCGCCTTGCTCTGTAAGCCACCGATGCAGCTTGTATTCGGTAAGCGTTACTTCTCGCGTTACGCAATCGTCAATCGGGCCATCGCCTCGTGTAGAGAAATGTCCTACTCGAAGAGAAAGTATTGCTGCCCCATCATCGGTCGAGCCCGGTCGTAGGGGAGCCAAATCATCTGCTTCGCGAAGATCGGATGGGGCGTTGGACAAATCGAAGACCTTGACCACATCGTAAAGTGTCATCACTAAGCTCCAATCTCCGGCCAGTGTTCTAAAGAACGATATAACAACGCGCCGATGTTCTAAAATGGTAAAATGTACGTGTACCGCTCGTCACCAAGGGTGCTAGCGGGACTGCAGCCGCCGCTTTATGTCTGCGTCTCCACCGGAGATTCCCGAATGCGCCCACTGGCCGCCTTGTTCCTGCTCGTTGCGCTTCCCGCAATGGCCGAACCCGTCCAACTTGCCGCCCACCGCGCCAGCTACGCTCTCACGCTCGACAGCGTGCAGCAGAGCAGCAACGTCACGGCGGTTCGCGGCAATATGGCATACGAAGTGACGGATGCTTGCGATGGCTGGGCCGTGCGCCAGCGCCTGGACATGACGCTGTCCAACCGCGATGGCCAGGACGTCGAGATGGTCTCGGATTACCTGACCTGGGAAAGCAAGGACGGCACCAAGCTTCGGTTCCACATGAAGCAAACCACCAACAATGCGGTAACCGAGCAAGTAGAGGGTGACGCTAGCCTGACCGCTATCGGGGGGCCTGGCCAGATCCACTACACGCAGCCGGAGGATAAGGTCACGCCCATGCCCGCCGGGACGCTCTTTCCCATGGCGCACACGGCTGCGATCATCACTGCGGCCGAAGCGGGTCAGAAATTTCTGACCTTGCCGCTGTTCGACGGCACCGGTGCCGATGGTGCCCAAAACACCTCTATCTTCATCAGCAACTGGGCGGGACCCTCTGCTGCCCCCTACCCGCAATTGGCCGAACTGCCCTCCGGCCGGGTCCGCGTGGCGTTCTTCCCGCGCACCGCGGTAGCGCAGCAACCCGACTACGAGGTGGGCATGCGATATTGGTCCAACGGCGTGGCGGATGCACTCAACATGGACTTTTCGGATTTCACCGTGAACGGCAAGCTCGCCACGTTCACCGTGCCGGCGCCGCATTGCTGATGACTGCTGCCGCGATGGGCTGACCGGACTGCTGCCGACCAGTGCACAGGGTGCCGCCCCTTGTATCAGACCGATCTAAGATATATCTAAGTGCTGTCGAGCGCATAGGAGCAACGACATGCATTTTAGACACGAACATGATGGCCACTCGCACCGTGAACGCGGCGGCCGGGGCGAGCGCTTTGCCCGCCGCGAGTCCAGGGGTGGGGTTTTCGGCGGCGAGCGGAGTGAGCATGGGTCGCATCACGGCGGGCGGCGCGGCGGGCGGATGTTCGATCACGGCGAACTACGTTTGGTCGTGCTGGCCCTGATCGCCGAGCAGCCGCGCCACGGTTACGAAATCATCAAGGCGATCGAGGAGCGTTTGGCCGGCAGCTACAGCCCAAGCCCCGGCGTGATCTACCCGACACTCACTATGTTGGAGGAACTCGGCCAAGCCACGGTGAGCGAAGCTGGCGGTAAGAAGCAATATGCCATCACGGATGCTGGCCGGGGCTTCCTGGTCGAGAACCAGACGGCAGTCGATGCCGCACTTGCTCGCATCAAGGAGGTCGGCGCTACCCGTGGTCGATCCACTGCCCCCCAGATCGTGCGCGCGATGGAGAACCTGAAGCTGGCCCTCCGCCTGCGGATGGACCGCGGTCCACTGAACGAGGAGCAACTTCGCAGCGTCGCGGAAGCGCTCGACGCGGCCGCGGTTGCGGTGGAGCGGAGCTGAACGCCGCTACGTTACTCCGTTCACACGTCCTTCATACATGGCCGGCCCTTTCCAACGGGACGGGGGAGGAACCTAGGCAGCGTCCTCGCGCAGGGGTTGACCCGGGGCCGCGTTCGCGGAGGATCACGCACCCCGTCCGGAGGAGTCTCCTACCCATGGCCACGCACCGCATTCCCGCCTCCCCCGACACCATCCGCTGGGGTATCTTCGACGCGGCCTTCGCGCCGGTGTTGACCGTCGCATCGGGCGACACCGTGGTTCTGGAATGCGTGTCAGGGACGCCGGAGATGCTACCCCCACCCGAGCGTGGCTTCACAATCCCACCTGCACTGACCGCCATCCACCGCGCCAACCCGCCCCGCATGGCCGGGCACATCCTGACCGGACCGGTGGCAATCGCCGGGGCCGAGCCCGGCGACACGCTCGAGGTCCGCATCGATGCGATCGAACTCGGCTCCGACTGGGGCTATTGCGGCTTCCGCCCCCTGGCAGGCACCCTGCCGGAGGATTTTCCGGAGCGCTGGGTCAGCCATATCGCCGTCGACCAAGCCGCCCGCACCTGCGACCTTCCATGGGGGCCGCAACTGGCGCTGTCGCCTTTCTTCGGCGTGATGGGAGTGGCGCCGCCGCCGAACTACGGCGCGATCTCCACCAAGGAGCCGCGCGAGCATGGCGGCAACCTCGACAACAAGGAGCTAGGCGCGGGGTCGACCCTGTTCCTGCCGGTTTGGGTGCCCGGCGCCAATTTCTCGGCCGGTGACGGGCATGGCGTGCAGGGCGATGGCGAGGTGTGCATCAACGCGCTGGAAACCTGCCTGACCGGCACCTTCACCTTCGTGCTGCACAAGAACGAGGCGCTGAAATACCCGCGGGGGGAGACGGCGACGCACTTCATCAGCATGGGCCTTAACGAGGACCTCGACCTCGCCATGAAGCAGGCGCTGCGGGAGATGATCGCGTTCATTTGCGCGCGCACCAACCTGTCGCGCGAACAGGCCTATGCCACGTGCTCACTCGCCGTCGACTTCCACGTCACGCAAACCGTCAATGGCGAGAAGGGTGTCCACGGCATGCTGCGCAAAGGGCTGTTGTTCTAGCAGCCCGCCCAAGGGAGGCCGGCTACAAAACCAGGGCTAGTAGGAAAGGCGAAGTTACCCACAAGTTTCTGTGTCTTCGTGGCTAGTGTCGGGCGTCCAGTGTCGCTACCGTATCTTGCGGTTAAGGTACGGGAAGGCACAAGCCATGGATTGGACGGATGACGTCATCGATCGGCTCAAGGCGCTTTGGGCGGAGGGGCACTCCACGGCCGAGATTGGCCGCCGTATGGGCGTGTCGAAGAACGCCGTCGTGGGCAAGGCGCACCGGCTGTCGCTGGACGCGCGGCCTTCCCCGATCCGGCGGGGTGAACCGAGCGACGCCCCGAAGCGCCCTGCAGCAAAGCGGGTAATCGGGCCGACCTTGCCGACGATGGCGTCGCCGGCGCCCGAGCCGAGGGAGGTGCGCCCGGCACCACCGCCCGCACCGGCCCCCGCCCCCGTTCTGCGCGCGGTCAGCCGGACGGGGGGAGGGCGGCTGGTTGCGTGCTGCTGGCCGATCGGCGAACCTGGTACGCGCTCGTTCCGGTTCTGCGACGGGGAGTCGCTGCCGGGTAAGCCGTATTGCGGCACCCATGCGGCGCTCGCCTACGTGAAGATCCGCGAACGGCGAGAGGACGCGGCGTAGGGGTTCATCCGCGGCGACCTAGAAGCCCTCTCCCAACGCTATGGGGAGAGGAATAACACGTCTCCAGTCGACCACGCAGCGCAGGATTCGTATCATCCAGGTGTCCTGTTGCAAGCGGAGTACCTGCTGGCCCTTGCCGCTGCTGCCTGGCGCGCGTAGCTAGGCCGGATGACGACACGTTTAGATTCGGCGATGACAGCACCGCGTCAGCGCCCGACTGCTTTGGACGCCGACTCCGTGCGCTCCGCCTATCGCCGCTGGGCATCCGTGTACGATGCGCTGTTCGGCGGCGTGTCCGCCCCTGGCCGGCGGCGCGCGGTGGACGCCGTCAACACCTTGCCTGGCCAAGACGTGCTGGAAGTGGGCGTGGGCACCGGGCTCGCCCTGCCGCACTACCTGCCGAGTAAGCGGGTCGTTGGCATCGACCTGTCGTCCGACATGTTGCAGAGGGCCCGCACCAGGGTCGCCCGCGAGCGCTTGGCCAATGTGGTGGCGCTGCAGGAAGGCGACGCGGAAGCAACCGGTTTCGCGGACGGCCAGTTCGATATCGCGGTGGCCATGTTCGTTGCGTCGGTCGTGCCGAACCCACGCCGGTTGCTGGCCGAGATGCGCCGTGTGGTGAAGCCGGGCGGGACTTTACTGTTCGTCAACCATTTCGCGGCTACAGGTGGCGCGCGGCTCGCGGTGGAGCGCGCAATGGCGCCTGCGGGGCGCGCCTTGGGTTGGCACCCCGACTTCAAGACCGAGGCGCTGTTGCCCCCCGAGGATCTGGTAGGGGCGATCAGCGTGCCGGTCCGGCCGTTTGGGCTTTTCACCTTGGTTCGGTTGCCGAACTGACGGTTGTTGCCGGGCTGATCTTGATCTGGCGCGGGGTGTCGGTTAGGTCCGGCTGGTATGACGCGCGTGAGGGAATTTGAGGGAATGAAGTATCTCTGGCGCATTCCGGCGCTCGCCGGGCTGGCTGTTGCGGCTGGTGCCGCATGCGCCGGGTCTGTCTACGCGCAGACGCCACGTCCGTGGCAACTCGGCATGCAGGCGTCCCATAGCCCGGTCGAAAGCGGCATCCAGAGCCTGCATACGCTGGTCAACGGCCTGATGATCGCGGTCGTGGTCTTCGTGGCGGCGCTGCTGCTGTATGTGCTGTGGAAGTTCGACAAGAAGCGCCACCCTGTGGCGAGCCGGGTCAGTCACAACACCATCCTGGAAGTTGCCTGGACGGTGATCCCTGTCTTGATCCTCGTGGTGATCGCGATCCCGTCGTTCAAGCTGATCTATTTCGAAGACCGCGCGCGCGATGCCGATCTGACGATCAAGGTCACCGGCCATCAGTGGTATTGGGAATATACCTACCCGGATAGCGGCAACATCGATTTCAACAGCACGATGATCGCTGACGAGGATATAAAGCCCGGGCAGATCCGCCGTTTGTCGGTGGACAATCCGCTGGTGGTGCCGGCCGGCAAGAAGATCCGCATCCTGACCACCGGGGCCGACGTGATCCACAGCTTCTTCATTCCGTCTTTAGGTGTGCAGCGCTATGCGATCCCTGGCCGGACGATCGAGACCTGGCTGCAGGCGGACAAGCCCGGCGACTATTATGGCGAATGCAATCAGATTTGCGGGACCAACCACAGCGCTATGCCGATCCACGTGCAGGCGATGACGGACGCGGACTACCAGACCTGGCTGGGTCAGGCGAAGACCAAGTTCGCCAGCGATGCCGGGCCGGGCGAGCAGCATTTTGCGGCCTTGGCTGGGCATGGCCCGGACGAGGCGGCGACCGAGAGCAGCCCGGACACGGTTGCCACGCCGTAACACGGGCCTATGTGACCATCAGGCCGCAAGATACTGCGGTGCAGGAGAGTTTGGACGATGTCGGCCACCACTCATGACGACGTTCACGATGCCCATCACGGCCACGCGCCCGGCTTCGTGCATCGTTGGCTGTTCTCCACGAACCACAAGGATATCGGCACCCTCTATCTGATCTTCGCCATCATGGCGGGGACGGTGGGCGGTATTCTGTCGATCATCATGCGGGCGCAGTTGCAGTCGCCGGGCAATCACCTGGTTGCGACTGGTCAGGCTTGGAACAGCCTGGTCACGGCGCACGGCCTGATCATGATCTTCTTCACGGTCATGCCGGCGATGATCGGTGGGTTCGGCA
>CAXTWC010000095.1:0-19800 GCA_964247805.1 uncultured Acetobacteraceae bacterium | reverse complement strand
TGCGGTGCGCCCGCATGATCACGTCCTTGAGGATGCGGTTCAGCGCGTGGCCGATATGCAGGTGGCCGTTGGAGTAGATCGGCCCGTCATGCAGCACGAAGCTGGGGCGGTCCGACGCGGCCTGGCGCGTGCGCTGCCAGAGGCCGATGCGTTCCCAACGCGCCAGAATCTCGGGCTCCCGCTTCGGCAGGTCGCCGCGCATGGGGAACGAGGTCGTGGGCAGGAAAACGGTATCGCGGTAGTCGGTCATCCCGCAGCTTTATCAGATATCAGAACCTTGAAGCCAGACGCGAGACGCCGGACTGGGTTGTCAGGGTATCGGCGAACAAAGCGTTACGCCTTCGGTCTCGGACATCTGGCGGCTGCTATCCGGCTCCGGGGCGACGAAGCCGAACGTCGGGTAGATGGTCGTGCCGAGCAGCCCGGACGGCTCCCACCAGACGCGCACCGCGGTCCAGTCATTGGCCCCCGAGACGTCCACCACGGGTTCGCTGCGAGCGATGCGGCCATGCACCCAGTTCGCCTGGGTCACCGTGATTTCCCGGGGCGAGCGCGTGGCGGTGACCACCGATACGTGGCCGTGCGGCAGTCGGGCGGAGCGGCGGAACACCAGCACGGATCCGGCACTGGGCTGGCCGCTGCGGCGATAGCGGCCGGCCGCACCCTCCCACCAGTCGGCCGCATCGCCGGACAGCTGGATGCCACTGACCCGGCGGGCATACGGCGCGCACTCGATACTCTCGGAGCGTGACGACCCGGCCTGCAGCGAACGGCCGGAATGGGAGGCACAGGCGGATAACGCGGCCAGGGCAGCGAGGCAGAAAAGCCTGGCTTGCACACGCATCGAAGCCCACCCCCGTACCTGTCCGAGGGCAGCTTACACCGGACATCAACCCGCCCAAAGAACGAGTTGATAATCCGGCGGAAGTTTCAGCGCTATTTAGCTGACGCTACTTGCCCGATGCTACTTAGCAGGGGCGGGCGTGGCGGCCGGAGCGGCTGCGGCGGCCTTCGCCGGGGCGGCAGCCTTGGCCGGCGCCTTCTTCATGGCGACGTGGTGCATCGGCATCCGCCTCATGCCCTTGCCGGTCATCGGCTTCGCCGGGGCCAGGAAGTCGGTGTACGGAACCGGCTGAGCGGAGGGCGCCATGTCCAGGGAGCGTGCCGCGGCGGTTTGCGCCGGGGTTGGGGCCACGTCCGGGCGCATCGGCGGCATCTTGCCGCCGGCCATCGGGGCTGCGGCGGCCATGGCGGCAGGCGTCCTGCTGACACCGTGGCCGCGCGGGTACGCCATGTTGCCGGTGTCGGCGCCCGTCGGAGCGGCCTCGCTGACGCCGCCCGGTGACGACGGATAGGCCATGTTGCCGGTATCGCGGCTGGTGGGGGCCGGAATGGTCACTTGCCCGGATGGCAGCGACTGCGGATAGGCCATTTGACCGGCATTGGGGTTGTAGATGTTCTGGGCGTGGGCAGCGCCAACGGCCAGGAGCGCGAAAGCGGGTACCAGGCCCGAGAGGCGGATCGTCATGCGTGGAACTCCTCGAAATGCCCCGGTTCCGGGGTGCAATTAACGCTAACAGGACTTTGTGGCTTCGTCTTCATAGCTGCGCGACGAAATCGTTTCTTGGGTTGCAATCGAGCAACAGCCTCCCAATGCCCACACGCGGCGATCATGCCTCGAACGCAACAGCTCGACCAAAGCGAAAGCTCAACCGCGGCGGGCTGCCAGCAGGAGCGTTTCCGCTTCGTCGGCGCTCAGGTCCAGGGCACGGCCCGCGACCGAGGCGGGGAAGCCGGCACGGGCCAAACGCGCAAGGTCCCGCTGCCGGGCGTCTGGCTCAGGCGCGGCTGCATCGGACCCTGTTGCAATGGAAGCGCGGCGGAACGGCCCCATGCGGCGGCGACTGCTATACAGCAGGGCGGCGGCCAGTTCGGCTGCTGGGTCGTCGGGCGGCATCGCGAGACTGGCCGGCACACCCTTGGCTTGCAGATGCGCCGCGATCGCCCGGCGCGACCGGCCCGACCGGTGCAGGCTCCGCGCGCGTCCGGCGGCGAAGGCGGCGTCATCCACCACACCCAAGGCCACGAGCTTGGCAACCACGGCGCGGGCGGCTTGCATCGGCGCCTCCGTGGCTTCGGCCGGAGCGTCGGCGGCTCGGGCCCAGCGGGCGATGCGCCGCCCAAGCACCCGCAACAAGCCGGTCTGCGTCGAGCTATAGCGGGCAAGGTAGGTCAGGGCGGCGTCCCGCAACATGGCTTCGTCAGGGGGCGGCCCCGGCGGCCGGGGCTGGGCTGTGGGCCGTGGCATGGGCGCAGCCTGCCACGCGATGCGGCGGGCCGGAACCCGGGTATCGAGGAACTTGCCTTGCGCCGGGGGCGTTGCTTCGCGAAACCTGGAGTTCATTCCGTGAACCGCACCATCTGTCTTGCTATCGCCGCGACCTTGACCGCCGGGCCGCTACTGGCCCAGACGACGGCCGCCCCCTCCACCGCAGCGCCGGCCAGCGACGTGCTGGTGCCCACGGCCGGCAATCCGAACCTGTCCGTCGCCAGCGTGCGGATGCAGAATGGGCAGCGGGCCAGCAAGATCATCGGCGCCGGCGTGTACAGCGATGCGAACACCCAGATCGGCACGGTGGACGACTTGATGATGGCCCCGGATGATAAGGTCGTGCTGGCGGTTCTGTCGGTCGGCGGATTTATCGGGCTCGGTGGCAAGTTGGTCGCGGTGCCGATCGGCCAGTTGCAACATAGCCAGGATGGCAAGTTGATGTTGCCGGGTGCCACGAAAGACTCGCTGAACGCGCAGCCGAACTTCGTTTACTAACCTCTGTATTTGACTTCGGGGCGCGGGGCGTTTCATGGTTCTTGCTTCCCCGCGCTTCTGACCGCGAAGGGTCGCGGATTGGCTGGTGTGGGGATGCTGAGGTGTACCCCTTGTCATGATCGCCGCCCTGATGCCCACCTACAACCGCGCCGACCTCGCTTTCGAGCGGGGCGAAGGCGCTTGGCTGTATACGGGCGACGGGCGACGATTCCTGGATTTCGGCGCGGGGATCGCAACCTCGTCGCTGGGGCATAACAACGCCCACCTGGTATCCGCGATCGCGGAGCAGGCGGCGCGGGTGATGCATGTGTCGAACCTGTACCGCGTGCCGGGGGCCGAGCGGCTCGCGGCACGGCTGGTGGAGGCGACGTTCGCGGACAGCGTGTTCTTCTGCAACTCGGGCGCCGAGGCGAACGAGGGGCTGGTTAAGATGATCCGCCGCGCCATGGCGGATACCGGCCGCGGCGAGCGTTACCGCGTGATCTGCTTCGACGGCGCGTTCCACGGCCGGACTCTGGCGATGCTGTCCGCCACCGGGAATGCCAAATACCTGCAGGGCTTTGGCCCGGTGGTCGAAGGCTTCGACCATGTCCCGTTCGGCAACATGAACGCGGTGCGGGACGCGATCGGCGCGGAGACGGCCGGCATCCTGGTCGAGCCGATCCAGGGTGAGGGCGGCGTGCGCCCGGCGTCGTTGCGCTTCCTGCAGGAATTGCGCGCCACGTGCGACGAGTACGGCCTGTTCCTGGGCCTGGACGAGGTCCAGTGCGGCATGGGGCGGACCGGCAAGCTGTTCGCCCACCAATGGGCCGGCATCGAGCCGGACGTGATGTCCGCCGCCAAGGGCATCGCCGGTGGTTTCCCGATGGGGGCCATCCTGGCCAAGGAGGCGGTCGCCAAGTACCTGAAGGCAGGCACCCACGGCACGACCTTCGGCGGCAACCCGCTCGCCTGCGCAGCGGCCAATGCCGTGCTGGACGTGATGCTGGCGCCGGGCTTCCTGGAGGATGTGGACCGCAAGGGCCGCGTGCTGTGGTCGGCGCTGGAGCAGTTAGTGACCGACGAGCCGGAGGTGTTCGAGAACGTTCGCGGCGCCGGGCTGATGCTGGGGCTGAAATGCCGGGTGCCCTGCGGCGAGGTGCAGGAAGCCTTCGCGGCGGAAGGGCTGCTGAGCATCACGGCCGGCGACAACGTGGTCCGCCTGGTGCCGCCGCTGGTGCTGACGGACGAGGACATCGCCACGGGCATGGACATGATGCGCCGTGGTGCCCGCCGCTGCCGTCCGTCCTTGGCCAGGGTGGCGGCAAAGTGAGCGGGGCGCTGCGCCGGCTGCGGCCGGAGGACGGGTCGACAGCAGCCGAGTCCGAGCCACGCCATTTCCTGGATCTGCGCCACTTCGACCCGGCAGTGCTGCGCCAGATGCTGGACGTCGCGCGTGGGTTCAAGCAGTCGGGCGTGCCGTCCTCCCGACCGCTCGCCGGGCGCACGCTCGCGCTGATCTTCGAGAAGCCGTCCACCCGAACCCGGGTCTCCTTCGAGCTGGCCATGCGCCAGCTCGGAGGCGAAGTGGTGGTGCTGCAGGCCAGCGAACTACAGCTTGGCCGGGGCGAGACGGTGGCGGACACGGCACGCGTGTTGTCCCGCTACGTCGACGCCATCATGCTCCGCACCGATGACGCGGCGAAACTGGCGGAGTTGGCGGAGAACGCGACGGTTCCGGTGATCAATGGGCTGACCGACAAGTCGCACCCGTGCCAGTTGATGGCGGACGTGATGACGTTCGAGGAGCATCGCGGCCCGATCGCAGGGCAGGTGGTGGCCTGGGTGGGCGATGGCAACAACGTTGCCCGCTCGTGGATCGAGGCGGCGGTGCAATTCGGTTTCACGCTGCGGATCGCGTGTCCGCCGGAGTTGCAGCCTGCCCCGGAAGCGGTGGCCTGGGCGCGTGCGATGGGGGCCGACATCACCGTCGGGACCGACCCGGAAGCGGCGGTTGCGGGGGCCCGATGTGTCGTGACGGATTGTTGGGTGAGTATGTCCGACGATCCGAACTCGAGCCGCCACAACCTGCTGGCGCCGTATCAGGTGAATGAGCGGCTCATGACGCGGGCGGCTCCCGACGCGTTGTTCATGCACTGCTTGCCAGCGCATCGTGGCGAGGAGGTTACGGCGGCGGTGATCGACGGCCCGCAATCGGTGGTGTTCGATGGCGCCGAGAACCGTCTGCACGCACAGAAGGGCGTGCTGGCGTGGGCGTTGGGGGCGGTGCGATGAACCGCTCCTCGCTGACGGAGGAGACGCCGGCGGCGCCTGGGTGGGTGGATCGCCGGGTGCGGGAGATCTTCGACCCGCTCGGAGAGGCTGGCAGCGCGGCGGGGAACGCTTATGCGGATTGTCTTGCCGGAATACGCGGCGCGGTGGACGTCGATTCCGGCCATGACCGATGCCGTCGTGCCGCTTTGGCCGCGGTGGAGGAGAGTGGGGTAGACGTGGACGCTTTGGACCGGACGCTCCAGGCGCTTGAGGCGGAGATCAGTAACGCGACCTAAAGCGTCGACGTTCTACCTCATCCAGCCCCTTTAGCTCCCTCACCCCGACCCTCTCCCAGTGGGAGAGGGAGAAGGTGGATGTGGCGTTATGCCAGCTTCACTGTGCCGTGGCCGCCTGGGTTGGGTGACTCGCCAGTGACGACAGCTTTCACGTAGCCGTATGCGTGGAGCATCGTCGACGATGGTGCGTCCCAGTATTCGGCCTGCTGGACCGTGACTTCGATCAGCGCGACTTCCGGATCTTCCTTGCCCTTCGGGAACCAGGTCCGCATCGACTCAACCCAATGCTGGTCGATGGCCGCGCGATCCTTGACCAACTTCGCCGTCCCGGACACGGACACATAGTCCTGCTTCCCAGGATGCGCATAGGCGAGGTTCACACGCTGGTCATGCGCAACCTCGGCGACCTTGTGCGCGCTCTCCCGGGTGAAGAACCACAGCTTTCCGTCGAACTCCTTCTGCGACACCGCCATCGGGCGGCTACGCAGATACTCACCGTCCTCGGTGACCATCATGGCGATCTCGACCGTCTTGATCAGGTCCCACAGCTTTGCAGTGTCATTGGTGTCGGTCATGGTTCATGCCTTTCGAGCCATCTTCGATGAGGCAGAAAACGAGGCGGGCGGTGCAATGGTTCCGTCACTTGGGCGACGAGAAGCACAGGGTGGGCCACGAGAACCGCTGGGCCGGGCGATGAGACGCGGCGGGCGGTGGTGAAGCTGGTGGAGCCACCCTATCTTTCGGCCATGACAGCGACTCCAGCCTTTCTCGACGCCAATCGCCCGGACGTGCCAGATATCGTCGTCGCCCGCGGCATCACTCCCTTCCACCTGCCGGGTCGACCGGTTCGAGGCCGCCTTGTGCGGCTTGGCGCGTTGGCGGATGCCCTGCTGACCCGGCACGACAACCATCCAGCCGTCACCCGGCTGACGGGCGAGGCGCTGGCGCTGGCCGCAGCACTCGCCGCCGCGCTGAAGTTCAGCGGCTCGTTCAGCCTGCAGGCCAAGGGCGACGGGCCGGTGCCGATGCTGCTGGCGGATTGCACCGAAGCCGGGGCATTGCGGGGATATGCGCGGGCAGAGCCGGTGAAGCTCGCGGCGGCGCTGGACGGTGATGCGGTGCCGAGCGCTGCGACGCTGCTTGGGCAAGGCTACCTTGCCTTCACGGTGGACCAAGGCCCGGACCGGGAACGCCATCAAGGCATCGTCTCCATCGAAGGAGACGGCCTAGCCGACATGGCGTTGCACTACTTCCAAACCAGCGAGCAGCTGCAATGCGCGCTCCGCCTCGCCTGCGAGAAGACGCCGATGGGCTGGCGTGCCTCTGCGCTTATCCTGGAGCGCGTGGCCAGCGAGGGCGGTATCGAGGGGACCAGCGCGGACGAGGACGACGAAGCGTGGCTGGCCGCGACCACGCTGGCGGCAACTGTGACGGATGCCGAGCTGCTGGACGATAGTCTGCCGTCCGAGCATCTGATCTGGCGGTTGTTCAGTGCCGAAGGCGTGGCCGCGGACCGGCCGCGGGCGCTCGCCTATGGATGCCGGTGCTCCCGGTCCCGACTGTCGGACATCCTCGAGGGGTTCGTCCCGGGAGACCTCGACGACATGGCGGTTTCCGGCGCGATCGTCATGACCTGCGAGTTCTGCAACCTCGATTTTCGGTTCGATCGGGACGAGGTGCGTGGCCGGGTTTCGGAAGAACGACCCCTCGGACCCGATTGAAGTTGGGACCAACCGTTGACGGGCTCACCGGGCGTGGCAGGGTGCGCCACCTTGTCCACCGAGGAGAGACCATGATTGCGCGCCGGTTCGTGCTGCTGCTTCCCTTGCTTGCCGCCGCCTGCGGTGACGAGGAGGCGCCTCGTAGCTTCGCGACGCCGAGTTACAGCTATCTCACTTCGCTCAAGTTGAACGTTGCCTCGATCGAGATCGATGACCGGACGCCGCCCGGGCAGGGGGGGTCGTTGAACCAGCTCTCGCCGTTGAACCCGGTCGACGGATTGAAGCAGATGGCCAACGACCGGCTCGTGGCGGCCAGCACGGTGGGCCGGGCGGTGTTCGTGATCGACACCGCGACACTGCAGCGGGTGCCCGGTGGCATCGAGGGGACGATGGCCGTGCATCTGGACGTGTTCGCAGGACAGGGCGGCGACCGGACGGGCTTCGCGGAGGCGCGGGTGGCTCGCCGCCGCACCAGCAACGACACCGACGAAAGCACGCGGGCTGTGCTTTATGACTTCACCAAGCAGATGCTGGCGGACATGAATGTCGAGTTCGAATTCCAGGTGAAGCGGTCGCTGAAGGATTGGTTACAGACGACGGCGGGCACCGCGCCGCCACCGCCCGACGTTCAGCAAGAGAGCCTGTCTGCGCCTGCGCCGACTGCGCGCGCACCCGGCTTGCGGGCACCCGGGACACAGACCCTGGGGCACTGAGATTACGCACTCGGCTTCAGAGCCTTAGCCGAACTATCCCTTCAGTTTCGCGAGTTCGTCGAGCACGGTCGCTTCGCTCAGGAGTTCCGGCAACACGACTGGATCGCGGCCGGGCGCGTATAGCACGTAAAGCGGCACCCCATCGCGGCCGAGTTGATGTATGAATGTTGATATCGCAGGGTTTTTGCTCGTCCAGTCACCCTTGAGGTAGGCGACATGGGATCGCGCCAAGGCAGCTCGGACTGCTGGAGGCGACAGGGCGAGCTTCTCGTTGACTAGGCACGAGAGGCACCAGGCGGCCGTCATGTTCACGAACACGGGGCGGCCCTCGTGGCGCAGTTCGTCGAGCCGCGCCGTCGTGAACGGCTCCGCGTCGTCGCTCGGGGGCGTAGTGCCAGCCGATAGCAGGCCGACCAACAGCAGGCCAATGACGCTTGCCGAGCCTTGGGCCAGCCATCTGCTCCAACCGGAACGATGGCTGGCGAGGCCAAGTGCCCACGCCCCGAGGCCGACGCCGACCATCCCGGCCCCTGCCGTGAGCACCCCGGTGGGCCCGGCCTGCTGGCTAGCCACCCAGACGAGCCACGCCGTTGCGGCATACATGGGGAAGGCCAGGAACTGCTGCAGCGTCACCATCCACTGGCCGGGTCGGGGCAAGATGGCCGCAAGGCGAGGTACCGAGGCCAGGACGGCGTATGGGAGGGCTAGCCCGATGCCGAGCGCTGCGAAGACAGCCAACGATTGCTGGGCGGGGAGAGTAAGCGCGCCGGCGATGGCGGTGCCCATGAACGGGGCGGTGCACGGAGAGGCCACCACCACGGCGAGGACACCGGTCAGAAAGCTTCCGAGATGCCCAGTGCGGCCGGTTAGAACTCGGCCGCTTCCCATGAGGCTGGTCCCGACGGCGAAGACACCCGAGAGGCTCAGGCCTACGGCGAACAGCACCCAAGCGACAGCGATGACGAAGGTTGGGGACTGGAACTGAAAGCCCCAGCCGACGCCTTGGCCGGCTTCGCGCAGCCCTGCCATTGCACCGCCCAGCGCCACGAATGCCCCTACCACGCCTACACAGTAGCTCGCTGCTTCGAAGCGAACGCGGCGGGCTCCGGCGCCAGACAGCCGGGTCAATGCAAGAGCCTTCATCGCCAAGATCGGGAAAACACAGGGCATCAAGTTGAGCAAGAGGCCACCAGCGACCGCGAGGAGGAGCAACGGGAGCAGTGACGTACTCGGTACGGAGGCCACGACCACACGAGGATCCAACGTGTAGGCGACGTTCCCACCGGGGCTGCTGAGCACCACCACACCCGGTATGGTCGACACCTGCGGCGAGCCCGCAACCGGGTCCAGGTGCAGCGTGAGCCTGCCCGTCCCTATCACTTGGGTCGGGGTATCGGCCCGTTCGACCAATCCGGCTTCGGTCGGGAAGAACTGTGCTTTGGTCACGTCATGGGGCAGTTGGTCACCCGACAGCGTGAGTGTGCCATCTGTCGCCAACGTCGACTCGAATGGCGCCGGGCGTGGCACGTGCGCCCGGGCAGCTTGGATTAGGGCAGCTTGCGGAGAAGCTGACGGTGCGCCAGCTGGCAGTGCCACTGCCAAATCTGCACTCTCCGGAACGCAGATGTCTTTGCAGGCGAGCCACTCGGCGTGGGCCTTGAGGTCACTCCCACCCGGGCCAGGAGTGACGGTGAACGGGAGCACCACATCACCCGTATAGGCGTAGGTCGTGAGCGTACCTTCCGCAACCCGTTGTGGAACGGGCCACTCGAACGCGGCGGTGGTGTCCCCTCCTGCCGCGGAGAGTTGGAGGCTTGGCGGGATGCCGGCATCCCCTGGGTTCTGCCAGTAGGTGTGCCAACCCGGCGCCAGGGTCAGGCGCAGAGCGGCTTGGAACGGCTGGCCGACCGCGACGGCGTCGGTGGCCGTGACGAGTGTCGCGGTCGTGCGGCTAGACTGAACCGGCGAACTCTCGGCAGCCAATCCGGTCATCGGGAGGAGAACGGCGGAGAGAAGGACCAGGACACCTGCTGTCGCGCCAGGCAGGGGCCACTGCATACAGCGGGTTACCCGCCGAATTCAGTTGGCGCCCGCTGGCCAATCATCGCTAGGACCTCGCGCCGGGTCTCGGAATTGGTGCGGAAGACACCGACCATTCGGCTCGTCACCATGCTGACACCGGTTTTATGCACCCCGCGGGTGGTCATGCACTGATGCCCGGCCTCGATCACGACAGCAACACCCTTGGGGCGCAAGACCGTATTGATCGTGTCGGCGATCTGCACAGTCAGCTTTTCCTGGATCTGGAACCGCTTGCTAAATGCGTCGACCACCCGTGCGAGCTTGCTGATGCCGACCACCCGGCTGTCCGGGAGGTATGCGACATGGGCCCGACCGATGATCGGAACCATATGGTGTTCGCAATAGCTCTCCAATCGGATGTCCCGCAGAAGGATGATCTCGTCGTATCCGTCGACTTCTTCGAAGGTGCGCTCCAGCAACGCGACCGGATCGATCGAGTAGCCGGCAAAGAGCTCGCGATACGATCGCACGACTCTCGCCGGGGTATCACGGAGACCTTCCCGTGTCGGATCATCGCCAGCCCACTCCAGGAGTGTTCTTACAGCCGCTTCGGCATCGGCCTGGGTCGGCTTCTCGGGAACAAACGCGTCCAACTCTGTGTCTTCCTGATAACTCGATTCCGATATGGGCCCGGTGCGGTGGCCACCAAGACTACGGCGCTTACCGTAGCTAGTTTGACGCATGCCTGACGTACTACGTGGGTCATGCGCCGGCTGGATCGAAGGATCGATGTAGCCGCAGCCGCCAGCTAATACCCGTCTTTCAATGAATCGGGCCACTCCCCTGCGGGCTGTCCAAGCTGAAGATGGGAATCGCGACGTCGAAGACCTCCCCAGAGGACGAAACCGTCATCCGATAGGAACCCTGCATAAAGCCGGAGGGAGTCGTGAGTGGTGTGCCAGAGGTGTATTCGAATACATCACCGGCCTCCAATACTGGCTGCTCGCCAACGACGCCAGCACCCTCCACTTCCGTTACTTGCCCCTTACCGTCGATTATTCGCCAATTACGCCGCAGTAACTGGACTGTTTCCAACCCTTTATTACGGATCCGGACATGATAGGCCCAGACGAAGCGGCTTTCGTCTGGGTCCGATTGATCGTCCAGAAACGAGGGCTGAACAGTCACCTCGATCGCTCGGGTCGTTTTCGTGTAGCCGCTTTCCATCACTCGGCCGCCTGCCGCTCCGTGCTGTGTGTCGCAATCGCGTGGAAACCGCGAGCAAGGTCGGCAAACAGGTCGACCTTGTCTTCCAGACCGACCGACAAGCGGATAACGCCATCGCTTATCCCGAGACGCTCCCTTTCCGCCGCGCCGATCTTCATATGCGTCGTCGTCGCGGGATGAGTGACCAACGACTTCGTATCGCCGAGGTTATTGCTGATCGCGATGAGCCGCAGCGCATTCATGAACGCGAATGCAGCGTGCTTGCCGCCGATGAGTTCGAACGTGACGACGGTTCCGCCAGCCGACATTTGCGACATAGCAAGCTCATGCTGCGGATGGTCCTGCCGGGTCGGATACAGCACGCGGCGCACAGCCTCCTGTTGGCCAATGAAATCGGCCACCGCTGCCGCCCGGGCACATCCGGCTTCGACGCGAAGCAGCAGAGTGTCGAGACTCTTGAGCAAAACCCAAGCATTGAAGGGCGCGAGACTCGGGCCGGTGTTGCGAATGAAGGGCTGTAACGTGGTTTCGATCCATGACTTGGAGCCCAAAACGGCGCCGCCCAGCACTCGACCCTGGCCATCCATATGCTTGGTGCACGAGTAGACGACGATGTCTGCGCCGAGTTGGAGGGGGCGTTGCAGGACTGGCGTTGCGAACACGTTGTCCACCACTACGAGGGCACCGGCTTGATGCGCGAGCGTGCACACGGTCCTGAGATCGATTACGTCGAGCATCGGATTAGAGGGGCTTTCGAGCAGCACCATCGAGGCGGGACGTTGGAAGGCGCTTTTCCAAGCCTCGATGTCGTTTCCGTCGACGAACTCGATCTCGATGCCATACTGGGGCAGCAACGTGGAAACGATCCAGTGGCCAGATCCGAACAGCGCACGCGACGCGACGAGACGGTCACCTGTTTTTAGCTGAGACAACATGGTCGCGTGCATAGCGGCCATGCCGGTTGCAGTGACGCGGCAGGCTTCGGCACCTTCCAGAGCAGCGAGCTTTTCCTCGAGCATGGCGACGGTTGGGTTTCCGAAACGCGAATACTGGAAGCGTGGAGCGCTGCCGTCGAACGCAGCTTCAGCCTGTTCTGCGCTTTCGTAGACGAACCCCGACGTCAGAAACAAAGCCTCGCTCGTTTCACCATAGGGGGTGCGAGACGATCCGGAATGTACGAGATTTGTAGCCAGGCGGTAATCGGTGTTCTTCAAGCTTGCGGCCCTCCAGCAATCGACTGCGTCACCGCAGCGTCGATCAAATTGGCCGTCGGAAACCCGCAACGCGGCGATAGGCAGCAACTGCGAGGCCTCTTTAGCGCGTTTATTTAACCTCGCCGCAATCCGGCCGGACAAATCACGAGGGACTCTACCCTAAGCTGTGGCGGGTTGCGCCGTCAATGCGAGGTTTCTATAAAGGCCTACGCTGGCTAAGCGGGTGTAGTTCAATGGTAGAACGGCAGCTTCCCAAGCTGCATACGAGGGTTCGATTCCCTTCACCCGCTCCATTCCTCCTGGTCAACGGGTGCCATTGTTTCACGTGAAACAAAGCTGAGTGCATACCGCGACCTCCTCGTGAAGTGGGGCGCGTCACTCAACCTCTCGTCCAGCCGCGACAGCGATCCCCACGGCTTTCAGGCTCACATCGACGACAGCCTCTCCATCGTCCCTCATCTCGAGGCAGGGACTATACGGCTGACCGACCTCGGATCCGGTCAGGGCTTCCCAGCCGTTCCCGTCGCCATCGAAACCGGTATCGCGATCGATCTCATCGAGTCCGATCGTCGCAAGGCCGCATTCCTCACCACCGTCATGGCATCCCTCAACCTCCCGGGCCGAGTTTGGACTTCGAGAATCGAGAACGCGAAGACACCGAGGGCCGCCTGCATAACCGCCCGCGCGCTAGCCCCCCTAGAACATCTCCTCCCGCTAGCCACGCCGCTGCTCAATCCAGGTGGATACTGCCTGTTTCTAAAGGGTCCGGCCGCCTTGGACGAGGTGACCTGGGCCGCAAAGAGGCAGTCGTTTGATTTCGAGATTTTTCCGACTGCCTCCGCACGGTCTAACCTCGTCAGGATCACCAACCTGCGATAGGACTGCCGCGTGCAGAACCATACTCCATCGGCTGACCGGCACGTCGTCGCAGTTGCCAATCAGAAGGGTGGCGTTGGCAAAACAACGACCGTGCTCAACATCGCAACCGCCCTTGCGCTCGACGGCTTTCGCGTCTTGATCATTGACCTCGATCCGCAGGGTAACGCATCCACCGGGCTGGATGTAGGGCGCAGCGAGCGTGCGCCCGGCTGCTACGCTGCGCTCATGAGCCGTGAAAAACTTGCTGCATGTATTCGCACGACCGCACTGGCAAACCTCTTCATCATTCCCGCGGAGCCCGATCTAGCCGGTGCAGAGATCGAGCTGGTAGACCTTGATAAGCGCGAATTTCGCCTCCGGCAGATGATGACCGCGGTAGACGGCTTCGACATCGTCTTCATCGACTGCCCACCAAGCCTGGGACTTCTCACGCTGAATGCATTGGTCGCCGCGACGACCATCCTCGTGCCACTGCAGTGCGAGTTCTTCGCCCTGGAAGGATTGAGCCACTTGGCCCAGACAGTCGATCGCGTGCGCGCCGTGCTGAACCCGGCGGCGACGATCGATGGGATCCTGCTGACAATGTATGACCGCCGCAACAACCTCTCCGAACTCGTCGCGGCCGACGCGCGGACGTTCTTTGGCAAGCGGGTCTATCGCGAGGCAATCCCGCGAAGTGTTCGAGTGTCGGAAGCACCGAGTCACGGCAAGCCGGTTATCCTCTATGACCGACGCTCGGCCGGTGCGGAGGCCTATGTTCGCGTCGCCAGGGAATTCACGCAGCGTCTCGAGCTCGATCGGGTCGGGGTCGCGGGATGAAAGAAGCTCCACGTCTTGGCCGAGGCCTCGCATCCCTGTTCGGCGAGACCGGGGCCGGGGTGACGACAACCACGACCGCCGGATCAACCCCCATCGACGACCTCGAACCAAACCCGTTTCAGCCAAGAAGTGCGATTTCCGACGAAGACCTGACCGAACTCGCCGACTCCATCAGAGAACAGGGTCTGCTTCAGCCTATTCTCATCCGCCGCCATCCCGATCGACCCGGCCGATTTCAGATCATCGCTGGCGAGCGACGCTGGCGGGCCGCTAAACTGGTCGGCCTCACGACGATCCCGAGTTTTACTCGCGAACTAACCGACAACGCTGCCAGTGCCGCGGCCTTGGTGGAAAATCTCCAACGGCAGGACCTCAACCCAATCGAAGAGGCTGAAGGCTTCAAACGTCTCATAGATGGGTTTGGATTGACCCAGGAGGAGCTGGCCAAAGCGATTGGTAAATCCCGCAGCCACGTTGCAAACCTGCTACGGCTGCTCAATCTGCCGAGCGAAGTGATCCAGCACGTCCGCAAGGGAGCGTTGTCCGCCGGTCACGCGCGCGCAGCCCTCGCGTGTGCTGACCCGGCAGAAGCAGCCAACCGCATGATCTCGCAAGGTATGAGCGTGCGCCAGGCAGAAGCGCTCGCTACGCCACGTAGCCAAACGGACGCCGCTCGCGTTCAAACAGGCAAAGAGCCCGTTCAGAGCAATGCCAACCTCCGGGCCGTGGAGGAAGACCTCTCGGAGCAGTTGGGGCTAAAGGTGTCGATCAGCTTCAACGGCCAGGGTGGCACCGTCAGCCTACGCTACCTCAATCTCGACCAACTGGACCACATCGTCGCGAAGCTTGGACGGCTGTGATCGCCTCAGCCGCGTGCACCTTGTCGGGCGGCGACCGCGCTTAGCAGCCTGGCGGCAATGGCAAAATCGGGCGACGCAGCGCGCTTGCACGCGATATCGGCGTCCCGAATAGCTCGCCCAAGTGCCTCGAGCGAGTTGCCGCGCCATCGTTCGACATCCTGCAAGAAGCTTGCGGCCTGACGAGGATATAGCGGCGGAAACAGCGAGCGGCATGCCTCATCCGGGCTTTGTCCGCTATCGATGAGCAAACGCACTTTCAGCAGCCGTTGGATCTGATTGGACAAGACGGCGAGCAGCCCTGCGCCCGTGGCACCCTCCCGAGCCAAGTCCGCAAGTAGCGCGTCACACACCACAGCCCGGCCAGACAACGCCGCCGACACGGCACTGCCCAACGATGTCTCTGTCGAGACAGAGCAACAACGCTGAGCCGTCTCCAAGTCGATGCTTCCCTCGCCGGCAGCAAACAGGGTCAGCTTTTCAAGTTCGGCACGCCGGGTGATCGACTCACCCGCAAGCTCATGCGCCAGAAAGGCCAGCGCGTCCGGGCTGGCGCTTAACTGCGCCCCGGACAACACCGCCTCGATCTCTTGGGAGATCCGGCCCGCATTCAGCATGTAACAAGGAATCACCCCCCAGGATGCTTGCCGTTCAGCAAAAGCGCGCAGCTTCGATCTTGCCGTAAGTTCGCCCGCCTCAAGCACCAGGAGTATGTCTGCAGGCCGTAGATCAAGCTTTTCGAGGGTCGCAACCAATACGTCGCCCGCATCCTGAACATGGATGACCCGGCGTCCGCCGCCCAGAGCCAACGCCCCTGCCTCTCCCCTTAAGCGGCCATGCTCCTCCTTGGTCAGTGTGGCGCTACGGAACGGGTCCGCGTCACCACCAAGGACGCCGCGTGTGGCAGCAAGAGCCCGCTCCCGCACCAGCCCCCAATCCTCGCCGTAGAGCAAAAGACCGGCAAACTGCGACGAGTTCTTCAAGACTCCTGCAGTTTGGTTCGGCTGAACTTTCACGCGCTATGCCGTCGACGGGTGCCGGGAGAAGTATGACGCTATCTGCAAGGTTATCTGGTCCGCAATGGCGTCAGCGAGCCGCCGCGCCGCAGTCTCACCCTCGAGATCTGATGCGAAATACTGCTGGTCGATGACATCCACGCCGTCCAGCGCCCGGGCGACCCCGCTCACCACCACCGTTTGAGCCGGGGTGAGCGCTTTCAGGTACCAGGTTCCAGTTCCGCCCAATCTGATCCGGGTCGTGCTGGAATCTTGCTGAACGCCGATCGAGTCACCGGCAACGCCGTAGCTCACACTCAAGGTGAAGCGCTTGGCGATCCCGTCACCACGGTCGAACCGCTGCTGTAAGGCCTGCCGGAGCAATTGCCCGCCCCGTTCGGGAATCAAGCTGACGTCGATCGCACCGAGGTCACGCTGCGGCCCGCCGCCTCTCCCGCCCGAAGCATAGAGCGGATGGAATCCACACCCGGACAAGCCCGCCAACGCGCCCGAGAGCAGAATGCGCCTGCCGAGCAGCAGGTTTCGGCTCACCGCTCCTCACCCACCACGAAGTTCACGATCCGGCCTGGGACGTAGATCTGCTTCAGCAACCGCTTGCCAGCGAGAAGCCGCGCAACATTCTCCTCGACCGAGGCAGCTGCCACGACTGCGTCCTTGGTCGCGTCCGCCGCGACCGTAATTGTCCCGCGAAGCTTTCCACCAACCTGGACCGCGATGGTGATCGTATCCACCACGATCAACGCCGGGTTAGCCACGGGCCAGGACAGATCCGGACTCGTCATACGGTCAGTATGCAACTTGGCCAATGTCTCGGCTGCGAGATGCGGCATCATAGGCGCCACCAGGCGGCAGAAGATGTCCAGAGTCTCCCGAACCGCCGGATTACCGGGATTGGCCCGGTGTTCCTCGGCCATCGCAGTGAGCAACTCGTGCAGCCGGGCCACCGCGATATTGAACGCGAACTGCTCGAGGGCTGCCGTCACCGCGACGATGGTGCGATGGGCCGTCCGCAACAACGCCGTTCCCGATGCAGTGACCACACCGCTCCCAACTGGATCTTCGACCACGGAAATGGCCAGCCGGTTCAACCGTTGGGCAAATCGGTGGGCCCCGGCAATCCCGGTCTCCGTCCATTCCATATCGCGCTCGGGCGGGTTATCGGACAGAACGAACCATCGCGCGGTGTCGGCACCATATCGGGCGATGATGTCCTGCGGATCGACCGTGTTCCGCTTGGACTTCGACATCTTGTCGTTCGGGCCAACCACAAGCCCCAAGCCGGTCGCCCGTTCCACCGCACCACCAGGCAGTCGCTCGACCTCAGCCGGGTAGAGCCAGCGTCCATCCGGCGCGCGGTAGCTCTCGTGGGTCACCATGCCCTGCGTGAACAGCCCCGCAAACGGCTCGTCGACGCTCACCATCCCGGCGTCATGAATGGCCCGGGTGAAGAACCGAGCATACAACAGATGCAGGATGGCGTGGTCGATGCCTCCGACATACTGGTCTACCGGCAGCCAGTGCGCCGCCGCCGCCGCGGCTACCGGTTCCGCTGCTTCCGGGCTGCAGAAACGCGCAAAATACCATGAACTGTCAACGAAAGTGTCCAGCGTGTCGGTCTCGCGATGGCCCGGACCGCCGCAACCAGGACATGGGACGTTGCGCCACGCCGTGTGCCGATCCAACGGGTTGCCCGGCTGATCGAACGACACGTCCTCCGGCAACACGACTGGAAGCGCGCTCTCCGGCACCGGCACTACCCCGCAGGACGCGCAGTGCACCACTGGGATCGGGCAACCCCAATACCGTTGCCGACTGACCCCCCAGTCCCGCATGCGCCAGTTGACGACGCCCTCACCTTGGCCCGCGTCGTGCAGGCGCTTGATGACCTCTTGTGCAGCCTCGTCCGTTGTCAGGCCATCGAGGAAGGACGAGTTGATCATGCGTCCCGCCCCATCATAGGCCTTGGTGCCGATCGCGAAAGAACCAGCCATCTCCCCAGCGGGCAACACTACCGGAACGACCGGCAGACTGTATTTGCGGGCGAAATCCAGATCCCGCTGATCGCCGCACGGACAGCCGAAGATCGCCCCGGTGCCGTATTCCATCAACACGAAGTTGGCGATCCAGACCGGCACCACACGATCCTCGAAGGGATGGCGGACGCTCAGCCCGGTGGCAAAACCCTTTTTCTCAGCCGTCTCGATCGCGGCCTCGCTCGTCCCCATCGCTCGACATTCGGCAACGAACCGGGCCGCATCCGGATTGGCCTGGGCTGCCGCAGCCGCCAACGGATGCTCCGGCGCCACCGCCAGGAACGACATCCCGAATAGCGTGTCCGGGCGCGTGGTATACACCTCGACCACGTCCAACCCAGCCGCTGGCTGCTCCAGGGCGAAGCGGATCCGTGCCCCTTCGCTGCGGCCGATCCACTTGGACTGCATCGCCCGCACTCGCTCAGGCCACCGCTCGAGGCCCGGTAGCGCTTCCAGCAGGGCAGGCGCATAGGCCGTGATGCGGAAAAACCACTGCGCGAGTTGCCGCTTTTCAACCGGCGCACCCGAACGCCAGCCGCGCCCGTCGACGACTTGTTCGTTGGCGAGCACTGTCTCGTCGACCGGGTCCCAGTTGACCCAACTCAGCCGGCGCTCCACCAGGCCGCGGCGCATCAATGCCAGGAACAGCTTCTGTTGCTGGCCGTAGTAAGCCGGGTCGCAGGTCGCGAATTCGCGGGACCAATCGATCGACAAACCCATACGCTTCAGCTCGGCCCGCATCGCAGCGATGTTGCGCCAGGTCCATTCCGCCGGGTGAACGCGCCGCTCCCGCGCGGCATTCTCGGCCGGTAACCCGAAGGCGTCCCAGCCCATCGGATGCATTACGTTGAACCCGCAGGCTCGTTTGTAGCGCGCAACCACATCGCCGAGCGTGTAGTTCCGCACGTGGCCCATGTGGATACTCCCGCTAGGATACGGGAACATCTCGAGCACGTAATACTTCGGTTTGCCGTCTGTCGGCACATCTTCCACGCGGAAGGCGGCTTGTTCGTCCCAAGCCTGCTGCCAACGGGCCTCTATTCCGGCGAAATCATATCCTGTAGCGCGCTCCGTGGCGGATTGCGCAGCCTGCTCTTGCATCGTCACTGCTACCCATACGGCGTGGGCGGGACCCTACTGACTGGCGGTTTGCGCCCGCAGCTCGCGTGCCCGTGCCAGCACTTTGTTTTCGATTTCGCCGGTGGTCGCCTGACTGACCGGCGCATCCACCCATTGCCCGCCCTGCTGCACCTGACGGAAGATCGAGACCCGAACTCCATCAGCCCGCAACTGACGGCCAAGGATGTAAGCCGTCGCCTTGAACCGCTCGCCGCCGCCTGATGGCGGCTGATACCAATCCGTGATGATCACGCCGCCGAACGGGTCCGCCGAAGCAAGCGGCATGAAGGCCAGTGTATCGAGCGCGCCGCGCCACAGATACGCATTGACGCCCAAGGCGGCGCCTTCGTTCTGGCTGCTGCTGCCACTGCCCTTGCCGACGCCGAACACGAGGCCCTGGTCACCACCCAACTTACCGCGCGTGATGTTGTCCACGCGGTAGTCGTTGTACTCGTTATCGGCGACGGGGCGGACATGCTGGCTAGGGTCACCGCCGCACGCGCTCAACGCGAGAAGGCCAGTCGACAGAACAGCGAACATAGACTTGCGCACGTGCATTGGAAAACCTGTGTCCAGACAGCCGAACAAGTCGGCAGGTCTTCCTACAGCGTGTTCGAACGAGCGCCAAGCATTTCGCGTGCGGCGACCCGGCAATGGGGACGTACAAAAGAAAACGGGCGGTAGATTGCTCTACCGCCCGTCCAATCAAGCCAGTGCTAGACGCTTACCAGGCGAAGGATGTGCCGATAGCGACCACTGAGTTGTCGAGCTTGTTGTTCACGTCCCTCGCGCCGCCGACGTTCG
>CAXTWC010000094.1:0-19888 GCA_964247805.1 uncultured Acetobacteraceae bacterium | reverse complement strand
GAGATCATCGGGGTGATCGACGAGATTGCCTTCCAGACCAACCTGCTCGCCCTCAATGCCGGGGTGGAGGCGGCACGCGCCGGGGATGCGGGACGCGGCTTCGCGGTGGTGGCAAGCGAAGTGCGGGCCCTTGCGCAACGCTCGGCCGATGCGGCGAAGGAGATCAAGGCGCTGATCCGAACCTCCGAGGGCCAGGTCAAGTCGGGGGTCACGCTGGTGGGCGAGGCCGGCAAGGCCCTGACCCAGATCGTCGGGCAGGTGGAAGAGATCGACAAGGTGGTCTCGGACATCGCGGGCTCCGCGCAGGAGCAGGCGACCGGGCTTGCGCAGGTCAATACGGCGGTGAACCAGATGGACCAGGTCACCCAGCAGAACGCCGCCATGGTCGAGCAGAGCACCGCCGCCGTACACAGCCTGGCCCAGGAGGCAGAGGCGCTCGTGCGCCTGATCGGTCATTTCCAAGTCGGAGGTCAGCCTGCAACCGCGGCGCCGGTGAAGGGGCCGGTCAAGCCGAGGGCCGTGCAAGTGTCGAAGACCCGCACCGCTCTCAAGGTAATGTCGCAGCATGCACCCGCAGCCAACGAGTGGGAGGAGTTCTGATACCAACAGCCTTAAGCGCTGACCCTCGTCTCGTCCGGTAGGGTGCAATGCGCTTTGGCATTGCACCAGACAAACGCGCCGATCGTCACGACGTGATGGTGCAATCCATCAAGCGGATGCACACTACGACGGATGCTTCGCCGGGCAGCGTGTTACAGGACGAAGAAGCCGATGCTGGCCGCGGCCATCACCAACGTCGCGAGCCAGCCACCGACCTGCATGGGCTTGCTGATCGTCAGCCGCCCCATGATGCGGCCGTTGGATGCCACGAACATGACCACGGCCATGACCGGGGCTGCGATGATGCCGTTGAGCACGGCGCTCCAATACAGCGCCTTGACCGGATCGAGACTGGTGAAGTTCAGGCCGACGCCCGCCATCGTCGAGACGGCGATCGTGGCGTAGAACGACTTGGCCTGCAGCAATCGCCGGTCCAGGCCGCGACGCCAGCGGAGCGTTTCCGACAGGGCATACGCGCCCGACCCGGCCAGTACCGGTACCGCCAGCAGGCCGGTGCCGATGATCCCGGCTGCGAAGACAGCGAAGGTGAAATCCCCGGCGATCGGCCGCAGCGCTTCGGCAGCCTGCGAGGAGGTTTGGATGTCGGTGATGCCGGTGGCATTCAACGTCGCGGCCGTGGCGAAGATGATGAAGATCGCAACGAGGTTGGACACCGTCATGCCCACAATCGTGTCCGTTCGGATACGCGCGAACTGCGGTTGTGCCACGCCGGGCGTCAGGCGGAGCGGTCGTGTCTTGCGCTTCGACTGGTCCTCCACTTCCAGCGCCGATTGCCAGAAGAACAGGTAGGGGCTGATCGTCGTGCCCAGGACCGCGACGAGGGCCATGGCTTGTCCGGCGCCGAACGAGAGATGCGGAACGAGCGTGGCATACAGCGCCCGGCCCCATGGCACGTGCACCGCGAAGACCACGGCCACGTAGGCGAACAACGACACGGTCAGCCATTTCAGGACGCTGGCGTAAAACCCGTAATTCAGGAAGATCTCGGCCACGACGCACAGCACACCGAAGCCGACGGTATACAGGCGCGAGTTGCCGCCCAACAACAATTGCACGGCGGCCCCCATGGCGCCGAGATCGGCCCCGAGGTTGATCGCGTTGGCGCCGAGCAGCAGCACCACGATCCCGCGCACCAGCCACGGACTGTAGTGCCGCCGCACATTGTCGGCGATGCCGCGCCCGGTCACGGCACCGATGCGGCCGCTGATCTCCTGGATGATGATCATGAAGGGCAGGCTGAACAGCATCGTCCACGCCAGGCCATAGCCGAATTGCGCGCCGACCTGGCTATATGTGGCAATCCCGCTCGGGTCGTCGTCCGCCGCCCCGGTGATCAGCCCAGGGCCGAGACGCCGGAGCAGGCCAGAACGCTGGGGGATTTCCCGTGGCGCGTAGTCGCCGGTTTCCGGTGTGACTGCAACCAATGGCAGGGAGGGTGGAATACTGCTCATGCGCAGCGGTGTAGGCGAAGCTGGCCGGCTTGTCCCGGGCGCCATGTCTGCGGCCCCGACGGTCGTTGGAGGCGCCTGCCAGGTTTAAGGCGTTCCGGGCACCCTCTCATGCAGCCGGCCGCCGTAACTGGCGTCGATCAGGAGAGGCACCAGTTGACTCTGCCGTTGCGTCCGCGTCTTGGCCATGACCCGCGCAAGATGCGTGCGCACGGTGTTGATGCTGCGCCCGCTGTCGGCCGCGATTTCGGCCAGCGACTTGCCCGCCGCAAGCTTCAAACCGAACTCGGCTTCGGCACGGGTGAGGGCGTAGCGTTCGATCAACGCTTCCGGCCCGCGCGAGCCCTGTCCCACCAGCACCAGCACGCAAGTCGGACCCGGCAGCGCCCAATCCTTGTTCTCCCGCATGGGCACGATCGTAAGCTGCAGCGAGCCTGGCGCTGGCCGGCCCGATACGTCCAGCTGCGACGCCTCCGGCTGTCCGATCCGAGACGCCGCCGCGATTGCGGCCGACAAGCCCGTAGCGTCCTGCTCCGACCCAGCGGTGAGGTGACCGTGCAGCAGCCTGAGCGGACCCGCACGCGCGAGCACCGCCTCCGCCGCGCCGTTGAGCTGCAAGACTTTCCCGCCGCGGTCCAGCAGGAACGCCGGCCGGCCAAACGTGTCGAAGGATGCGAAATTCAGTGCGCCCTGCAAGCTCTGCGAAACGGACGCCGCCCGTTGCAGGTGCGGCAGCAGGTATTTGCCGAGTGCCACCTCGTCGGCCTGGAAAGCTCCGATGGACGCGGAGCGGAGGAGCGAAATATCCAAGATCCAGCCATGCCCGGCCCACAGCGCGATTCGCAGCCCCTCGTCCAGGTCGCGCATAGTGAGGTATTCGTTGTAGATCGGGCTGCGGAACAGCTCCTGCCGATCCACGATCTGCCAAGTCGGCAGCACCTCGCCGGAGACACGCACCGGATGGGTCTGGGTCCAAATATTGCGGTTGCACCAGACGCCGAGGAACTGGTCCTCGTAGTCGGACTTGTCCAAACCCACAGCCCGGCCGCGCATGTCGGACCAGTCATCGGTGCGCGAAAAGATATCGACGAAATGACTGTCGAACAGGGTCCCGAGATGTTCGATGACGCCGGCCCATCGCGACGGCCGAACCGCCGCGTCGTAAATCGAATCTAATGTCGCCGATAGACGGGTTTCATCTACATCGCGCATCCCAAGGCCTGTTTTTAATGTCTATCCCAACAAAATCGTCAAGCCGGCAATGGCTCGGGGTAGGCACTTGAGCCGAAGCGTGACTGCATCGTCAAAAAAATGTTCAACTAGGCACAGACTGACCTCATGCATTCGAATAGGGCATGCGTCAATTCAATTCGGTATCGGACCGCTCAGCCCCTTGCCAGCCGCAGCGCCATTCCCACCATGTCGAACAGATCGAGCAGCCGCGCGACATAGTGGTCGTGCACCGCAAACCCCGCGGCACCCGGGTCGAAGAACTGCCGCTCCAGTCCGTCCAGCATGCGCATCAGCCGGACCCGGTGCAGCCCCAGCGCGCGCTGGATCGGGTCGGAGACGACGCCGGCGAACGCAGCAAACGCGGCGGCTGCCAGCATGAGGCCGCCCGTGGTGCCCACCGTCATCATGGCGGAGGGCACGGCGGGGAACAGCCCATACCATACCCCGCCCAGCCAGCCGCCCAGCGGAAACGCCGAAACCGCCGCCTGTTGCGCCATCAGCCCCGCCAGCGCCGGGCCAAGCGTGGCGGCGCCTGGGGTGAGCTTGTTCAGCGCCAGCGCCCCCGCGCTGAGCGTCAGCAATCCCGTGGTGATCTCGGCGGCGGCCGCCCGGCTGGTGGCGTATTCCGCCATGGCCTGCTCCAGCCGGTGGCGGAACGCCGGGTCGTCGCTGTGGCGGCCAAGCTCCGCCAGCGCGGCCTGGATGGCGGTGGTGAGCGCCGGGTCCTCCAGGATGGCCGCAGCCAAAGCGTCGCGTTGGCTCTCCCGCCCGGTCTGCCGGCAAGGCAGCTCCAGCAACTCGGTCTGCACCAGCCATTCGATTTCGCGCGAAACGGCCGTGCGCAGCAGGATCGAGCGCCCGAGCACGCCTGCCACGCGCGCCGCTCCCAGCTTGCGCGCGGCCATCGCGCCGAGCTGCATGCCGATCTGCGGGGCGGCCAAAGTGAGGTTCAGCGGGGCTTTGGCGATATCCCAGCCCACCGCCACCCGGTGCAGGCCGAGCGTGCCCGGCAGCGAGAAATGCGCGTCCACAAAGGGCGTCACCTTGTCGCGGCGGGCGGCAAAGTAGCGGCGCGTGCCGGCCTCGACCGCCGACAGCGCCAGGTCTCGGTCCAGGGGTGGTGCGGCGGGCTCCGTCATCGTGCCGAGTCGAACCGCCAGAGAGGGGCTGGGTTCCGCGACGGGCAAGCCTTGCACATCGTGACACACCCCTTACCGTGCCGTTCGCATCACCGATCCAAGGAGGAGCCTCCGGCGTGCTGACGCTCACGGTCAACGGACAGGACCACGCGCTGGACGTGCCACCTGAGACGAAGCTGCTGTATGTGCTCCGCAACGACCTGGCGCTGAACGGACCCAAATACGGCTGCGGCCTGGGCGAGTGCGGCGCCTGCACGGTGCTGATCGACGGCGTGGCTGCCCGTTCCTGCGTGCTGCCGGCCGGCTTGGCACGGGGACGGGCGGTGGTGACGCTGGAGGGCCTGGGCACGCTGGCGGCGCCGCACCCGGTGCAGCAGGCGTTCATCGACGAGCAGGCGGCGCAATGCGGCTTCTGCCTCAACGGTATGATCATGACCGCGCACGCCTTGCTGGCCCGCAACCAGCATCCCTCGCCGGCCGAGATCCGCGAGGAACTGCGCTACAACCTCTGCCGCTGCGGCGCGCATTACGAGATCATCCGCGCGGTCCAGCGCGCAGCGGGCCAGCGTGCCGCGGGGCAAGTCGTTTGACCGCCGCCGAGATCCTCGCCCGCAGCGACACGCTGGTCGTGCAGCGCCCGTCCACCGCCGGGCCGGAGCTGTTCGTCGTGATGGACGCGGCGGGCGTCACCGCGTTCAACGGCCACGTCGATCTCGGCACCGGCATCTCCACCGCGCTCGCGCAGATCGTGGCGGAGGAGCTGGATGTTGCCCTGCACCGGGTGCGCATGGTGCTGGGCACGGTGGGGCTAGGCCCCGACCAGGGTGCCACCATCGCCAGCACCACGTTGCAGGTCACCGCCAAGCCCCTGCGCGCCGCGGCGGCTCAGGCACGGGCCGCGTTGCTGGCGCTGGCAGCGGAAGAATTGGGCATCCCGGCCGACCTGCTGTCCGTGGAGGACGGCGTGGTCAGCGGCCCGGCGGCCGAGAACCGCTTCACCACCTACGCCGCGCTGCTGCAAGGCCGCCAGCTACACCTGACCCTGGACGAGGCGGCGCCGGTCAAACCACCCGGATCATACCGTGTGGTCGGGCAGGCAGCGCCGCGAACCGACATCCCCGCCAAGGCGACCGGCGGCCTGGTTTACGTGCACGACATGCGCGTGCCCGGCATGCTGCACGGCCGGGTCGTGCGTCCGCCGTATGCCGGGCTCGACCACGGCGACGGCGTGGGGTGCAGCCTGATCGCGGTGGACGAGGCGTCCATCGCCGGCATCCCCGGTATCGCCGGTGTAGTGGTCATCGGCGATTTCGTGGGCGTGGTGGCCGAGCGCGAGGAACACGCCGCCCAAGCCGCCAAGCAACTCGCAGTGTCCTGGCGCCCCGGCCCGCGCCTGCCGGACCTGACCGATATCGAGGCAGCGATCCGCGCCAATCCAAGCACACCCCGCACCCTGCTGGAGCGCGGCGACGTGGACGCGGCAATCGCGGGCGCCGCGCAACCAATGCGTCGCACCTATCTGTGGCCGTTCCAGATGCATGCCTCGATCGGTCCGTCCTGCTCGGTTGCGGATTGGCGGCCGGAGGGGCTGACCGTATGGTCCGGCACGCAGAACCCGCACGCGCTCCGCAACGACCTGGCGCTGCTGATGGCGATGCCGGCCGAGCAGGTCACCATCCACCGCATGGAGGCCGCCGGCTGCTACGGCCGCAACTGTGCCGACGACGTGGGCGCGGACGCAGCGCTGCTGTCCCGCGCGGTGGGCCGGCCGGTGCGCGTGCAATTCACCCGCGCGCAAGAACACGCGTGGGAGCCAAAGGGCGCCGCCCAGCTGATGGACGTGTCTGGCGGTCTGGATGCGCACGGCCAGCCGGTTGGCTACGATTTCAGCACCCACTATCCGTCCAACCGTGCGCCCACCTTGGCTCTCATCCTGACCGGCACAATCCCGCCGGTGCCGCTGGTCAGCGACATGGGTGACCGCACCGCGATCCCGCCCTATGCCTACGACCCGATCCGCGTAGTGGCCAACGACATGGCGCCGATCGTGCGCGCCGCCTGGTTGCGCGGCGTGTCGGCCCTGCCCAATACGTTCGCGCACGAATCCTACATCGACGAACTCGCCATTGCCGCCGGGGTGGACCCGGTGGAATACCGCCTCCGCCTCCTGCCGGACCCGCGCGGGAGCGAGCTGCTGAAAGCCACCGCAGCAGAGGCGGGGTGGCAGCCCCACACCGCCGCCCGCAAGCGCCAAACCGACGACGGTGTGCTGCACGGCCAAGGTGTCGCCTACGCGCAATACGTGCACAGCACCTTCCCCGGCTTCGGCGCGGCGTGGTCCGCCTGGGTGGCCGACGTCACCGTGGACCCACGGAGCGGCGAGGTGGCCGTATCGCGCATCGTGGCCGGGCAGGATTCCGGCCTGATGATCAACCCGGACGGCGTGCGCCACCAGCTGCAGGGCAACGTCATCCAGTCGATCAGCCGCGTGCTGAAGGAGGAGGTGCGCTTCGACCAAAAGGCGGTCACCAGCCGCGAGTGGGGCGCCTACCCGATCCTGACCTTCCCGGAACTGCCGGCGATGCAGTCGCTGCTGATGCCCCGGCCCGACGAGCCACCGATGGGGGCCGGCGAGTCCGCCTCCGTCCCCAGCGCCGCCGCGATCGCCAACGCCATCTTCGACGCGACCGGCGTGCGCTTCCGCGAAGTCCCGTTCACGCCCGAGCGCATCAAGGCCGGGCTAGCCGCCACGACCCTGCCAGCCCCCCCGCCCAAACGCCGTGCCTGGTGGGCCGCCCTGGCCGGCGCGTTCACCGCATTGGCAGGCGTCGCGGCGGTCGCGCTGCCGTTCCGATCGGCCATCGACCCGGCGCCGCGCCCCGAGGCCGGCCTGTATTCCGCCGCCACCATCGACCGCGGCCGAGTGCTGGCCGCGATCGGCAACTGCGTGACCTGCCACACCGCACCGGGTGGGGTGGCCTGGGCCGGCGGGCACCGCATCCACACGCCATTCGGCACCGTCACCAGCCCGAACATCACCCCCGACCCGGCGTCCGGCATCGGCGCCTGGTCCTACGCCGCGTTCGCCCGGGCCATGCGCCAGGGCATCCGCCGCGACGGCAGCCATATCTACCCGGCCATGCCCTACACGGCGTTCCGCACGATGACCGAGGGCGACATGGAGGCGCTGTATGCCTTCCTGATGAGCCAGGACGCCGTCTCCGCGCCCCGCCAGCCGAGCACGCTCCGTTTCCCCTTCAACCTGCGCCCCCTCATGGCCGGGTGGAACACGCTGTTCCTGCGCGGCGGCGCGTTCCAGCCGGACGCGCGCCGCTCCGCCGAGTGGAACCGCGGCGCCTACCTAGTGGACGGTCTGGGCCATTGCGGCGCCTGCCACACGCCGCGCAACGCGCTGGGGGCGGAGCGTGGCGGCGCCTACCTGGCCGGGGCCGCGGTCGATGGGTGGGACGCACCCGGCCTGGATGGCCGCTCCCACGCGCCGCTGCCCTGGACGCAGGACGATTTCTACGACTATTTGCGGAGCGGGTTCTCCGCCCATCACGGCCCGGCGGCAGGGCCGATGGCGCCGGTGGTGCGGGAGCTGAGCCGGGTGCCGGATGCCGATATCCGGGCGATGTCGGTGTATCTCGCCTCGCTATCGCCCAGCGACGCCGGCCCGACCGCCGATCTCGCCCGCGACACCCTCGCCCGCACGATGCCGGGCCCGGCGGATAGTTTGGGGGCGCGGCTGTATGACGGCGCCTGTGCCGCTTGCCATCAACCCGGCCGTGGCCCGCTGCTCGCGGGTGTGCGGCCGAGCCTGGCGCTGAACAGCAACGTCCACGCGGCCACTCCGGACACGCTGATCCGCGTGATCCTGCACGGCCTGGACACGCCGGCGCTGCCGACCCTCGGCGCCATGCCCGCCTTCCGCGACACGCTGGACGATGCGCAGGTGGCAGCGCTGGTTCGCTACGTTCGCGCCCAGTTCGCACCGGGGCTGCCGGCGTGGGCCGATGTGGAATCGGCAGTGGCTCGGCTGCGGGGAGTTCCTTAGTGGTCTTTGTGGAACGAAGCCGGTCGCTTGATACCGCTGTTAAAGGTCTGATTATGGGTGAGTAGAGACCGGCAGTCATAACTTGAGTTGGACCGCAGGGCGGGCAGGGAGGATAGCGTAGGGTGGGCTGCTCGCAGCCCACCGGCACCGATGCAACTCGACGAGGATCGTTTTACGCGCCGAGGTGGTGGGCTGCCGAGCAGCCCACCCTACGCTTGCGGATTAAAAAAGAATGTCCGGCTTAGATGGCGACCTGTCCGCTTCAGAGTGGGTTGCTCAGATAGCTGACATTCCGGGACGGCGAAAACTGGCCGACTCCGGTCCGGCCGGTTCAGGCGGTGTCAGTGCGATAGCTGCCGTTCACATGGACTGGCGAACGTATATTTCTCTAAGAGCCTGTCGAGGATAAACGTTGTGAAGCTAGAAAGTATAAAGAAGTATCTGCACTCCTCGACCATCATGGAACGCAAGAGCACCTTTTCAAATGCATTTGCGTCGGCGCTTGCGCCTCACGACATTTACATCCCAGCCGTAGTTGCCCAGGCCATGCGGGACCTCGGTCAGGAGGCCGGTGCAGAACTGCAGTGCGTCTATTGCGGCGAGTCGGCGGCTACGTGGGATCACGTATTCAACCGCGTCATAAAAGGCGAGTTCTCTGGACACGGTCACCGCATCCGTAACCTTGTTCCAAGTTGCCGAACGTGCAACGAACGGAAGGGGCCGAAGTTGTGGCGTGAGTTTCTGGAAACGCTCAATCCGTCAGACAAGGATGTGCGGATACTCCGGATGGAAAAGTTCCTCAGTAGTGCCGACGCGCAACCGATTAACACTGAGGCCATGAGGCACAAAGCCGGTGAGGAGCTTAAACGGTTTCTCGAAATCCGATCTCAGGTCTTCGACCTAATGGCAGAAGCGGACCGACTCGCGGTGATCATTCGTCAGAAATCGGCGAGCTAACAGCTTGTGCGACGATCTACGTCGGCTCGCCCCTCGCGGATCGTCATCGACGGCAGCTAGAACTCCATTGTGCACCAGACTACGATTGCGTCCTTGAAACTGTGGGCGGTGATGTGGTCATCTCCCCGGCCATGAACACTAAGGCTTCTCCTAATCCAAATCTCGATGCCGCGCTGACCGAACTCGTCTCCCTCGGGATGCGGGCGGCGCGCGTCGTCACGCGGATGATGGAGATCGAGCAACAGGCCGCCGAAGTTGTGGCGAGTGACCTGCCCGTGCCTGGCCACCAGCCGGCCTCGTTGAGCGAGGCCGCAGCGTCCGGGCAAGACGTCGACGCAGTGACCGCCGCGATGGCCGAAGCCGTGCCGCGGGTCGAAGGTTTGGCGCGGGCGTTCGACCGGGTGTCGCGTTCGGTGCGGCGCACCGTGGCGCTGATCCAGCGGATGCAGGCAGGCTGGCCACATCCCTCGTCGGCGGATAACCGGCAGGCGATGCTGCGGCGTCAGGTGGCCCGCGCGGTCGCCGAGGTGATCCAGCGCGAGAGCGATGGCGAGGCGGCCGAGCGGCTGTTCGACGACCTCGCCGAGCGGCTGGATGACCCGGGCGTGGCGGCGGAGATCGACGCGTTGCCCGAACGGGAGGTCGTCCGCCGGATCTGCCGCGACCTGGGTTTGGCCATGGGCACGGTCTGGGAAATGGGCGGCACGCCACCCCCGCCGCCACAAGACGGGTGGCCGGTTGACACGAGTTAAACGACGTTCGTCATTGCGATGAGCGCTTGCGACGAAGCAATCCAGAGGCATACGGCCGATACTCGCCGGGTCGCCCTGGTTCGCTTCGCTGCGCTCGCAATGACGGACGTGTGGAAGCACACCTCAATGCGTATCCAGCCACCTGATCAGGCCCCGGCTTACTCCAGGAATCACCGAGCGGTCTTCGGTGCGGTGGTCCGCAGAAAACTCACCAGCGCCGCCGCACCCGCGAATCCCGCGCCCACCAGCAGGGCCGCCGGGGCGCCGTTGTGGGGCGTGACTTCGAAGCACAGCGCAACCAACGCCGCCCCCGTGGTCTGCCCGAGCAGCCGGCAGGTCGCGAGCATGCCGCTGGCACCGCCACTGCGATGCGCGGGAGCGGACGAGATCATCGCGCGGTTGTTGGGGGCGTTGAAGAACCCGAACCCGAGCCCGCAGACGGCGGTGCGCCAGATGATCGCGAGCCCCGACGCATGCACCGGCAGAGTCGCCATGAACGCCAGGCCCGCCGCCATGATCACCAGCCCGATCCCGCCCAGGATCGCCGGCGGGAAACGGTCGGACAGCCATCCCGCCACCGGGGAGATCAGCGCCACCGTCAGCGGCCAGGGGGTCAGCAGCAACCCGGTGGTGACCTGGTCCAGCCCGAGCGTGTTCTGCAGCAGGAACGGCATCGCCACATACGCCAAGCCTTGCCCGGCGAAGCAGCAGACGCAGGCCGCGGCCGACAAGGCAAACAGCGGCACGCGCAACAGATCGACCGGCAGCAGCGGCGAGGTCAGGGCGGATTGGCGGCGCACCAGGGCCGTGCCGATCACCAGCATGCCGATCACCTCGGCGGCCACCAGCGGGGCGGACTCGCCATGCGCCAGCCCATCCACTCCGCTGATCAGCAGGCCGAACGTGGCCGCACTCAGCGCGGCGCTGGTGACATCAAACCGGACGGACGCCGGGGCTTGGGTATGCGGCAGCGCGCGCCAGGCCACCACCAGGGCGAACAGGCCGATCGGCACGTTCACGGCAAACAGCCAGGGCCAATGCGCCACGGCCAGGATCGCGGAGGCCACCGTCGGCCCAACCGCCGTCGCCACCGAGCCGACCATGGCGTTCAGCCCGATGCCGCTGCCCAGCCGGTGGCGGGGGAACACGAAGCGGACCAGTGCCACGTTGACGCTCAGCATCCCGGCCGCACCCAGCCCCTGCAGGATGCGGGCGAGGGTCAGCAGCATCAGGCTGCCGGACAGCGCGCACAGCAGCGAGGCCGCGACGAACAACACCAAGCCCCAGATATGCACCCGGCGGTAACCGATGATCTCGCCGAGCGAGGCCAGCGGCAGCAGGGACATGGTGACGGCAAGCTGATAGGCGTTCACCACCCAGATCGACGCCGCATCCGACACGTGCAGATCGTGCGCGATGGTGGGCAGCGCGATGTTGGCGATGGCGCTGTCCAACACCGCCATGATCAGGGCCAGCACGATAGCCAGCACCGCCCATTGCAGCTGGGGGGAGGGCAGTCCGTCGGTTTCGGAGATGGCCGCGCTCATCCGCTCAGGTGCCGTCCAGCATTCGCCGGAGTGTGTCCGGCAACCCGACCGCCGGCTTCGGTGCGGGCCTGCGGAAGCTGCCCGCGGTGGCCTTTCGCGGGGCCAGTCGCACCAGTGCCTCCGCCTGCAGCACCGCGGCTTCCACGGCGTCGACCAGGGGGACGGGGACTTGGTCCGCCACACGCCGGGCCAAGCCAGCCAACGGGGCGCCGCCGAGGATCACCATGTCGGCGTCGTCCTCGCTCACCGTGCGGACGCACAGCGCGACCAATGCGGCTTCGAGTTCGGTCTGCACCGTCTCGATCCCGGCGAACGGCAGCTCGAGGCTGCGGATCGCGGCGAGGCGGGAAGTGAGGCCGTGATACTCCACGCACTCGCGGTACCAGGGGCCGAGCGAGCCGGAGAACGTCACGATGGCGAAGCGTCGGCCGAGCATGCAGGCGGTCAGCATGGCGGCTTCGGCCAGGCCGATGACGGGGACGCCCATCACCTCGCGCGCGCCGCCCAGCCCCGGGTCGGCGAAGGCGGCCACGATCGCGGCGTCGCAGCCGGCGCCGTGCTCGGCCATCAGCTCCATCGTGGTGCGCCCGGCGATCGCGGCCTCGGCGCGGGTGGCAATGTAGGGCACGCCGGCGGTGCCGGTGACGGCCACGATCTCGGTGCCGGGTGCCGCCACGGCGCGGGCCACGGCGGCGATGCGGTCGGTGACGGCGGTGCTGGTGTTGGGGTTGGCGAGCAGCAGCTTCATCCGAGGGGGGCTCCGTGCAGGTCCGGCGCGATCTGGCCGCGCAACATCCGGCTGAGTTCGGCGAAGCGGGGGGTGTTCGGGTCCCGCGGCCGGGGCAGGTCCACGTCCACCACGGTGGCGATGCGGCCGGGGCGGGCGGAGAACACGGCGATGCGGTCGGCCAGGAACACCGCCTCGTCGATGCTGTGGGTGACGAACACGACGGTGGTGCGCTGCTGCTCCCAGATGCGCAGCAGTTCCTCCTGCAGGTTGCCGCGGGTCTGGGCGTCCAGTGCGCCAAACGGCTCGTCCATCAGCAGGGCGCGGGGCCGGGTGGTGAGCGCCCGGGCGATCCCCACGCGTTGGCGCATGCCGCCGGAGAGTTCGTGCGGGTATCGCTCGCGGAAGGCGGTCAGGCCGGTCATGGCGATGAATTCGGCGGCGGTTTCTCGGCGCTGCCGGGTTGGGATGCCGCGTGCTTTCATGTTGAAGGCGACGTTGCGCTCGACCGTCATCCAGGGGAACAGCCCGTGATCCTGGAATACGATGCTGGTCTCGGGCGCCGGGCCGGACAGGGGGTTGCCATTGACCGTGATGCGGCCGGAGCTGGCGGTTTCCAGCCCGGCGATCAGTTGCAGCAGGGTGGATTTGCCGCAGCCGGACAGGCCGAGCAGGCAGACGAACTCGCCGGGAGCGCAGGCGAGGTCGATGCCACGCAGGGCCTCCACTGCGCCGGACTTGCCCTGGTAGATCTTGCCGACGCCGCTGCACTCGATGAACGGCGTCATTCGGATTGCGCGACCAGCCCCTCCTGCCAACGGCACACCCGGGCGCGCAGCAGGCGAGTGCCCTGGTCGGCGAGCAGGCCGATGGCGCCGATGACGATGATGCCCGCGATGATCAATTGGCTTTGAAAGGTGAGTTGCGCATTCAGGATCATGTAACCCAGTCCCGACTTCACCGCGATCATCTCCGCTGTGACCACGGTGAGCCAGCCGCCACCGATCGCCAGCCGCAGCCCGGTAAACACCGAGGGCATGGCCGCCGGCAGGATGATGTCGCGGAAGATCAGCCACTCGCTGGCCCGTGCCGCCTGCGCCACTTTCAGCATGGTGCGGTCGATGCTGCGGACGCCGAAGATGGTGTTGATCAGCAGCGGCCAGAGGGCGGCGAGGAAGATCAGGATGATGGCGGGGCGGTCGCCGATGCCGAAGAACAGGATGGCCATCGGGATGAGCGCGATCGGCGGCACGGAGCGGAAGATCTGGATCGACCAATCCGTCACCCGGTCCAGCGTGCGGTAGCGCCCGATCAGCATCCCCGCCGGCACCGCTACGCAGAAGGCGATGCCGACGCCGATCACCACCCGGGTCACGCTGGCGGCGGCGTTGGCGAGGATGTCTGGCCAATCCAGTCCGAATGCGGCGACGACGCTAGCAGGGGCTGGCAGCAATACGGTCGGATACACTCCGGCCAGGACTGCGAGCTGCCATGCGATCAACAGGGCCAGCAGCGGGGCCAGGCCGAAGACGCGGAATTTCATCAGGCCAGGAAGCTGGTGTTGATGAAGCGGCTCCAATCGGGCGCGCGGTCGAGCAGCTTGGCGTCGATCATCATAGTGGCCAACGCCTTGAGCCCATCCTGGAAATGCGGCCCCGAATCGGCGGAGAAGAACAGGTTCTTGGTGGATGCGGCGGCGACCTCGGGGGTCATCTTGAACTGGTCGATCGTGGTCTTGATCGCGATCGCCGGGTCACTGGCCATCTCGTTGGTGGCCTTCACATGTGCCTGCACCAGGCTGCGGGTGAGAGCTGCCTCCTTGGTCACGAAGGCTTGGGAGGCGACGAAGCCCAGGTTGGTCTTGCCCATGGGGGTGTCATACGGCACCCACAGTTTCTTGCCCCAACCCTGCAGTTCGGCCAGCGTGGCATACGGCTCGAAGCAGCAGATGGCGGCCACGTCACCGCGCATCAGCGGGATGGGCTGGTCCTGGTTGTCCATGAAGGCCAGGTCCACGGCGCCGTCCAGCCCCTCGTGCTTCAGCTTCCACAGCAGGCTGACCAAGCCGATGGAGCCGTTCTGCACACCCACCTTCTTGCCCTTGAGCTGGGCGAAGCTGGTGATCTCGGGCCTGGCCAGTAGCATCCAGCCGCCGTCGCAGCCATTCGCCAGCACGGCCATGGGGAAGCCCTTCACGTCCACCTGCATCGTGGCCGACAGCCCGCCATTGCCTGCGTCGACGTCCCCCGACGCCACCGCCTGCATACGCTGCACCAGGCTGGGGAACGAGACGATCTCGAGGTCGATGCCCTCGGGCTTCAGGTATTTCGGCATCAGGTACGCGGCGTTGGTCGTGGTGGTGAAGGCGGACCCGATCTTCACCTTTCGTAGGGTCTGCCCGAGGGAGGTGCGCGGCACGATGGCGGGGGCGGCAAGCGCGAGGGTGGCAGTCAGCAGCTTGCGGCGCGCGATCATTCAGGGCCCAATCCGGTGGTATATGCCCAGGAGCGTAGCAAGATGAATGCCATCCGACTGGGCATGATCACCCCATCCTCCAACACCGTGCTGGAGCCAGCCTGCGCCGCGATGCTGCATGATGTGCCGGGTATCTCGGCCCATTTCGCCCGTGTTCGCGTCACCCGCATCGGTTTGGATGCCGGGGCGGCGGCACAGTTCGACCTGCAGCCGATGCTGGAGGCGGCGTCCCTGCTCGCGGACGCCAAGGTTGCTGCGATCTGCTGGAACGGCACCTCGGCCAGTTGGCTGGGGCTGCAGCAGGACGAATCGGTCTGTGCCGCGATCACCGGGGAGACTGGCATCGCCGCCACCTCGGCCTCGCTCGGCACCGTGGCGCTGTTCCGCCGCGCCGGGGTCGCCCGGTTCGGGTTGGTGACGCCGTATACCCAGGACGTGCAGGACCGGATCGTGCAGGTCTATGCCGGGCTGGGCTTTACCTGCGTGGCGGAGCGGCATGCCGGTATTGCCGAGAACTTCGCCTTCGCCGAGGTGCCGCCCGAGACGCTGGCCGGCATGGTGCGGGAGGTCGCGTCGGCTCGGCCACAGGCGATCAGCATTCTTTGCACCAACCTCGATGGCGCCCGGATCGCGGCGGAACTGGAGCGCGAAATCGGCATCCCCGTCTACGACTCCACCGCTTGTGCCGTCTGGTCGTCGCTGCACGCGGCCGGATGCGACACGCGCGGGCTGAGCGCCTGGGGGAGCCTGTTCGCCGCATGACGCAATCGGCACCGAACTTGCTACGGCTATCCCGAGCGAAGCGGGAGCAGGGCGGTTGAAGCGGCAAATGCACCTGGTGGCCTTCCTGATGACGGGGCCGACCTGTCACCACCACGGCGCCTGGCGCCACCCGGAATCGGACGTGGAGGATATCCTCGATCCGGCGCGCTACGAGCACATCGCCCGCGTGCTCGAAGCCGGTAAGTTCGACAGCCTGTTCTTCGCCGACATCCTCGGGCTGTACGACCTATACGGCGGCAGCTACGACACCATGGTCGGCCGCGGCGGGCAGGTTTGCCTGCTCGACCCGGCGGTTATCCTGCCGATGATGGCGCGGGTGACGGAGCGCATCGGGTTAGGCCTGACCTATTCCTCCACCTTCAACCACCCCTACCAGATCGCCCGCATGCTCGGCACGCTCGACCATCTCAGCGCCGGGCGGGTGGCGTGGAATGTGGTGGCGTCCACCTCCACGCTCGAGGCGCGCAACTTCGGCATGGATGAGATGCCGGGCCGCGCCCAACGCTACGATCGGGCAGACGAAGTGCTCGAGGCCTGCTTCGCGCTGTGGGATAGCTGGGAGGAGGGCGCGCTGCTGTTGGACCGGCAGAGTGGCGCCTTCGCCGACCCGTCCAAGATCCACTATGCCGATTACGCCGGGCAGTGGATCAAGACCCGCGGCCCGCTCACCACGCCGCGCAGCCCGCAAGGCCACCCGGTGATCATGCAAGCCGGCAGTTCCGACCGGGGGCGCGAGTTCGGCGCTCGGTGGGCGGAGGTGATCTTCACCCTGCAGCATACCAAGGCCGACATGCAGGATTTCTACAACGACTTCAAATCCCGAATGGCGCGCCGCGGGCGGGCGCCGGAGGAGTGCGTGATCCTGCCTTCGATCGACGTGGTGATCGGCGAGACGGAGAGCCTTGCCCGGGAGCGGGCGGAGTACGTGAACAGCCTGGTGGATACGCAACTCGGCATGGCGCAGATTTCCGGGCATATCGGGGTCGATCTGTCCCGCTTCGATCCGGACCAGCCGCTGGCCGATATCGAGATCGAGGAAGGTTCGCGCGGCTCGTTCGACGTCATCCTGCAGGGCACCAAGGCCGAGGGGCTGACCCTGGGCGAGGCGGCACGGCGCTTTGCCACCAGCGAGTTGTGCCCGCAACTGGTCGGCACGCCCGAGATGATCGCCGACCACCTGACCGAGTTGTTCGAGGCACGGGCTTGCGACGGCTTCGTGCTCACCCCGACCACGTCCCCGGGCATGTTCGAGCAATTCAGCCGCGCCGTGGTGCCGATCCTGCAGAAGCGCGGAGTGTTCCGCACGGAGTATACCGGTAGAACGCTGCGGGAGCATCTGCGAAGCTGACACGGACGGAAGCCACGTTTGGCTTCAGGGTTATCAGAGGATGATATGCGCACGAGACTCGAGTCGAGGACGGTCGCATATGTTACATCCTGCCTCGTTGGGTCGTTGGTCTGTTTAGCAGGTCTACTACTGAACCTCCGACCGACTTCGATGCGCCTAGATGGCGTCGTGCTATCGATTATGGTCTTCATCATCCTAAATATAGTTGTTCTGATCGGAGCCCTTTTACCGTTTGTTTGGGTTCGCTGGCTGCTGCGAAAACTTATGAATGACTTGGCAGCAGACGTACTCGCGGGAGGAATAATAGGTGAAATTTTCGGGCCGCTGCTCTTTTGTGGACCAGGTCTGTCGACCACCGGCATTCCTGATTTGCCTTTCTGGGTCGCTTACCGGGTCGCGCTCGCCCATGTCGCGGTCGTGTTCCTGGTTGGCGGCATGTGTGGTGGGCTGACATTCTGGACGAGCCTGCGCCGATTTCCTCCAGTGGCCAGCTAACAATTGCCGCAGGCCATAGGCACGAATCTTGCCTACTACGGCGCAACGACCGGAGATCCGTGCAATGAACCTAACCCGACGCGCAGCCGTTCTTGGCGCCCTCGCCAGCCCGGCCATCCTGCGCCATGCGCGCGCCGCGACCGTGATCAAGATGGGCACGCTCAAACTCATCCACTCGATCACGCCGTATTTCTACGCGAAGTTCCTGCCCGAAGGCACCACGGTCGAGATCACGCCATTCGAGAACCCGGCGGACGGCAAAGATGCCGTGGTGGGCGGCACCGTCGATTTCGCCACCTTCGGCATCGCCGCCGCCATCCTGTCGGCAACCCAGCACCAGCCCATCGTCGTGATCGGGTCCGAGTGCAACAAGGGCATGGCCATCGTCGCCGGCAAGAACAGCGGCATCGACAAGCTCACCGACCTCAAGGGCAAGCGCGTCGCGATCTGGCCCGGCTCCACCCAGGAAGTGTTCGCGCTCGAGCGGTTCCGCATGGAGGGCATGTCCGTCAAGGACATCACCCCCGTCCGGGTGTCGTTCAGCGAGATGCACGCGGCCCTCGCCCGTGGCGACGTGGACGCCTATGTCGGCGCCGAACCCGCGCCCTCCGTCTCGGTCAGCACCGGGGTAGGGAAGATCGTGGAGTATCCGTACTCCACCCCGATGGGCAGCCTGAACATGATCCTCGCCACGAACCGCGACACGGCGGAGAAGCGGCCGGAACTCGCCAAGCTGATGGTGTCGTTGCAGCGCCAGGCCAGCACCTACGCCATGGCGCACCCACAGGAGATGGTCGCCATGACGGTCGCCAAGCTCGGCATGCAGAAGGCGGCCGTCGAGTTGGCGGTGCCGAATGTGGAGCTGAATTGGCAAATGACGCCGCTGATGATCCAGCAGTCCAAGGCCTATGCCGACCAAATGTTGTCCATGAAGCAGATCCGCGCGCTGCCGGACTTCACCGCGTTCTTCGACACCAAGTTCTCTGACGAAGTGGCCAGCAACGCCTGATGGGCGTAACCGTCCAGGCCGCCGTCCCGACCAGTGCCGCCAAGCTGCCGGGCACGCGGCGCTGGCTCGGGCTGATCGTGCCGGCGGTGCTGCTGGCGGGCTGGTGGGCGGCGACCCGGCACACCGAATACGGGCTGATCCCGTCCCCAGGCGAAGTCGTGGCGGCGCTCGTGGATCTTTCCACGGGCACCGAGGGCGACGCGTTCAGCGGCAGCCTCCCGGGGCATGTCGTGGCCTCGGTCGGCCGGGTTTATGGCGCCTTCGTGCTGGCCTGCCTGGTGGCGTTGCCGCTGGGCATGCTGATCGGGCGGTTGAAACTGGCGCAGGTGCTGCTCGATCCACTGCTCCAGGTGCTACGGCCGATCCCGGTTACCGCCTGGCTGCCGATGTCGATGATCCTGTTCGGCCTGGGCGCCCGTTCCGCCTTCTTCTTGGTCGCCTTGGGTGCGTTCTTCCCCATCCTAGTCAACACCATTTTCGCCGTCCGCAGCGTGGAGCCGCGGCTGTTCGAGGCAGCGTCCATGCTCGGTGTGTCGAGCGCGCGCATGTTCCCCGTGGTGGTGCTGCCTGGCTCGTTGCCCGGCATATTCACCGGCTTGCGGCTGGGGCTCGGCTTCGCCTGGGTGGTGATCGTGGTGGGCGAGATGACGGGCGTGCAGACCGGGCTCGGCGCCATGATCATGGACGCGCGGCAGCTCTCCCGCACAGACGTCGTGGTGGCGGGCATGGCGGTGATCGGCGCACTCGGCTTCCTGTCCGACTACGCCGTGCAAGCGCTCGGTCGGCGGCTCCTGCGCTGGAGCCCGTCTTATGGCTGAGCCGCTGCTGCGCATCGAGGGGCTGGGCAAACGCTACGGCACCGTCGAGGCCTTGCGCGGCGCCGACCTGCTGGTGCCACGCGGCGAGTTCATCTGCCTGCTGGGTGCATCGGGCTGCGGCAAGTCGACCCTGTTGCGCATCGTCGCCGGGTTCGAGCCGCCAAGCGCCGGCCGGGTCAGCGTCGGCGGCAAGGCGGTGACCGGCCCCGGGCCGAACCGCGGGATGGTGTTCCAGGATTACGGTCTGTTCCCCTGGCTGACTGTGCGGGACAATGTCGGTTTCGGTCCCAAGGCACGCGGCCTGCCCCGGGCGGAGGTCGCACGCATCGCTGACAAGTTCGTCGAGACCGTGGGCCTGACCCGATTTGCCCACGCCTTCCCCCACCAGCTGTCCGGCGGCATGAAGCAGCGCGTGGCCATCGCTCGCGTGCTGGCCAACGATGCCGAGCTGGTGCTGATGGACGAGCCGTTCGGCGCGC